>JAGCUR010000017.1 GCA_017962745.1 Bacilli bacterium | reverse complement strand
CACTACATCAGTATTACTAATCAATAAAACTAATGAAGATTTTAATATCAATGATATCTATAAAGAAGCATTAAAGAAAGGTTATAACTATGTTAATAACCTAGAAGTTGATTATGAACTTTCTTTAAAAGAAGAAGGAACTGAAACTTTTGTAGATAACATCATGAGAGGCAATGGTTCTTACTATGAATCTGAAATGACAGTATATGTTGTTGATCCTGTTAAAGCTAATACTAAAGGTCAAGAAATGATTGTTATGAAAGATGCATCTGGTGAAGAAGTTGTTTATGTTGTTCCAACTCAAACAATCACAGAAAAAGTTGAAGGTTGGATGAATAGCTTAAAAGAAAAGATGGAAGAATCAAAACCATTAAAAGCATCTATGATAGCTATTGGTTCAATCTTAGGAATTATATTTATTTATGCACTATATTTAATAATTCGTAAATTTACTAAATGGTTAAAAAGAAGATAATCATTAGTATAGTAGTTATGCTAGAAGTAGGCTTTTGCCTATTTCTAGTATTAACTAATACAAATAGTTTTATAACATCTACAAATAGACTACTTGAATTATCTAATATACCCAACATTAAAAATTACTTTCAAATATCAAATGATAATTCAAATGTAATCTATAACGAAGTTATAAATGATATCTCTGATAAAATAGATACAATTTCATCTAATATTAATACATTCTTTAATAGGCCATTCGGTGATATCATGCTTGATATCATCGATAATGCACTTACATTTATATTTAATTTTATAATATATTTTTGTAACTATGGTTTAACTATAATTTTAGTTTTATATTTATTTCTTCATGAAACATTTAATGGAACGCAATTAGATATAAGAACAACACCACTAGCTTACTTTTACATAAAAGTAGATAATCTAAGATTTAAAATAAGAGACAAAATAGTATCACTCATTTCTAAATTTAAAGAATTTATTCATAAAAATAAAAGAACAATATTCTTACTTATCTTAGGATTATTAATAGCTAATGGATTTATATATCGACTATTAATAGAATTTATATTCTTTATAATCACATATATCGTATATATGTTTAATTTAGAAATATATATCTTAGTATTTGATATAATAAAATTCTTATTCTTACATACCGTTCCATATCTAAAATATATTCCATTATGGATATTAATACCTGTAATAATAGCATTAATATTCTTAATCGCAGTTAATAAAGCAAACTACAAACTAAAAAAGAATCATCAAAGATTAAAAATGTTTGTAAAAGATGAATTAACTCAGACATGCTTTATTAATGGATGCCCAGGTACTGGTAAAACTCTACTAAATATGAGTTTATCTCTAGCCTGTGAAGAAAATTATATTGAAGAATTAGAAGAAAAACTGTTAGATTATGAAACAAAGTATAGAAACCTCAATTTCGCAAAAATAAGAGAAGAGCCTGATAAATACCTAGATCATCAAGAATATATAGATATTTATAATCTATTAACTTATAGAAAATCATTTATCATATCAAACTATGCTATATATTCTCCACTATATAATTCATATTCTAAAATCTTTGATTTTAATTATATGAGAGTAAACAAAAGAGCGGATGTCTATCCACTCGATGAATATATAGTAATATCAATATCAGAATTTGATAAAGAATATAACTCACATGACGATAAAAAAGTAGTTGGAGAAGATGGTGCAGCAACATTCTTTTCAACAGTATCTCATGATTTAAAACGTCATGCTAAGATATTTGTAGATTATCAGCTTCGCCAACAAGTTCCTTTGCGTATAAGAGGTAACTCAGAATATTTTATAACTATCAAGAAGAGGTTATTAAAATATCCTTTACTTCTAATGGTATACTATTTACCATTTAAGATATTATATTCATTATCAAGATATTATTTAAAGAGATATGAAACTAAAAGATTAACGATATCTAGAAGATCTAATAGAAAAGGCCCTTCAATCTATAAAAGAAATGACCTTACACTACCATATTTAGTAGTTAGAAGTATAGCCAATACTCTATCTAAAATATGTAAATGGTTTGATATGTTCTATTATTATAAATTAAATACTACCATTTCACAAGAAGATGAAAACAATACCGCTACTAAAGGTATTAAAAAGAGTCTATGTATCAATATCAGAGATTTAACATATAATAATCAAAAATTATATGATTCTACATTCTTATCATATTCATACGCGGAAAAGAAGAATTATGAATTTAAAGACCTAGATACGTTTACCAAGCTATCTCCACCTAAGGAAGAACTTGCTAAATGTCATTCTAGATTCTATGATAAGATAAATAATTAATATCATTTGTGCAAACAATTCTATAATCAAGCTTTACTCAATTCCGCGTTAGAACCCGGGATATAGTAAATACCCGGGTTAGCGGAGAGTAAAGCGCATATAGAGCATGCACAAACTTTATAAGGAGTAACAATCGAAGAAGATACAAAGCTTACTGGAATAAGTATCATCGTTGATTATTTTAGAGCTTCATTTGATTTAAAACTGATTGATTGTAAATTTGAAAAGAAAAAAGTAGAAGAATTAGTTAAAGTAATAACTGAATTTTTAAGTATCAAAGACTATAATGAACGTTTATATAAAAAAGATAGATATCGATATGTTTATGAGTTAGGTGATGCCATAGAACTTTATATGGCAGGACCTAAATCTAAAGCTGGATGGCCAACATGTTCGATTCTACTTAAAGGAACTGGTTGTAGAGAGTTTGAAAGACTCAACCCTGATAAAACCTGGTATGATTTTATTTTGTTCTTCATCACAATCTTAAACGCTAATCCTACGCAAATAGATTTAACAGTTGATGATTATGATGGTGAATATTTTGATTTTAATTGGATTAAAGCTAAACTTGATAAAGGTAACTTTACATCCACATTTCAAAAGAAATATTATAAATTACATGGATGTGCTGAAGAAGGATATTCAATTGAATTTGGATCCCATTCTTCAACTCAAATGCTAGTAATTTATGAAAAGCTTAAAGAACAAAAGAAAAAGAAGAAAGAAGTAAATGCTAATTATTGGTTGAGACTTGAAATGCGTTACATGCATGAAAAAGCATTATACACATGCCTAGATTTACTTGATAAAGTTGATCCAAATAATATCACTGATTCTTTTAATAAATACGTATTATCAATTCTTTACCAAATGTTAGATATAAAGATAGATAATAACTATTCATTAACAGATCAATCAAAAGTAGAAACCGATCCTAAATGGCATGATTTTTTAAATAATGTTGATAAGATAAAGATTAATAAACCTAAATCAAAAGAATCTACCTTTGATATATTTAAAAAATATATTCTTCAAACATATTATGAGTATTTCATCGTTATCTATTTAATATCTAAAAAAGATATCTATACAACTTTAATATCCATAATAGATGATGTATTAACTAAAATTGATTTAATCGATAATCTAAAACTTAAAAAGATTAATTCTTATCTAGAAGAATTACATCACCCAAAGATAAGAATGGTTGATATTAACAATCTTAAAACCAATCTACTATCTAAAAGGGAAGAACTAGGTTTGCCATTCTAATGATAGATTATATTAGAGAATTTATTGATTATCATTACACATCAGTTTTAATTCCATCACTAGCTGAAATATTGAAATCATATTTTTATAATCATGAAGATAGATTTGATGTCTTTAGAAAAAAACGTATAACACTTGATGAACTACTTTTGAAAGTTGAAGAATATGTGATTAACAATATTGAAATACCGCTAAATATCGCGATTATTAAGGTGATTGATAGTGTATAATAATCTACTTCACAACCTTAATAATGATCAATATCATGCAGTAACAATTAAATCAAAATATACACTAGTATTAGCGTCTCCTGGTTCAGGTAAAACTTCAGTTCTAACAAGACGAATTGGCTATCTACTTAATAATGGTGTTAAAGAAAATGAAATAGTAGCTTTCACATTCACTAAAAAAGCAGCTTGGGTAATGAAAACTAGGGTTGAAAAGATGCTAGAAAGTACATCTATAGATTCAATATCAACATTTCATTCATATTGTTTTTTATATCTTAAGACATACAATTTTGATATTCATTATATCATCATAGATGAAGAAGAGATAAACCACATCTTAGCTAGTATTATAGAAAAATATAATCTTCATAAAACAATTCAAGATGCAGTTAAACTAATTACTTCAGTTAAAAATAATATGGAAGTATTCGCTCCAACCTATTTTGAACAAAAAGAGAATCTGATTCTATATTATGAATATGAAAAGTATTTAGAGTCACAAGATAAGATAGATTTTGATGATATGAATTTAAAGATGCTAAATCTATTAAAAACCGATAGGAAGTTTAAAGAATTAGTAACAAATAATCTAAAACATATTCTTGTAGATGAATGTCAGGATTTAAATAGAATTCAGTATGAAATAATAAAAGAAATCAGTGATAATTCAAATATTTATATGGTTGGTGATCCTGATCAAGCGATATATGAATGGAGAGGATCTGATATAAAGATTCTAGAATCATTTATCAATAAATATAGTCCTACTGTAATTTATTTAAATAAGAATTATAGATCTTATTCAAATATTATTGAGTCATCAAATGAACTAATATCAAAAAATGAATTTAGATTTGAAAAGCATTCTATTCCAACTAAATCAGGTGGCATAATTTATTATGATAATTTTAATAATGAAAAAACAGTTTCTGATTTCATTATTAATATTATCAAGGATAATCCAAATAAAACTGTTTTTATTTTGTTTAGAAATCATAATTTGAGTTTGATTTACGAAAAGTGTTTAAAAGAAAACAATATAGATTATGCAATTAAAGGCAAACCATTTTATGAATATTCAGAAATAAAATTGATATTAGCTTATTATAGATTGCTTTTTAACTCTAACGATGAAGAAGCATTAAATAGAGTACTAACATTTCCTAAAAGAGGAATAGGAGAAGTAACTATAAGTAGTTTAATAATTACAGCTAGATTTAATGGTAATTCTTTATATAATGAATTTAAAAATTCAGATAAAGAATGCTGTGTTAATTTCTATAATGAAATAGAACATTTAAAAGCTTTATTCAAAATTACTAAACCAACAGATTTCTTTAAAATCTTAATGGACTACATTCATATAAATGAATTTATTGATTATGATCCTGAAAAAGAAATGCGAATCCATTATATTAAAGAATCACTAGATATTGAATCAACTAATTACATCGATGATACTTATAATATATTATCTAATCTTTTCTTAGATAAAGATAAAGAATTGAAACAATCAAATATAACATTAATGACTATGCATCAATCTAAAGGCTTAGAAGCAGATATAGTCTTTATTGTTGATGCTATGGAGGGAATAATTCCTTCTTTAAAGAAGGAAAGACAAAAAGACATTGAACAGGAACGGAAAGTATTTTATGTTTCAATGACTAGAGCAAGAGAAAAATTATATATTTTGTCTTCATCAAATAGATATATAAAAGGACTTAACAAAAGATATATTCCTTCTAGATTTATCATAGATGCAGGACTAATGAAGGAGGTAAAATAAATACTTGGTATATTATAATATGCATATGGGACTATTTAGTCCATTGAATCAAGCAATAGTACTTGATAGAAATAAAGAGTATTATGCTGTCGTAACAAAAGAAACAAATCGAGTTTTAAATGTATCAGAATCTAAATTTGATTTATCATTCTATAATCAAAATAAAGTTTCACTCAAAAAATCAAACCTAATAACACTATTTGTTATTGATTTGTTGAATCATAATAATATGTCTAAAACAGAAGCTATTATTTGGGCACATGTATTTTTTGAAAGAGTAAGTATAAATGTAGTCTTAGATCATTTTAACTGTGAAGATATTAAAGATATAAGGAAATTATATTATAAGGACCCAGCATTATTTAAATTTAGAATATCCAAACTTTTAAATTTCGATATGGATGATTTTGATAAGGAATTCATTTTTAAGGACGTTAATGAAAGTACATACTAAACATTTTTACACATCAATATATTTTTTAAATGAATTACTATCAAATAAGAGAATAAACGCTGTAACATTATCTGATATGTGCGAGACATGTTTAAGAAACGCTAGAAAATCAATAAGAGAAATAAAAGATATGTTACTAGATTTAAACCTCAATTTAATATTTTGGTATGACCGTAATACGAATTCTAATGTATATTATTTAAAACCACCAACTAATCATTCTATACTTCAAAACTTAAGTTATAAAAACTTAGATAAGTATTTACCATACATAGTAATGATAAAACTATTATTTAATCAAAAAGTAAATAATGAAGAGTTATCACAAGATGGATTTAAATGTTCAAAAAAGATGCTTTATCCAATAATCGATGCTTTAAGAATGTCTATAGCTATGATCCCAACAAGAGGAATGTATTATGATATTGTATATTCTGAACTATATAAATCATACATCATTAAGGAAATAAGATAATGAGTCTTAAATATGCTATAATGATGGATGCCATCAGAAATAAATTGTTATTTTGTGGAACAGTAACAAATAATGAATTGATATTATGTAGAAAAGAATTATCAGTAATATCAGATTATTATCTAAAGGCCTACCATAATAACAAAATAAAGGATAAGGTTTATATTTATGCTAATAAAGGTGCAATTGCATTTATTAACTTGAATTATAACTTAGATAATTATGATCATATCTATTCGATTGATTTCTTTAAATTCTTTTATCAACTATATCTATCAACCTATCATGGCTTAATAGATGATAGAAGAGCACTAATAACGGCTAATATGGCCTTGACAGGAACAAACGATGATATATGTAATTTATTTAACATTACTGAAGCTAAATTAAAGATGTTCATGGAAGGCCATTCAGAATATGATAGAATCATATCTTTAAAGAAGCTGTGTCATTATTTAAATATCGAATTTCCGGTAGTGCATCATATATTATTAGATGAAAAATAAATACATTAGACGCAAAGAAAACTTCTTTATAATATTAAGTTTTTATAACTACATTAATATAAATAAACAGTTTAGAAGAAATGAAATAATTGAGATGTATGATATTGATTTATCAACATTCAAAATTATGCTTCAAGCAATAAGAGAAATGTTTGAAATTGAATATGGATACATCAATATTTATTACGACAAAGTTAATAATAAATACATACTAATAAAGTAAAAACTCGATTCGTTTTAGCATTCACATTTTGGGTGTGAATGCTTTGTTATTTATTAAATATGAATTGAAGACATAAATATAAAAAAAGAAGATGAACTTAAAACTTAAAAACTCATCTTCCTTTTTATTTTACTTCTAAAATTTTATCTATAATCTCTTTCACTTCAGGAGAAGAACTTCTATATTTTTCTAACATCTGTCTCTCTTTAAGTGAAATATCAACTAACTCGTTTAATCCCATCAGTTCAATAACACTGACATTAAAGAATTCCGCAATCTTAGGAAATAACTTAACATCAGGACAATTAGTATTACTAAGCCAATGACTAACATTGGTTTTAGTAACATTCAAATAATTAGCTAAATCTATTTGTTTATATTGCTTTGTTGAAAATTTAGCATTCAAAAAGCTAATAACATTTTCCCTTATATCGATCATATTCACTCACCATATATATAGTATACTATAAATTAAAAAATAAAGATATACAAAGTAAAGAAATTATAAACTTTTTTATAATTTGTTCTTGACAAGATTATAAAAACTAAACTATAATATATATGTAGATTATAATTACTAATCAAAGGAGGATTTATGAAAGATATCGTTTACAAAAACTTAACTGAAGAAGAACTAAAGGAGGAATTCTTAAAGTACTTTACTTTAAAGGATTGGGATGCATCTGAAAGATGTACAGAGTTAAACATTATTACCGATTATATTATAGAGAAGTATCTACCAATGGATTTCGTACCTGTTGTATTTGACAAGATCAAAGATGAATCATTTTATGATATTGAATTTGATTGCATTATCATTAATGAAGATTATCTATATAAACCAGATGCGACTATTAGACTTATGTTAATGGAGTTACGTCATCGTTATCAAGTTAAAGTATTAATAAATGAAAAAAGCGATCATAAGATAATTAATCAAATAAAAGAAGAATTATTAGATGATAGTTATCCATCTAATTATGATGATTCAAAAGAGTTATCAGATTATTTATCTAATACTAAAACTATTGATAGATTTGCTTTTATGGTTGTAATGCTAGAAGAGATATGGAGTTTGTCTTACCATTATCCTCAAAGCTCATTAGATTATATAATTCATGAATATGCTAAAAAATATAGAGATATTTTGATAAAAGAAAATAAATAAATATAATATTAACCTTAATCACCTCTAAAAGTCACCTCTTGATTTGATATACTAAATTCAAGAGGTGATAGAATAGAAAAAACATACGAAGTTAACGATTCAATAATTATTGTAAATAGGAAATTTGAAACTGATGGAATTACATTAACTGAAGCTATCATTAACGCTTTAGCCTTAACAATCAATGCCGAAAAGGAGAAAGAAAGAAATGAATCAAAAGAAGAATAGATGTGCAATATACTGCAGGCTTTCAGTTGATGATGGAATAGATCAAGAAAGCCAGTCTATATCTAATCAAAAACAAGTTCTAACCGAATTTGCTTTAGAAAATAAGTTTAAAATTGTTGATACATTTATTGATGATGGCTATAGCGGTACAAACTTCGATCGTCCAGCTTTTAAAAAGATGATTGAACGTATCGAACAAGGTGATATTGATATAGTAATAACTAAAGACTTATCAAGGTTAGGTCGTGATTATTTAAAGACAGGCTACTATACAGAACAATATTTTCCAGAACATCAAGTAAGATACCTTGCTTTAAATGATAGAGTAGATACTAATGATGGACTTGATGACATGATTCCCTTAAAAAATATCATGAACGAATTTTATGCTCGTGATATTTCTAAAAAGGTAAGATTTACGGTCGCTAATCAAATGGCTAAAGGCGATGATAAAAAAACTGGATGGCCACTTTATGGATATCGTTATGATGATAATTCTAAAAGAATAATTAGTGAAGCTGAAGCTAATGTTGTTAGAAAGATTTATCATCTTTTTTTAGAAGGTAATTCAGTATCTACAATCTCTAAAATCTTAGCTCAAAATCAAATTCCTGCACCACACTCCAATACGGGTTTTAAAAATCCAAACAACAAATATATTTGGCGTGATGGCACAATCCGTTCAATTCTAACTAATCAAGAATATTTAGGCCATTATGTTAGAAAGAAAACTAAAACATTTTTTAAATCAAATAAGAAAATTACGGTTCCGGTAGAAGAGCGTTATGTATTTAAAAATAAATACCCAGCTATTATTACTGAAGCTGAATTTGAAATGACACAAAATTTATTAGATGCTACATATAAAGCACAAAAAGATATCTTAAAGAAAAACCCCTTTGCGGGGCTTTGTGTTTGTGGAAGGTGTGCTAGAAGATTAATTTTTAATCATCACACATCAGGTAGCGGAATAGTAGAGGATAGACTAGTTTGTCCTGGTAAAGAACCAAACAAAGGAACAATCAAACTAGATGATTTAACTGAAGTAATAAAAGCTGAACTAATTGAACTAAGAAATATCATTCTAGCTAATAAAAATGAATTTTTAGATCACGCTAGAATTAAATCATATAATATAAAAACTAATAGCTTAACTAAGTTAGAAGAAGAAAAATATAAAAGACTTCTAAAACGAAATGAAGAACTAAACTTCTTTATTAAAAACCTAACTGAACAGCTTACAAATGATATCATCAATCAAAGTATTTATAATACGATGATGGGGGAATACCGTGAAGAAAAAGAACAAGTAGAAATATCTATAAATAGATTTAAGTTATTAGAGGAAAGCGAAAATAACGATCTTGAGCACCAAGCTCATTTACTTGTTCAAACACTAGAAGAGGCAGACGAAGATACTCTTTTAAGCCAAGCATTTATAAGAAGCTTAATAACTAAGATATTAATAATATCACTACCTGAAAGCCATACTATGACTAAAAGAAAAGAAATCACTATCATTTATAAGAAATGTAACGATTATTTAAATGACTTTCTAGAAAGTAAAAGGTAAGAAGGAGATACATTATGGATCAATCATTATTAATAAACCATTTAAATAGTTATAATAATAAAGTCTATAATGTTGGAATATATTGTAGACTTTCTGTTGATGATGGCGTAATGCTCTCTGAATCTGTTTCAATTGCGAATCAAAAAAAGATTATAGAGAAGTATGTTGAAGAAAAAGGATGGCATATCTACGATTTTTACTGTGATGATGGCTATAGTGGAACTAATTTTGAGCGTCCTGAATTTCAGCGTATGCTTCTTGATATAGAAAAAGGCAACATCAATACCGTTATTACTAAAGATTTATCGAGACTAGGAAGAAACTATCTAAAAACTGGATTTTATTTAGATAATTATTTTCCTGATCACAATATTAGATATATTGCGATATCTGATAATATCGACTCAATAAACGATGAAGATGACCTCTTACCATTTAAAAATCTAATCAATGAGATGTACGCTAAGGATGTATCTAAAAAGATTAGATTCACAACGCAAAATAGAATTAAAAACGGAATAGATACAAGATGTTCTATTCCTCTTTATGGCTATATGTATGATAAAGGAAATACGAGAGTAATAAACCCTGAAACTGCACCTGTTGTTAAAATGATTTTTGCGTATTATAAAAATGGTATGACAATATCTGACATTGTATGGGAGTTAGAAAAACAAAAAATCCTAACTCCTATGGCTTATTTTCATGAAAAGAGTGGTTATGCTAATGAACCTAAGTATAAATATAAGTGGTCTCAAACTTATATTAGTAATATGTTATCTGATACAGCTTACCTTGGAATCTTAACAAGAGGTAAAACAGTTCGTAAGTTCAAATCAAAAAAAGTTAGAACCATTCCAAAAGAAGAACGTTATGTTTTCTTAAATAAGTTTGAACCAATAATCGATGAAGAAACATTTAATGAATGTCAGCGTATCAAACAAAAATTCATTAATATGTTTGAAACTAGAACACAAGTGCCATATACAGAGATTTGTTACTGCGGAATCTGTGGTAATAAGCTTAGATATAAAAATAATAAACATGTAGATGGATCAGATAATCCAAGGCTAGTATGTAGAACTTCATACGAACCTAAAAAAGGAACGATTTTAGTTAGCGATTTAGAAAAAGTATTAATCAAAGAACTAATGAACCTAAAAGAGGTTATTTTATCTCATGAAGAAGAATTCATGGAAAAAGCTAAGAAATGCGCCTTAGGTGAAATTGATAATCTTAAATATAAAAGAGAAGTTGAAGCACTAAATGCCATGATTGAAAAGAATTCTAAAATAGATCTTTATATTAAAAAAGCTTTTGAACAGTATTCATTAAATATTCTACCTATTGATACTTATAAAGATATGATGAAGAAATATAAATTGGAAAAAGAAAAGACAGAAGCCGATATTAAAGATTTAAAGAAACAAATCGAAATGAATAAAGAGAATGCTCCTGATTATGAGTATGAGGCAAGGCGTTATGTTGAGACTTTAAAATCAATTACTGAAGATAACTGTTTAGAAAAAGTAAAGCTAACATCTTTAATATCTAAGATATTCATAAAAACTGATGGAATAAGAAAGAAAAGACAAAGACAGAATAAGTATTTAGATATTATCTATTATGCGATAGATCCTTTAGTTAAAGAATTTATGGATGCTGATGAAGATGCAAGCGAAAAGATAATTAAGACAAAGAATTAATTCTTTGATTGTGGAAAGAGGGTATGTATGAATAAGACCGCAATATACGCAAGATTTTCTAGTATAGACTCATATAATAAAGATGATTCTTTTTCTCAGTCAATTCAAAATCAAATCGCAATTTTAACTAAATATGCAGAAAGCCGTGATCTAAATGTTGTTAAAGTTTATGCTGATGATAATAGAACTGGCTCAAACATGAATAGACCAGAACTTCAAGAGTTACTAAAAGATGCTGCTGAAGGAAAGATTGATACTATTTTAGTTAAAGATTTATCACGTTTTGGAAGAAGTTATAGAGAAGTTGGAGAATATATTGAAAAGATATTCCCAGCTTTTAACATAAGATTTATATCAGTTAATGATAATTATGATTCAATTAATTCTAAAGATGATTTGTCTCTAGCTTTAAAGAATTATATTAATCATTTGTATTCTAAAGAATCATCTAAAAAGATTAGAAAAGTGATGGCTCTACGTGCAGAAAAAGAACCCATTCTTACAACTAAGTATGGTTATACAATTGAAAATAAGGTAATCACAATCGATAAGGAAGCTGCAGAAAATGTAAAGCTCATATTTAAGCTAGCACAGGACGGGATGAACGCAGTTGAGATTGCGAAAGAGTTAGATAGAAGAGGAATCTTAACGCCAGCTGAATACGCAAAACTAAAGAAAGGCAAAGTATCTGAAGTCAAGAAGCCTAATTGGAATAGTGGTGTTATTACATCAATACTTAGAGATGAAGCATATACTGGTAAATTCATAAACCTCATTCAATCTAAATATATGAATAATACATTTAGAACTTCACACACAGTAAGTATTCCAGCTATTATCGATGAAGAAACATTTAATAATACTCCAAAGCTTTATAGATATACACCTGAAGAAGTAGAAATAAAATCAAAACATCTAGTAAGTATTATTAGATGTACAGATTGTGATGAAAGAAGAAAAGTATCTACTCATAATTATAGGTATCATGGTGGATACTTATCACCTAAAATGGTAGATGATAAAGTGATGTATGTCTGCCATCTCTGCGGTAAAGTAATTGATCCTGAGGAGTTAGAGACTAAAATCTATAAAGATTTAGTAACTGATATTAAAAAAATCGCAAGTAACAGAGAATCATATATATTAAGAATGATAAAAGAACTAGGCGCAGTTGAAACTGTAGCACTAGATGCGAATACTATTCAAGAGAAAATGAAGACATTATTCGAGAAGTATTTAAAAGGTGAAATTGAATATAACGTCTACCACGATGAACAAAACAACCTTACTAAATTACTTCTCGATAATGAAATAAATAAAAGGAATTTAAAACATCAAACGCTCACCACGTATTCTTTAAGAAATAAGATCATAAGATTTTTAAATTCCGTAAATATAAAGGAGGAGGATCATCTAGAATTTATCAGGGAAAATGCAGCTGAAGTATTTTATTCTTTTGAAACGAAGGATATAAAATTCATCTATCCTTTTATGAAGAATTAATGCCAAAGGCATTTTCTTTTAAACCTACTGTTTGATAAAAAAGACTAAAAAATACCATTTAATTTAGTATTTTCATATCTTTTTGATAAAACACAATATTTGAAACATCTGAGTGAGGGATAGAAGCGAGTACTTTAGTTTATTTGAAGCTGATAGCCCGTTAGCTTTAGCTACACTCCAAAAAAATTCTAGATAACATTTAACTTTGAAATATTATTCAAAAGAAGAATTAATAAATGATTTAAATAATAAAACATTATCAGAATATGTATATTTACCAGCTGAAGGACTAGTATCTGTATCAGCTGATATTTGTGCAATCATGAACTATAGAGGTGGTGTTTTAATATTTGGAATTGATACAAGTCTTAATGTAGTTGGTATTAACGATACTGATAAATACATTAAATATTTAAAAAATAGAATTAAACAAATTCATCCTAAGCCAGAGGCAACTTATACCACTTTTACAATAAATAAAAAGAATGTAGTTTTAATGGAAATTGATGAACTAAAGCCAGAAGAAAAACTAGCTCATGTTCATCATAATCAATATATAATGAGAGAAAATAAAGTAAGAGAAATGTCTACATATGTAGAAAGATCTTATTATGCATTTATAAAAGGTGAAGATATCGAAAACTTAAGAGAAAGCCATATAAATTCAAAACTTCTAGATCTAGACTTGCTAGAAGTTTTTATGAATAAAGCTAAAACAATTACTAATAATAAGTATTCTAACTTTCAAATAATGATTCTATATAAAATCCATAATGGTACAAGATATCCAACTTACTGTAAAGAATTATGTTTTGGGCTTTATCCTCAACTGCTCCATCCTAACGCTGATGTTTTGATATATGATCATAGACCAAAAGAAAAGCTAGTTAGAAGAATAACTGGTAATATCTATTTCATGGTAAAAGATACTCTTATTTTTTTAAGAGAATACTTAGGAATGTCTTTATATATTAACGAAAAGAAAGAAGTAGTAAGAAAAGAAGCTTATCCAATAGTAGTTTTAAAAGAAGCTATCTATAATTCATTAATTCATAGAGAATATAATAAGATAGTCAATTTATGGTCTAATGAAATTCATATTTATGATTCTAAGATTGATATATTAAATCCTGGATGTTTCATCTATGAAGGAAGTATGAAAGATAACAGAATCAAAATGCCTAGAAATCCTGGAATGAAAAGAATCAACGACTTATTACTTGAAACTCCTCTTCATGAAAGAGGCATCTCAAGTATATTTTCTTATATGAAAAAGTATGGATATGTTGAACCAACGGTAACGAACTATAAAGGAGTATTCAAAGTTACCTTATATAATAAAACAGTTTATGATTTTTATAATGAAAAAATATCTGTTAAAAAGATCTGTGATTTCTGTTCAGAGCCAAAATCTAAAAAAGAAATTTATAATCAATTTTACCCGAATGGTAAATCGACACCTTATTATTTTATAAGCAAATATATTTTCCCATTAATTAATAATGGAGTTTTAAAACTCACTGATGAAAAACACAAAAAAAGCAAAAACCAAAAAATCGTATTAAATATTTTTAATGAAAACTGATTTTAGATCTATTATCACTCTATGATAGTAAAATCTAGAATCGTTTTTTCATTTTCATGCTAAAATCTAAATGAGTAGTGTTGGACCCGAAAATGACCATTTTTAACCCTATTTTTAGAGATTAATAGGTAAAAACACTAAATTACGCAAATAAATATGGCAAACTTCGCAAATTCACTCCAAGAGGGACCATTTATACTTCGAACACACATTAAAGAAAAAGATTGAATTGGAAGAAGAAATTGGAAATCCTAATGTTGTCAAGGTCATTAGTGATATAAATAATTACGCAATTTATTTTTCTAGATATTGTTTGCCATACGAGAGAGATGGTAAAAAAGCAGAGCATTTTAAGCACATCGGAGTTTATGGCTATAAAACTTGGTTTTTGAAAAGGTTCAGTAAAATGAATAAAACTCCGTTGGAGACATCTGAATCGCTTGAACAACTAAGGGTGCTTGAGAACGGGTATAAGATAAAGGTTAAGGAAACGCAATATCAGACAATTGGAGTTGATACACCAGAACAGATATCGCTTGTAGAAAAAGAACTGAGGGAAGGAGTTTTAAAATGAGCAAATTTATTTTAATCGCAGGTCCATGTGTTATTGAATCTGAGGAAAATGTACTTTTAATTGCAAAAAGAATTAAACAAATAGCTGAGAAGCTTAATCTTGATTATTATTTTAAAGCATCCTTTGATAAAGCAAATAGAACAAGCATTAGTTCGTATAGGGGCCCAGGCATAGAAGAAGGTCTAAAAGTATTAAAGAAAGTCAAAGACACATTAGGGCTAAAGATTTGTACGGACATACATGAGCCATGGCAAGCCGAAAGGGTTGCTAGTGTGGTTGATATAATACAAATACCTGCATTTTTATGCAGACAAACTGATTTATTAGTTGCTGCAGCGAAAACCGGTAAAATGATAAATGTCAAGAAAGCACAGTTTTTAGCACCATGGGACATGAAAAATGTCATTGGAAAACTAGAAGATTCTGGTAGTAAAAATATAATGCTATGCGAGCGCGGATCGACATTTGGATACAATACCTTAGTAGTCGATATGACTGGTATTATTGAAATGAAAAAGTTTGGCTATCCAGTAGTTTTTGATGCAACACACAGTGTTCAAAAACCTGGTGGAAAAGGTACTTCAACTGGTGGCAATAGAGAATATGTTGAGCCTTTGGCAAAAGCGGCGATTGCCGCAGGAGCGGATGCTTTATTTTTTGAAGTTCATCCAAATCCAGACTTGGCATTATCTGATGGCCCTAACATGGTTAAGTTAGATGAGTTTGAAGGTATGTTGGAACGAATCATTAAAGTATATGATGCGGTATGCGAGGAGAAAGATCATGGATAAGATTGAAGAAGCGAGAAAGGTATTCGATATAGAGATAAATGCCCTTGAAAAAACAAGAGACGCCCTTGATGAAACATATGTACAGATTTTGGATGCAATAACAAATTGCAAAGGAAAGGTAATTGTCACTGGCATGGGTAAACCAGGGCATATTGCTGCTAAGCTGGCTGCTACATTTGCTAGCTTGGGGACACCTTCTTTTAGACTACATCCAGCAGAAGCAATGCATGGAGATCTTGGAATGGTTTCTCAAAACGATATAGTGATAGCAATTAGTTTCAGTGGTGAAAGCGATGAGATTGTTCGAATTCTTCCAAATATAAAAATAATAGGTGCTAAACTAATTGGTATTACAGGGAATCCCAATTCTACATTGGCGCAAGCATCCGACATAGTTCAAGTTTTACCTAAGTTTGAAGAGGCTTGTTACCTTGGCTTAGCACCTACATCAAGCACAACTGTTGCCTTGTGTTATGGTGATTCGTTGGCTGTAGTCGCAAGTGGGATATATGGCTTCCAAGATAAAAATTATGCTCTTTTCCATCCTGCAGGAAGTTTAGGAAAAAAACTTATTTTAAAAGTCGATGATTTGATGGCCAAAAATGCCGATATCCCATGTGTTTTAACAGGAACTTTGCTTATGGATGCAATTCCAGAAATGTCTAAAAAGAAGCTAGGAATAGTAAACATTATTAATAAAGATAATGAGATTTTAGGCATAATTTGTGATGGCGACTTAAGAAGAATTATAGAAAAACACATAGACATCTATAATGTTTCTGTTGATGAAGTAATGATAAAAAATCCAAAAACTATTGCTAAAAACGCACTGGCTGTCGATGCGCTTCATTTTATTAAAGAACACAGCATTAATAACTTGCCAGTTGTCGATTCTGATAATAAGCTGGTCGGTACAATCACTTGGCAACAAATTGTTAAGGCAGGTATAGTTATATGAGAGTAGATGACTGGGATTTATTGTTAAAAATCAGCCCATTAGTCTTTGAATATATAAAAAATGAAAATCTAAGTTTTTTTGATGATGGTAAGTACATCTTGAAAGATGGCGTCATAATGAATGTTGATTCATATTTAACGCAAGAAAGAACGAGCAGAGTTTTTGAATCGCACAGAAAGTATATTGATGTTCAGTACATTGTTAGTGGAGAAGAATTAATAAGTGTGAAGGACATTGATGACTTAGATCCTACATCTTCTTACGACAAACAAAAAGACATAATTTTTTACAAATCCGATGTCATGGGAATTGATTTTATACTGAAAGAAAAACAATTTTTGGTTCTTCGTTCAAATGACGCTCACATGCCGTGCATATGTGTTTCGAAGCCGAACGTAGTTAAAAAGATTGTATTTAAGGTTCCTTTACTTTGAGGTGTGTTATGAAAAATATTAAATTTTTAGTAATGGACGTTGATGGGACGCTTACTGATGGGAAAATATACCTAATGAATTCGGGCGACGAAATAAAAGCTTTTAATATTAAAGATGGATATGGCATCAAAAATAGACTTTTAGGAACTTCTATAACACCAGTAGTCATTACTGGAAGATCGTCATCCATTGTTGATAGAAGATGTAAGGAATTGGGAATTACTCATGTTTATCAGGGAATAAATAATAAACTTCAAAAGCTAGTAGAGATTACTAAGGATTTAAACTTTGTTGCTTACATTGGCGATGATGATAACGATTTAGAATGCATGGAAGAAGTTAAAAAGTATGGAGGCATAATAGGATGCCCAAACGATGCGTCAGAGTCTGTTAAGAAAATATCTAATTATATTTCTTCATATAATGGTGGTGATGGGGCTGTTAGAGATTTTATTGATTGGTTATTAAAACAATATAAATGATTCTTCAATTTCATTTGGAAAGGATAAAAAAATGACAAAAGTTCTTATATTTACATCAGGATTATCGGCTGGCGGCGTTGATAACCTTATTTTAAATACTTTGAATTATTTAGATAAGGAGAAATTTTCCATTGATATTTTGGTTTACAATACCGCAAATAAAGAATGGCAATATAAATTTGAAGATTTTGGATGCAAAATTTTAGAGATGGAAAGTCCAAGAAAAATAGGTGTCTTTAAAGCAATAAAAATATTTAAAACGATTTTTGATGAAGGCAACTACGATATTGTCCATGCTCATAATGGATTTTCTAATATTTTACCTGTTATTGCTGCATCAAAAACAAAAAAAACTAAAATAATAATTCATTCTCATTTTGATAATTATCAAAACGTTAGAGGTTTAACTAAGAGAACAGGCCGTTTGGTTTTTAAAATGTTTCCTTGTATAAAATTGGCTTGTTCCAATGGTGCGGGAAAAGAATTATATGGTAAGCATGCTTCCTTTTTATTTGTTAAAAATGGAATTGATGCAAAGAAGTTTTCATTTAATGAACAAACAAGACTTGATAAGAGAAAAGAATTAAAAATTGAACATGACGATTTTGCAGTTTGTACCGTCGGCCGTATGCAATACCAAAAGAATCATGAATTTTTAATCAGAGTTTTTGATGAAATTCATAAAGTAAAACCATGTTCAAAACTTTTTTTAATAGGGGATGGCGAATTAAGGCCTTCAATAGAAGATCAAGTTGAATCTTTGGGTCTCTCAAATAATGTTGTTTTCTTAGGCGTGCGTAGTGATGTCAATGAACTTCTTTGTGCGATGGACTGCTTTATTATGCCTACAAGGTTTGAAGGATTAAGCCTAGCGCTTTTGGAAGTTCAGTGCTCTGGAGTGCCTTGCTTAACATCTGATGTTGTTCCTCTGGAAGCAAAAGTAGCGGATAATTTTGAGTTTTTAAGTTTGGGCGCAGGAGAAAAAGTTTGGGCTGATAGAGCACTTTCATATTATAAAGCGAATCGACAAGATGGTTATCAGACTATATTAGATAATGGTTTTGACAAGAGCCAAAGTGCGAGAACATGGTATCAAATCTATGAAAATGTAGCCAATTCCGCTGATAAGAGGTGTAAGTCTATTTATGAAGATAAAATATGATTTTTTAGTTGTTGGAACCGGTCTTTATGGAGCTATATGCGCATATGAATTAAATAAAAAAGGATACAGGTGCTTGGTGATTGATAAGCGTAATCATATCGCCGGTAACATTTATACTAAAAACGAAGATGGCATTAATGTCCATGTTTATGGGGCTCATATTTTCCATACTTCTAATAGAGCGGTTTGGGAATACATCAATCAATTCTCTGATTTTAATAACTATATCAATTCACCAGTGGCAAGATATAAAAATGAGCTATATAATCTTCCATTCAATATGAACACTTTCTCTAAACTATGGAATGATGTCTTTACTCCAGACGAAGCAAAAAATCGTATTGAGGAAGAAAAAGCGGCTTATCATATTGATGAACCAAAGAACCTTGAAGAACAAGCCATTAATCTAGTTGGTCCAACCATCTATGAAAAACTCATTAAAGGATATACAGCAAAGCAGTGGGGACGTCCATGTACAGAATTACCGGCCTTTATCATTAAGAGATTACCGGTTAGGTTTATCTATGATAACAATTACTTCAATGATCGATATCAAGGCATCCCAATTGGTGGATACACCAAGATTATTGGAAAGATGTTAGAGGGTATTGAAGTTAGACTTAATTATGATTTCTTTGAACATAAAGAAGAGTTATTAAAGGAAGCTAAAGAAGTTATCTATACTGGACCAATTGACCAATTCTTTGACTATAAATATGGGCCGCTTGAATATCGTTCAGTGAGATTTGAAACTGAGACTTTAAATATGCCTAATTATCAAGGCAATGCTGTTGTTAACTATACTGAATATGAAGTTCCATATACTCGTATTATTGAGCATAAGCATTTTGAGTTTGATTCAACCTCTCCTAAGACTATTATTTCTAGAGAATATTCTTCCACTTGGAAGGTGGGAGATGAACCGTATTATCCAGTTAATAATGATAGAAACAATTCGCTCTGCGAAAAGTATAAGGAAGAAGCCGATAAACTCACTAATGTCCACTTTGGTGGAAGACT
Source organism: Bacilli bacterium (assembly GCA_017962745.1). GTDB lineage: Bacteria > Bacillota_I > Bacilli_A > ML615J-28 > CAG-698 > RGIG8164. The sequence continues at coordinate 76,234 of JAGCUR010000017.1, read as the reverse complement.
TGGGCAATACAAGTATTACGATATGGATAAAGTTATTGAAAAGGCGCTTGAATTTGTTTCCACACTCGGTAACTAAAGTAGGTTTGATTCTAAAGCAATTATTTCGTTTACGCCTATGTAAGCAAGACTAGTTTTATTTTTTGCACTTATCTATTATCTTTTATTTTTGAATAACATAATCTATAAATTTGAAATAAGACATTTTTTAATTAAATACTTTCTTCAAAACTGTTTTACCCATTAGGTTAATTGCGCTTTGGCCAGTTTTGTGTTATACACGCAATATAGCAAAAAACCACTATTAGAATTATCAAAATTATCAACCGCGAGTTAAATGGGCTAATGGGACTCATAATGTTGTATACTGCTGATAAATAAAGATATGAATTAAAGCACGCTATTACACTTGATAAGGCGATGTGAAAGTTTAGTTGAGAGTCAAATATTTGTTTCCAATGTAAAATTAATCTTATTATCAAAAGATATAAAGGAAAATAGTGGCTTTTAGATGAAAAAAATAAACGAATATTATAAAAAATAGGCCGCAAATAGATTATGCCTCAACGTTGAATCTAAGGCGAATTAATAAAGTCATCATCAAAGATAAACCAGATACAGTCTTTAAGATAGTAAAGTAGGAGATTATAATGAAAAAAGTAGTAATAACAGTAGGGTGTAGACCTGATTGTATAAAAATGATGCCCTTAGTAAAGGAACTGAGGAAAAGAGAGAATATAGATACTTTATTATTGTCTACAGGCCAACATAGACAAATGCTAGATCAAGTATTTGATGTTTTTGGAGAAAAACCTGATTATGATTTAGAAATTATGAAACCAGGGCAATCTTTATTTGATATAACAACTAATATCTTAGCTAAAATTCAAAAAGCAATGGTAGAAATAAAGCCAGATGTAGTATTAGTACATGGAGATACATCTACAGCATTTGTAACTGCATTAGCGTGTTTTTACATGCAAATTCCAGTTGGACATGTTGAAGCGGGATTAAGAACATATAATATATATTCTCCATTCCCTGAAGAATTTAATAGACAAGGAATAGGTTTGATTGCTAAATATAACTTTGCTCCAACAAAGTTAGCTAAACAAAACTTATTAAATGAAGGCAAAAAGGCTGAATCAATATATGTTACTGGTAATACAGTAATCGATGCAATGTCTCATACTGTTAAAGAGAATTATACACATCCAGAACTAGATTGGGTTGGAGATAATAAACTAATCTTTATTACAGCTCATAGAAGAGAAAACTTAGGACAACCTATGCATAATATGTTTAGAGCTATAAGAAGAGTATTAGATGAACATCCTGATTGTAGAGCAGTATATCCAATTCATATGAATCCTCTTGTTAGACAAGCAGCAGATGAAGAATTAGGTGATTGTAAGCAAATACATATTATAGAACCAATTGAAGTATTTGATTGTCATAACTTTGAAGCAAGATCTTATTTAATTCTTACTGACAGTGGTGGTATTCAAGAAGAAGCTCCAGCATATGGAGTACCAGTACTAGTCATGAGAGATACTACTGAAAGACCAGAAGGAGTAGATGCTGGAACACTGAAACTTGTTGGAACAAATGAAGAAGTAATCTATAATGAATTCAGTAAACTACTAAACGATAAAGAAGCATACGCAAAAATGAGTAAAGCATGTAACCCATACGGAGATGGTCATGCTTGTGAAAGAATAGCTGATATACTAGAAGGAAAAGAATATCAAGAATGGAAAAACTGATTATAGTATAAAAACTATTTGTTAGAATAATACTTAAAGAACTAGGAAAACCAGAAAGCTTAATTACATATGTGACAGATAGAAAAGGACATGACCAAAGATATGCAATAGATCCATCTAAAGCAATGAAAGAATTAGGATGGAAACCAACTACAATGTTTAAAGATGGAATAAAACTAACAATTGATTGGTATAAGAAACATATGGATTGGATGAATGAATGTACTAGCGGAGATTACCTAGACTACTACAAGAAAATGTATGATAATAGATAATTAATAATTATGAATGTGTAAAAATGCGCTTTAAAAAGCGCATTTTTTAATTTGCTATGTAGTAAGGATTATTCATAAAAAAGGCAATGAAAAGAAATGAAAATGAATGAAAATAAATAGTTAGTTATTTTCTATTGATATTTAGTACATTACATATATAATGTACTTGAGGATTAAGAGTTTATAACACATTTAAGTAAAACCTATCGTTTTACGAACAAATTAAAGATCATTAGTTATTAATCAAAAGGAGAGAAGACAAAAATGAGTTGGACAAAAATAACTAAAAATAATTATAAAGAAGGAACACCATATGGTAATTATGTTGATTATTCAATATTCAGTAAATTCATTAGCGAAAACAATATTGTATCTTACAGAGAAGAAATAGGATGCGGTACTACATTTTTGAAGTTTTTCCAAAATGGTGGCAGATCCTGCGGAAAAGAACACATTGCAATAAAGGATATATATGGATTTCCTTTCATTGATCACTATATGTTTTATAAGACTTCTGATGGAGAAGTAATCTTCACATCCCAACCTCATGCAAATAAAGAAAAGATAATTTACAACTTCAATTTATGCTTCGCAAAAGATTTTGAAATAAGAGTTTATGAATCGAGTAACGGCTGGTATTGCCCTGGTGAAGTGACGCTATTCACTGTTAGGTTAAAGAAAAAAGGCGGAAACTTGTAAATGCGTAATCAGCTGAAGAGTAACAACAATTGATTATAAGGAGAAAAAAATGGAAAAAGACAGAGAAAAGAATGAAACTAACAATTTTGCAAAAAAACACATTGTTTTTAAATTGTGGCCATTAATTATACTTGCTTGTTCTTTTATAGTACCAGTTATTTTATGCAAAAAGGAAGTTGATTTGAATAATATAAAAACATTAATGGTAACTGATATTATTATTGTTTTACTTCCTCTTGTTTTTACTATTGTAACATTGGCACTATCGATGCCTAACGAAAAGATATATGAGCAACCATTTAGTGAAATTCGTAAGATTAGAAAAGACAAACATTTTGAATTCAAAGAGATGGTTGGCTTGAACATCCTAATCTTTTTTCTATTAACTATTTTTGAGATATTTGAGTTAGTAATTCAAGTGTGGGCACTAGATCTTGTCTCAATAATTTATTGTATTTTGTTCTGCTATCAAGAAATACCTATACTAACAAAAAATAAAAACTATATAAGAAAGATTATTAAGAACTCTGGGTATTTAGACGAAATATCTAAGAACAATAATTATTATGATGGCTTAACATCTGAGGGAAAAATAGCATATGATATTCTGCAAGCAATAGTGTTAACTGATGGTATAGTATCTACATTCAATTATTACAAAACAGAGAATAATGAACAAGATATTATACTGCTGGACATATTTTTATCTTTACAAAACATGTTTTTGTCTAAGTGCAGTGAAAATAAGAATTACATAACTTTAGCCTCTATAAAGGATTATAACGGAATCGAGATATTAAAAGCAGTTGAAATGTCATTCGCCAATATAGAAAACTGCATAGCATCAAAAAAAGATTTTAATTATATTGAAATTGTTAAAAATACTGAATCATTTTACCAAATCACACGTTCAATTTTCAAATTACATACACTAATGAAAGCTCTAAATCTAAATGAAAAGTTTAATTCTAATCTTAACGAGTTAATACATTCTGCCTTTATTAAGCTTCAATGGGGAAAACCGACAAGAGATGAAAAGTCCTTTGTTTATAGAATCTTAAATAATATGGTGGTATATACTGTTTCAAATAATGAAATGTGGTTCGTTGAATCAGTAAGGGATGCGGGATTTGATACACGATTTATTGTTTATGGAATAGATTATTATTATTTCATAACAATGTATTTATATTTTGTCCGTAAAATAGAAAAGAAATCAACAAATGTTATTAAGTCATCAATTGATCAATTGATAACTGATGAATGTAATGGACTTAATTCAGAAAAGGGAGATAACATTTGTTCTATATTTAACCATAATTTGCATTATAAGAAAACAGAAGATATAGCAAAGCTGCTCCCGAACTTACTTATGATATATGATTCTTGTGGCGATCAATTTATGTGGTTTCAACCAGAAAAAGTTAGAAGTTGGTCATCAATAGATGGTGTTTTCGACAAGAAAATGATAGTAATTAATTGGTTCTTATTATTGCTTAGCTCATCAGGTATCTGGCATTTTGAATTTGAAACATTTAAGAATGTTTTCGATCAGCTCAATAATGATGATAAAAGTGTTCTAATTACAACGATAAGCGATTACTTTATTGAAGAGGGTAAATTTGTTGTGAAAGAAGATTTAACAGATTATTTATTATTTTATAAGGTACATACCTCTTTACATACTAGGGTATTTGTACAAGAAGGTATTAATCAATTAGTTTCATTTATTCAAGATCAAAACAAAATTGAAATTATCGATAATATTAATAAATATGTGAAAACATCTGACACTCTTGATGATTATAAAGATCAACTCACTAATAGTCTTGATGAAGAGGCGAAAAAACTTGAGATATATGATCCTCACTTAGAAATTGACCTCAAAAAGAAATATAGTTATTCATTTTTAATGATGTCAGAAGGAAGTGAACAGTTAGTAGATGGTGTTGTTAGCAATTATAGAAATTCTTTAAATTCACTTGTGCATGATGAAATAAAAAAGCACTTAGATATTATGAAAGAAATCAATAATAATAATGCTAGCGAAGTGGCCAATGAAATAATTAACAATAAATATGATTTGTGTAATGGAGGAGCTTTTTTGTTCTATGATTACAACATTGGGCAAGAGAAAATTGAAGAAATCAGTAAAATCAAAACTTGCTCTGTGTGGTTGCCTAATTCATGCTTTTGGAAAGAAGGCGCTTTGAAATTCAAATTAAAATGCGATAAAGAGGAATCACAAGTTAGACATCTTAAAAGAGATGAAATTAATAAGATTATTGATAGGGATTATTCTCAAGTCGATGGACTATACAAATATACTCAATATCAGAACGATAAAAGAAGCATTTTTATCTCTAGAGAAGAATTAATTGCTCTCATATCGAAGCAGTATTTCTTTGTATGTATTGTTTTTAGTTATAAAATAGATATTAAGAACGATTCGTTTGTATCTGTTTATAAAACACATGAACGTGAATAATTATAATTAATTTATCATGAACTATTAATGCAAAATGTGTTTGTATTTTTAATAATAATAAATTGAGATTGAATTATTGGATGCTATTTTTTTGAAAATAAAATACAGGAAAGGAAAAATATGATACAATTATAATGTATATGTAATGATGTCTCTAAAAAACATATACGTGTAAGAGGAGGTGATGCCACATGAAAGCTTTAGTTAAAGCTATTATGGGGATGGTACTGGACCCAGAGCGACATCGCTGTTCACCTTCTTTGCCTTTGCATATACTTTCAAGATTAGCTTATGAGTCTCTATAATTAAATGTAGAAAAACGAATATATTAAAAGCAATCATTAAAAGAAAAATGACTATTAGCAACAAAACAAATTTACTAAGAACACCGCCTAAAAAGGAAAAACAAGGCTAGTACAGCAAAACTATACGAATAATATAATTAATCTATCTAAAACTGAAAACTTAGTTACAGTAATGACATGTAACGAAATATTTAATAAAGATAAACCAGATACATTCTTTGAAATAGTTTAATAGATATGATAAAAGGCTCTGACTGAAATGATAAACTATTAGTAGACACTAAAAGGACATTAGTGCTTATTAATAGTTTTTTATTATATTAAAACTATATAGTTTTATAAAATTCCTTGTTGTATTGAACAAGTCAATATATAATGGAGGGGAGAAAAAGATAAAAGCTAAAATAAGGAATACTTGAAGTGGATAAGAAGGAACAAATTACTTTAATAAAAAATGTCGATGATGTTATAAAAGACAACTCGCAACGCTTTGCAGCAATAGTTAAGACAATAGAAAATGTGTTTATTATTTAGACCTGCAATAGTAATTAAATTTAAAAGTATGAATCATTATGTAAGGAGGAAGCCACTTGATGGATAAAGGGAAAACGATATATATTAAAAACATGGATCAATTAAAACAAGTGTTTGGAGATTTGGTTGAGAAAAATTGTATTTATAGAGGAATTAACAATTGTAGTCAAAAACTGCCCAAAATTATTAGAGATGATGATTTTTCTAGCGTCGAATTAGATATACTCAAAAGCTTTGAAAGCTATTATGGCTTATATTCTTCGGCTAATAATTGCTGGGAATTCATATCTTTAGCGCAGCATTGTGGCCTTATGACAAGGTTAATCGATTTTACATATAATCCGTATGTTGCATTATTTTTTGCTCTTCATTCAGAAAAAAAACAGGGCGAAAAATATATTGTTTATTCCATTAAAAAGGAATTAACTGAGATTGTTTATGGCTACCAACAAAACTTGTTTGAGTATGAAGAGTCTACAGGTGTTTTAAAGATTTATGACGATTTTTCTAATAGGCATGATGCAAATGTGACATTTACAGAGGACTTGCGTGCTTCATTTGAATATTTGAAAGAGAGCAAAATGATTCAAATTGCAGAGCCAAATTATAGAAATCAGAGAATTCTTATGCAGCAAGGACTATTTGTTGTCCCATCAGATTTAAAAAAAGAGACTATTGAAGATATATTTGAAATGGCTGATATTTATGTGATTAATGAAAAAATACGTGACAATGCCCTAGCTTTTTTAGAAAAAATGGGGTTTAACGAATTTAAACTGATGCCTGATTTAGATAGTGCTTGTAACGAAATAAATCATAAGTTTCAAATATTGGAAAAAAAGGCTTAGCATTGCGTTGGTATCATTATGGATATGGTTAGTTTATAAACAGGCTACGCTTAATTATTATCTTACCATTGCTCCAAATGAATTGCTTTTTTAAATATATTTAGTAATTCACTGAGTTTCTATAAAGATAAAAAGTGTATCTACAAATAACTTTATAGGTGTATATGAGCCACATTTAAACTTATATAACCACTACGAGGCATACTCCGGATTCCTTAGGGTCCGGGGTTTTCTTGTGCTTTATTTTTAATAATAAATATAAAAAAATAGCATTTTAAAGGTAATAACTTTGTATAAATGAGAAAAGTTTCCAGATTAGATTATTGACAAATTAACAGATAAAAAGTATAATGAAATTACCTAATAGGTAATTTAGCTGCGAGGTGATGTTGCTTGAAAGTACTTTTTTTAGAAGAAGAGATTGAAGAAATATGTACTGATTTTAGAAAAGCTAAAAAGTATTTTGGCGGAAGCGATATTCTTGCTAGGAGTTTATTAGGAAGAATAAACTATATGCAAAATGCTGATTGCCTCATTGATGTAATAAAAATGCCACAATTTAGATTTCATAAATTGATTAACAAGGGAAAAGGTAAAAATCTAGAAGGATTATTTGCAGTTGATGTTAAGACAAAAATAGATAAATGGCGAATAATAATTGAGCCATTAGATGATGATGAATTACCATTTGATAATGTAAGAATTGATGAATTAGCAAAGAAAATTAGAATAATAGAAGTAAAGGAAGTAAGTAATCATTATGAGTAATTATGTAGTTTTAAAAAATGGAAAAATGGCTTTTCATCCTGGATATTATATTGAAGAGTATTTAGAAGAAACTGGATTAACTCAAGAAGATTTTGCTAAGAGGTTAGGAACTACTCCAAAAAATATAAGTTTACTGATTAGAGGAAACCAGAGGCTATCTGTTGATATTGCTTCGAAATTATCAAGGATGATGGGAACTAGTATTAAAGTATGGTTAAATCTGCAAAGTGAGTTTGATGCATTGATTGCAGAAGATGAACAAGATAATACAATTGAAGAAGAATTAAAGATTCTAGAAAAGCTTGATTACAACTACTTTACAAAAAATTTTGGGTTAAAAGAACTTCCCCGAAAGAAAAAAGAACAAGTTGTAGAATTAAGGACTTTTCTAAATGTGGCATCTTTAGAAGTATTTGCAAATAAAGATATGTTTGTTAGATTTAGAGGCAGTATTTCTGATGATCAATCAAACATTATAAAAGCTAATATAATGGTGCAAATTGCAACAAATATTGCTCTTAATAAAACTGATACACCAAAATTCAATAAACAAAAATTAGATGAAGCTATAGAATATGCTCTAACTATAACAAATAAGCCAGAAGAAATAACAAGGACGCTAAAAGCTAAGTTATATGATGCAGGTATTAATCTAGTTTTGCTTCCCCATTTATCTGGATCAAAGATAAATGGAGCAACAAAAATAATTAATAAACATGTTATGTTAATGATTAGTGATAGAAATCATTATTCAGATTCATTTTGGTTTACTTTATTTCACGAGATTGGTCATATTGTTAATGGTGATTTTGGAATATCATTTGAAAACGAAAAAGGTATTGAAGAAGATAATGCTAATACTTTTGCGCAAGATAAATTGATTCCAAAAGATGAATATAATGCTTTTATAAATAAAAAACAATTCAGTGCATATTCAGTAAAAAACTTTGCAAAAAGCATTGAAAGAAATGTTGGAATTGTCGTTGGTAGATTAGAAAAAGAAAAATACATTTCATATGGTGATCCAAGATTTAAAAATCTAAAGCAACAATATACTATTGAAATCACAAAATAAAAAAAAATAAATTGCAAAGGATATATAGAAAAGAAAACATTTCATGAAGTATTCTGCTTTTATTTGAATTATAAATTATAATTGAATGAATATGTTTATTAATAGTTTATAATTTCAAAGTCTTCCTTTTTTTGTTTAAAGAAGAAGCAAAAGATAACTTTAGGTCATAATTTCAGGTGCACAATAATGATATTTTTTAGTAACAATGGTATAATCTAAATAAAGAGGTAATAATATGAAAATAGCTTTTTTTGATGCAAAAGAATATGATAAATCGTCATTCGATAGAATTAATAATGGCAGATATGATATTACTTACTTTGACGTATTACTAAATAAAGATACTGTCGTATTGGCAAAAGGATTTGATGCAGTATGTGCATTTGTTAATGATAAAATTGATAAAGATGTATTAGATAAATTAAATGAATATAATATTCATGTGCTAGCCTTAAGATGTGCAGGTTATAATAATGTAGATGTTAAGGCAGCATATAAAAAAGTGCACATCTTAACAGTACCCGGTTATGCGCCAGAAGCAATTGCGGAACACGCATTTGCTTTAATTAATAGCTTAACACGTCATATTCATAAAGCATATAATCGTGTTAGAGATTTTAATTTTAGTTTAAATGGTTTAACGGGTTTTAACTTAAGCGGTAAAACAATAGGCGTTATAGGAACTGGAAAAATCGGTAAAGTAATGATTAATATCGCTAATGGTTACGGAATGAAAGTTTTAGCTTATGATTTGTTCCCAAATCATAATTTAAATTGCACTTATGTTTCTTTAGATGAACTATATAAAGAAAGTGATATCATTACTCTTCATGCACCATTAACTAGCGATAATTATCATTTAATAAATAGCGATGCCATTTCTAAAATGAAAGATGGCGTAATGATTATTAATACATCACGTGGTGGCTTAATTGATTCGCATGCATTATTTGATGGATTAAAAAGTAAGAAAATCGGAGCAGCTGGCTTAGATGTTTATGAAGAAGAAAGTGATGTTTTCTTTATCGACAAAAGCTTAGAAGGTATTAATGATGATATTTTATCATTATTAATATCAATGCCAAATGTGATTGTTACATCACATCAAGCATACTTAACAACTGAAGCTTTAGAAGAAATAGCTAAAGTTACAATTGATAACTTAGATAAAGGATTGAATGATGATTATTCACCTAATGAAGTATGTTACATGTGTAAAAACAAAAATGACTTAAATGCATGCTTAAAAGCAAGAAAGAAAAGTTGCTGGTAGAATCATTAATTTTAAAGTGAATTAAACATACAATTATACAAGGACTCTTACGAGTCTTTTTTATTATTTGAGAAATATCAAAAATACTAAATTCTCTTAGCAAAAGAGTATAAAGAATAAACTACATAACATATAATTAAATACTATATGTATATAGAATAATTAATAGTAAAAAAAGTAACACAACTAGAAGCAATTTAAAAATGTTTAAAATCGATTATCAATAGTGTATAATGCAATTAATAATCAAATAAAAAGCGATAAAAAGGCGGATAGACAACATGGATTACGCATCTTATAAAGAGAAAATAGCTAGAGAAAACATTGATTCAATGCCAGAGTACAAGGTGAATAAATACTTTGATAATCTTTTAGAATTAATTCCTAATGGTGGGAAACTATATAAATATAGAAGCTTTAAAAGTGACAAAATAGAGTTATACTTAAAAGCATTAAAGGACAAATATTTATGGATTCCAAGTGCTTCAGAGATGGATGACATAATGGATTCAACTCTAAACATTAAATTAGAAAGTGACTTTAGTGAACTAGAAATGCTTTTTAGGGAAAAGCCATATTTATTTATTGTACTATTGTACAAAAAAACTGAAATCTTTAAGAAGGCTAACACGAAGGATTATAAAAAACTATATGATGTATATATTAAAAATTTAGATATTAAAAATGGGACTATTAATACCAGTGCTGCAGCTGCTGCGTTTAAAAAATACGGAATTAATACTGAAGAAGCATCGGAAAGAATTAAAACGATAAATGATAAAATGAAAGTTGCACTAGAAGAAAATAAGGATAGTCTTATAAAAATGATTGATGATTTTAGTGCTATTTCAACAAACAATAGAGAAAGCACAAATATATTTTCTATGTGCGAGACATTTGATAATGATTTTTTATGGGATATTTATAGTGAAAAGAATGGCTTTTGCATAGAATATGATTTCAACAAAGCTCGGACATTATCTACAGGTATAAAAAGAAAACTACTAATGACTTTAAAAGTAGAATATTTAGATAATCTTAAAAGGTTTTCTATATATAGTTTTCTAGAAAAGATGATGGAAAATGATGTGGATGATGATTTTAAAGATGAACAAAAAAGACTAATAATGGAACAAGTGACTTCAAAAAAGAAATGTTATATTTCTGAGCAAGAGTGGAGAATTATACAATATAAAACTGATCATATGATGTATGCTGATATAGTTTCATCAATTATCATTGATGAAAAAGGATTGGATGATCCATGGGCGAAAGATTTGATTAACATAGCAAGAGAAAACAATTTGAAAATTTTGGTTAGAAGGTTCTCACGATATAATAACGAATATATTTATAAGTCATATTATTAAACAGCATAATGATAGTTTATTAAGGTTAATGTACTATTATCTTTAGGGATAATACTTTTATCCAAGTGACGGAATGAAGAAGTTTCATAAAAAAGTGTATTTTCGATAATATCATTAATTATTAATAATAATTATTAATAAATTATTAAATAATTATTAATAATTATTAATAATATATTGACAGAAAAAGAAAATTACTGCTATAATCTATATGTCAGTAATGACAATGGATCATACTCCGGATTCCTTAGGGGCCGGGGTTTTTCTTTCTCTGGAGGGAATATGACTAAACCATTTTTGACAATTGATCAGCAAATTGAATTATTAAAAAGTAAGAATCTGCTATTTAAAAGCGAGAAGAATGCTAAGAAACTACTTAGTAATATTGGATATTATAAGTTAATAAATGCTTATAGAATTCCGTTTATAATAGAGTCTAACAATAAAAAATTGTTTGATAAAGGAACATATTTTGAAGATTTATATAACCTATATGTATTTGATAGTAACTTACGAACAATAGTCTTTGGAGCTGCTACAGCTGTGGAAATAAGTTTTAAATCTCATTTATCAAATGAAATATCCAGTGAATTTGGTGTTAGCGATCAAGATTATTTAAGAAAAGAGAATTACAAAGAAGATACTCATGCAAAAAGTGAATATTCATTTGATACAATGAAAGATCACATTACTAAGAGTATTGAAAAGCAGATACGAAATAATCATCCAGCAATAGTATGGTACAAAGAAAAACATCAGTATTATCCTTTCTGGGTAGTAGCAAATATACTGACAATTGGTGATTCAAGTCGAATCTATGGAAAACTAAAAGAGAAAAACAGGATAAACATAGCAAAAAACTATCAACTTCCACATGACTATTTAGCGTCATATATAATTCATATTAATTTGATTAGGAATGTATGTGCTCATAATGATGTGTTGTATCGCTATAAAACAATTAACTCTATTCCTCAAAAGATTAATAAGATGAAAGAAATATATGAAAAAATGGGCATAGGAATAAACAACGCTTCGGGAAGATATGAAAGAGGTGTTAACGATTTATTAGCCACGATAATAGTGTTTAAAACTCTATTATCAATAGATGATTTTAATCTTTTTAAAACACAACTTCTTGGTTTGATTGAAAAACTACAAAAAAATTAGATGAATTAAAGTTCAATAAAGTGTTGAAAGAGATGGGATTAAACGAAAACTGGAAGGAAACGATAAAAAACATATAAGGAACGTGTAGGGAATGAATATGCAGAGAAGTAGATGGTATAAAGATGCTATAATTTATCAAATATATCCAAGAAGCTTTTGTGATGGTAATGCCGATGGTATTGGTGATATTAGAGGAATAATATCTAAAATAGATTACTTAAAAGATTTAGGAATTAATGCAGTATGGTTAAGTCCAGTCTATAAAAGCCCTAATGATGATAATGGCTATGATATCTCTGATTACAGAGATATCAATCCAGAGTTTGGTACATTAGATGATTTTAAAGAAATGTTAGAGAAAATGCATGAAGCAGGAATAAAACTAATCATGGATTTTGTAGGGAACCATACAAGTGATGAACATGAATGGTTTATTAAAGGATCTAAAGATAAAGATTCTAAATACCATGATTATTATTTCTTTAAAGAAGGAAAAAAGAATGGCAAGAAGCCACCTAACAACTGGACAAGCTTCTTCGCAGAAGGTGCTTGGAACAGATTAGATACTGGTGAATATTATCTAAAACTATTTTCTAAAAAACAACCAGACCTAAATTGGGATAATCCGCTAGTTCGAAAAGAAATGAAAGATATTCTACGTTACTGGCTAGATTTAGGAGTAGATGGTTTTAGATGTGATGTTATAACCATCATATCTAAAGAAGCAGGCTTACCTAATTCTAAAAGGATACTACCAATTTTAAGAGGTGGCGAATACTACATTAACGGCCCTCATGTTCATGAATACATTCATGAATTAAATAAAGATGTTTTATCTAACTACGACTGTATGACAGTAGGTGAATCAGTCATGATTACACCAAAAGAAGCTATTGAGTATGTAAAGGAAGAAAATGAAGAACTAGATATGTTATTTAGTTTTGAACATACTGATGTAGATGGATGGTTTCATATTAAATGGTTCTTAAGAAGATTTAATTTAGTTAGATTTAAAAAGACTTTAACTAAATGGCAAAATAACTTAATAGGTAATGGATGGGGTAGTTTGTATTTAGAAAACCATGACCAGCCAAGATCAATTGGTAGGTTTGGAACTGATGCAAAAGCTTATCCTTTTGCATCTTCCACAATGCTAGCAACGATGATGTATTTTCAATATGGAACACCATTTATCTATCAAGGTCAAGAAATTGGTATGCGCAATATTAGCTTAAATTTAGATGAATATGAAGATATTGAAACTGCTAATTTCTATAAGCTTGGTAGGAAATTATTATTTACTAAAAAATACTTGATGAAAGCCATTCATTTAAAATCTAGAGATAATGCTAGAACGATGATGCAATGGGATAATACTGATAATGCGGGTTTTACTAAAGGTAAACCTTGGTTTATAGTAAATGATAATTATAAACAAGGTATTAATGTTTTAGAAGAACTAGAAGATCCAGATTCAATTCTAAATTATTATAAAAAGCTAATAGCTTTAAGAAAAGGTAATAGAATTGTAAGGGATGGAAGTTATACTGAATATAATAAAAAGAATAACAAAGTATATTGTTATTCAAGGATATTAGAAGATAAAGGATTACTAGTAATAGCTAACTTTAAAGGTAAAGATATTAAATATAAATTACCTAAAGAATTTATTGATAAAGATTTTGAAGTATTAATTAGTAATTATGATGGCTTAAATCTTAGTAAGAATAGTATTTTATTAAAACCTTATCAAGTATATGTATTAAGGTTTTAAGCAGTAATTTAGTATTTTACTCGTAAATATACATATCAATTATTCACAGTATTTGTTTTAAGACAATTAATAATTACTAATGCATAACAAAAACGGTTAAATTTGTTATATATTTCTTGAAATATAGCATAATGTATGTTATAATCTTTAAAAAGAGGTATACATATGGATTATTTATCGCTTTATAAAGTATTTGTGATGGGAAATAATGATGATTTTGAAAAAGAGTATAGTAACAGATTTAATTCTCTTTCTACTTTAAAGTTTGATATTTTTATTAATAATCATCAAGCTTTCTTTTTGTATGATGCAAACTTGATGAAAAAAATAGCAAATATAAGAGAGTTAGACAAAAGAGTAAGTGAGCTATTTAAAAGTTTACCTAATCTTGCATATCAACAATACATTAGAAAGTCATTAATTGATGAAATACAATAGACCAATGAAATAGAAGGCGTTGTTTCTACTAGAAAAGATATTAATGACTTAATTAATGAAATCGAAAAGAAGATTAAAACGAAGAATAGATTTGAAGGAATTGTTAATAAGTACTTATTTTTACTAGAGCATAAAATGCACTTCAATAAGCCGGAAGATATTAGAAGTCTTTATGATGATATGCTTTATAATGAAATAAAGTTAGAAGATCAAAATAATTTGCCTGATGGCAAATTATTTAGAAAAGATATTGTACATGTTTATAGAAATGGTGAAGCAATACATAATGGTATTGTTCCAGAAGAAAAGATTATTGAATATGTAAATAAAGCATTAATGATTTTAAATGATGAAAGCATTGATGTTTTGATTAGAGTTGCAATTTTCCATTATCTTTTTGCCTATATTCATCCATTTTATGATGGTAACGGAAGAATTGATCGTTTTATATCTAGCTATGTTTTGTACGATAATATGACAAAAGTAATTGGGTTTAGATTAAGTATGGCTGTAAAAGAAAACTTAGCAAAATATCTAGATGCATTTAAAATAACTAATGATGTTAGAAATAGAGCTGACCTAACTTATTTTGTAAGCGAATTTTTAAATATATTGTATGATTCATATACAAAGACAGAACTTTATGCATACGAGAAAAAACAGTTACTCGATCAATATCAAAATAAAATAATTGATATGAAAGCAGTGACTAAAAATGAAAAATTGATTCTAACTGTTTTGCTTTTATGTAGATTATTTGGAGATTTTGGAATTAGTAGAGCTAATCTAGTAAATGCATCCAAATTATCTTCTACAACTATAACAACTATACTAAACGGCTTAAAGAAATATGAATTATATAACGAGATAAAAAGTGGAAGATATGTATATTATCAAGCTAATCTTGAAAAAATAGATGAATTATATTCAAAACAAGCTAATTAATCTTATAACTTAAGATCAAAAATGCTTTTTATAACTATTAATAACCTAGCGGTTATTAATAGTTTTTTTCATTTTGTCTATTATATTGAAAATAATATTAGTTGATTAATAGTTTGTTAATGCAAATTGGATTATAATAAGATTGTATAAGTATGGTATTTTTGGGTATATTTCGCTTATATCCAAAACTGGAGTATTATTATGAAACTAAACAAACAATTGTTTAAATCAATATGTATGTTAGCTATTACTGGTATTATGTTTCTAGGCTGTAGCTTTTTATACTTATCGATCACATTTGGTTGGCTAGCAGGTCTTCAAGGAGCTGAAGGCGATGGAATGCATATTATCTCGGAAACTGATGAATATGAAATATACATCGCTAAGACAACTAAATATGATGATAATAATGTATATGAAGGTATTGATGATTTTAAGAATGAATTAAAAGCATCAGGTAAAGCTTTTAATGAAACCGATCCAGCAGTTCTATATACTAATTCCGCATTAGCATTAGAACTAGATAACGAAGTAATGTATGAAAATGTATATTTCCTAGTTCCCGGATCTTATGGTACATTTACCCTTTATATCAAACCACTTGTGGAAGGGGATATAAATATATCATTTGATATTGAACTAAGCGGATATAAAAAAACATATAATGAAACAACTAACGAGTTATCTTTAGTAATTCCGGAAAATGATGATGCTTACAACCAAGCATTAGATATGCTTAAAGGTCATATCTTATTCTTTGGATCTAGAACTATGTCAGGTGGACAACTTACTAAATTTAGTAACTTCTTAGGAAATCACATTACTTATAATACTGCTGGTAAATCAATGGTAACAGTAGATGGAGAGGACTATTATAAACTAACAATTTACTGGGAATGGCCACTACTTTATAGTGATATCATCCATGATTTACAATCAGATGATCCAAACAATAAATATCCAGCAGCAGTTGGTACATATATATCTTCTCATCCAGAATATTTCTTTGCTACTAATGCAAATGAAGAGGAAGAAGATTTATTAAGTGATGGCTATAATGATGGCGATCAGTTAATTGGTGATAATATTCACTTTTTAGTAATTACTTTAAAATAATAATAAATTATAAAGAAAGGAGCATATTATGAAAAATAAGATGCTATTCCTTAAACTTAAGATTATCGGTTTAAGCATTGCGATGTTTTTTACTTTTGCTACTTTAATAGTAGTACCAGTATATGCATGGCTAGCAGGGCATTCATTAACTATTTATGCTCCGGTAAATACAGCTACATCACTATATATTGGTGCTGGTAATCAAGAAGACATTAGATACTTATCATTTGAAGGAATCGATGCAACAAGTTCACAAAGATATGTAGATTATGTATTTAGTGTATCAGGAGAATTTGTAAGACATTATAAAATTCAACTAGCATTTACTACTAATAACGAATTTACATTTGATTTGTTTAGAGCAACAACCAATGCATCAGAAAAAAGCACTGATCCAGCAGGAGAAGTAATTTATACTACTCACCCAAGCAGTGGAAATCCACAAAACATTAAATATTACATCAAACAAAATGGTAAGATTAACGGTAGTTATAAAAACCAAGATGGTAGTAGTATTATCGGTATTATGGGTTCTAGTAATAATTATTACAAAGATACTTATGATACATATACACATGTAGATAAAAATGCGGTACCACTTTACTGGCAAACTAATGCCACAATTGAAACCGGATCAGGTGCCACATTTAATCATTACTTCATTTTAAGATTATATATTGGTAATAAACAAGTAAACGATAGAGAAACAGATATTATTTGTATTGCGGCGAGAGTATTCTCTAGCCAAATAAGTGAATAGAAAGGAAAATTATGAAAGGAATGTTAAAGCAAGGTAAAAAGTTATATAGAATAGTGCTAAGTTTTGTTTTAGCATTCGTTTTATTAACTTTAATCGGAATAGGCGTTTATGCGGCATATACGCATTCGCTACATGCGCAGCGTACCATTGCCCCATATGAAGTAGGTATTAGATTCTCATCTAACTACTTACTAAAAGGAAATAGTAAAGATAACATTAAAATAGTTTATACAACTGATGCATCCGCAAATGGTGTAAACCCAGCAGCAGTACTTACAGTATGTAACTACGCGCAAGGTAAACAAACAGAACCTAACCCAAATAGTGTTACATATACTCTAAGCGCTAGGTTTGTGAAGTATGTTAATGGTGATTATGTAGCTGCATCTACATCTGATGTACCAGATAATAGTTATGTAATTACCCTAAAGAATGGAGAAGAGACTAAGACATTTAACAATACTACAGTATCTAATTCATTCACTAAAACAATAGCTGGTAAAAAAGCTGCAGCTGATGTTTATGAATTAATATTCACTAAAAACTTTGCATCAGTTAAACCTAATTTATATTTAGAAGTAACTGTTACACCAACTGATGAAAGCTTACCAACACTAACTGGTATCTTTAAAGCTGATGTAAGGGTAGAAGGTGAAAACAATAGTTGGTCAGGATCATTTAGTGATGAACAAACTAGTATTCAACCTTATGAATATGATGGTTATAATTATTTAGTTACCGGATTTGGATCTGGTACAGTAACAATTACCTGGGATTCTACAAAACTAGAAATGAATTATGTTTCATTAAGCCAGTTGTTAGCTATAACTGGAGCACAGTATGATTCCTCAAATTCTTCAATAACATTTCCGGTAAACTCAAGTACTACTAATAGATATGAAATACAGTTCTATAAGATAGATATTGGAAGTAGCGTTACTTGGCAGGATATGGAAAGTGAAATTGTAACATTTGATTTTGATTAAAAAATAAACTTATATAAATAAATAGGTGGTTTTATGAGAAGCAAGATTGCTAAAAAATTAATAAAACTAAATATTTTTATCGCATTTATTTGCGTTGCATTAATTGGCTTATCAAGATTTATTGATTTACCATTTGTTAAGGCTGAAGCAGCCCAAACATATGTAATCAATTCAGCCGAAGCTTTTAATACTTATGCAGCTGCATATAAATCAGGCGCAAGAAACCCAAGTGACCGACTAGAAATTACTATTAATAGTGGTCGTGTAGTTACTACTGATGGTTTTATCAGTTTAGGTTCAGCTGATAGACCATTCGAAGGTATTATCGTAACGCCTGCATCAGGAATCGATACATTCCACTTATATAACTGTCCGTTGTTTGATTATGTAACAACTGACTTAAAGTTACTTGGAAGTGGCGAAGTAAAGATTATCCGTGAAAGAGCAAACGTAGATCCTGACCCACTATTACTTACAAGCGGATCACTATTTGCTAATCACGTTTTAGCTGGATCAAGTAAAGCTAAATGGAAAGTAACATTGATGCCAATCGATGGTGCTGGTAGTGGACTTGAAGCATATAACTACGATAGCGTAATCGGCGATATTGCCGATGGAGCAAGCGTAGAGATTGAATTCAATAACTCATCTACATTAAATGTAGTATCAAGTGGAAATGTAGGATTAATCTGCGGAACAGTAGGAGAAGGAGCAACACTAGAAGTTAAAACAACTTCAAGCGGTAACCCAATTACTGTTTCAACAACATCAGGCCACGCTGGTGGCTTAGTTGGTCAAATGAAAGCCAATTCTACACTAAAATTATTATCAAATAATAATACTAAAGTATCTACAATCACTGCTACTAGCTATGCCGGTGGCTTAGTTGGTCATGCAGAAAATGTAGAGATTGAATTTGCAGATGGCGTTACTGATTATGAAATAAATGGAACAATTACTTCTAATAATGGTGCTGGTGGTGTATTTGGTTATTATAAAAACACTAATGCATCTAGATCAGTATCTTTACTAAATACATTTAGTATTGATCCAGATTTAAATGTTTCATCTACAAATAGATCTGGTGCAATCTATGGTATGTTAATTAATGCCGGTGGCACATTTGCATTTGATGGAAACTTCGCAAATGAAGCTATTGAATTTAATGCCACTAATGGTAAATATCGTGGTGGTGTTTGTGGAGAATACCAATCAACTAGCCTATCTTATGCATTTAATATTACAAATACTGAATCGAAGATTAAATCTTCAGGTGGCGAAGCTACAGGCGGCTTAATTGGTTATGTTAGTACAGCATCATATGTTAACATAAGCAACTGTACTACAAACTTACCAGAAGGTGTAATCAATGGTGGATTAATTGGTTCAATGGGTAACAAAGGACCATTTATAGATGTTTCAGGAACAATTACTGTAAAAGGTAGTGGAAAAGTAGAAGCAGCTCTTATCGGTAATGGACCAACAGGTGTCTTAAGACTTAAAGGCTTAACTGATTTATCTAATACTTCATATGTAGATTGGAATAGCGGCCAAATTATGAAATATCGTGATGCATCATTAGTTTATGCCATCGGTGATGGTGAAGGCACTAATAATGGCTGGGCATTTAAACGCAATACTACTGATGATAAAACTCTAGATGACATTTATGCTTGGGGACAAGTATTAAGATTAGATGGATCAACTTTAAGTGAAGAAGATTTATTTACAGTTGATGATGCTAATCATACAGTAACTGTAAAAGCAGAAGTTGCAAGTATGAGAACAATCGTAGATTTTGCGAAAACTGCTTTAAACATTAGCCTAAATACTAGAACTGATGTAACTAATGGCGCTTTAAGATTTGCTTCATCTAATTCAAGTAGCAATATCTTAAATGCTAGCTTATCACTTTCTAATGATATTAATTTAGCAAATACTGGTCTAACTGGCTTAACTCGTGATAACGATTCTGATGCTGGAATGACATTTAGTGGAACATTTGATGGTAATAACCGTACTATCACAATGGCAACAGGTGAAGTATATGGTCTAACTAGCAGTGGAACTGCAATTGGTACTACTACACGTGATGGCTATATTATTAACCATTTACAAAATGGTTTATTTGCGAAAGCACATAATGCTACAATTAAAAATTTAACAGTTAATGGTTACTTTAACATTCGTCAAGCAACAACTAACTTAAAAGCAGGTGTAGTTGCTAGTGCAAGTGGAACCGTAACTATCACTAATCTGACAAGTAGTTTTACAGTAAACCTTGCTACAAGCTCTAATGTTATTTCTAAGATTGGTGGAGCTATAGGTGCTGCTGTAGATAGTAACCTTAATTTAACAATTAATGGTTCATCTAACCTATATCCTACAATTATCGATATTTCTGATAATGCCACAAATGAATCATATGTTGGTGGTGCTATTGGCTATTTGAATAGCGGTAGCAATCAAACTATTAACTTTAGCTCGATAACTGCCGGCTTACATTATTATGGTACTGGTACCGATGATTATCCAGCTAATACTAATAGACCAGCTGTATTTGGTGGCTTAATCGCTAATACATCAAATACTCAATATGTAAAAGGATCTAGAACTGTTAATATTGAAAATGTAACAGTTAACCTAGATGTTAAAGGATATTCAAAGAATAATGCCTTCGGTGGTGTTTTAGGTAAAGAATGGATAAGCTTAGATACAAATATTAATGGCTTAACAGTTAATGCAACTGTTGCTGCCCAAGGAAGTAGCAATAACTTTGGTTTCTTAACTCAAGTTGCTACTGGTCATATGGTAATTAATAATATTAGCTTAGGTACAGTAAGTTATACACTACCAGTTAGTACTAGTAATACATTTGGATTTGTAGCTAATAAAACTCATAAGACTGCTGATACTTATGGATCAGCCTTATATCTAGATGTAGATGATACATCTACAAACTACAATATTAGCGGCTTAACTTTTACAACTGATCCAAAGTTTTCAGTTTATGATGAAATAGTAGCTGATAGTAGATATAATAGCCAAGATATTACTAATAACGGTAATTCTATAATATCAATTACAACTACAGCTAATGCATATTTAAATAAAACTACTTATGGTAAAAATGATGCTGAAGCATTAAATGCTAATACTAGATATTATTACAATCTAGCATATGCTAGAAGTAATACATCAACTGGCAAATATAAATTCCTAGTTTGGTCAGTAAATAGATATGCTTATACTGATTTAGCAGGTTGGTTTAGCGTTAGTGACACTACTTTTAGTGGTGATTTAGACATGAGCGGCCTATCATATTATCCAATTGATGTGAGTGGCGTGAACTTAGTATTTAATAACGCAACTATCAAATTAGATAATAAGGCAACAGAAGCAAATGTTAGCTTACCTTATACTGGTAGTAACGCTAAGCGCTCTACTAGAGCAAATGATAACCAACATTATTTGATGCATACAGGCTTATTTAGAAATTATTTAGGTACAATTCAAATAACTTCATCTACATTAAGCGGTAATGTACCAAAAATAAGTGATTCATTCTGTGGCTTTATCATTACCAATACAATTGGTAACTCGGATACAAGCACAGCTAGAATTACACTTAACGACTTAACTTTAAGTGGCTTACATATTGTTAATAGTGACGGTACAGACTTAACTACTAATGCATATGCACCACTAATCGTTAATAAAGTTGGTAAAAACACAAAATTAACTTTAACTAATGCTAGTCAAGATAGTTATACAGGCTTTGCATCAATTTATGCCGCATCAAGCTTAATCGGTAATGTTGGTAGCGCTGATGCAAGAGCAATATACTTAACATTTAGTGGTATTAAGTTCGATGGTAGAAGCGCAGTTAATTCACTTGGCAACATGGATACAGTATATGGCACTACTAAATCAATCTTTAGTAGAGCAACATTACTTAATTCATTTGCATATTATGGTGAAAGTTCAGGCGCATATAGCTTTGAAATCACTGATGATTGGTCTAACTCAACTACAGCTATCCATAATGTTACTTATGGAAAAGAAATAACAGTATCACCTGAATACCAAAATAGTCAAAAGAAATATGCAGCTAGTGAGTATTATGTTCACCCAACTACATATGAGGCAACAACTGAGTATTCATTTGCAAGTGGTTTCTTACCATATGTATATACAGCAGCTAATAATAATTATCATGAATTAAGAATTAACTCATCATTTAGTACAGCTATTCAAGGTGCTGGTAAGTATGGTGACCCATACTTAATTGAGTCCGGCGACCAATTAGCAATAATTTCAAACATCATGGCTGGTGTTGATGTAGGTAGTAGCGTAAAAATAGAACTACCTAGTACACTTACAAATAGCAATAATTCGATTGCTTATAATTATGTACCAGCTAGTGTAAACTATACTAAGAGCGAATTTTCATTCGGCTTAGATAACTTCTCAGATGGATCTACAACTATCGCTAATGCGAAAGTTAGACAATACTTGTCAGGTGCATATTACAAGATTACAACTGATATCGAGCTAGCTAACTATACTGAACTAGTTAGCAATGCGTATGATTCATTTGGACGTGATGCGGATTATCCATTTAAGGGTGTTATTTTTGGAAATGGTGCAACCATTACCAATAAATCACAAAAACCTTTAATTGATAATTCAACGGGGTGTGTAATCAAAGGTATCAATGTGGATGTTAACTCCGTAACTATTACTTTAGCTGCTCCACTTGGCTCTGATTTATATGCTTATAGTGGTGGTATTGAAACATACGGTGCTTTAATTGCTAAAGTTATGGGTGGAGATACAATTATCGATACGGTAAATGTAACATTCACTAATACTACATTTAACTTAACAGCAGCTTCAACTTCACGCTATGTTACATTAATTCCAGTTGGTGGATATGTAGGTACACTACTTAATGGTGGAGTTATCTTTAGAGGAATGACATCATCAAATGTAGGTATTACATCTACAGTAGATTCTAGAGTTGCTAATGAAGGCTATTTATACTTTAACCCAATTATCGGTAGAGTAATAGCAGGTTATGCATTCCATGAGACTACTACATACCATGGAACTGAAGATACAGCTACTTTAAAGAACGGTTTAAAGAATTACACAATCGCTGACTTAGTAGTACCATCTTCAAATAGTGATAAACTTAGCGTAAGTAGCGATGGTAAAACTATAAATGTGCCTAATGGACAGTCAATGTTTATCCTTAGTGCTATCGTAAATTCAGGTGCTGGTTCTGCAAGCGGGGCTAGTAAGGCATATGCAGGCTTAAGTGATTTCTGGCAAGCATACAGAGCAGATACTACTGCAAGAGGTACAGCCAAATATACATCTATCGGTAGTACAGATGCAGCTGATTATACACTTGCTAAAGGAGACTCGCTATATGGTAGTGGCTTAACAAAGACTCCTTATATCATTAGCGCATATACAGTTGCGGATTCGGGTACTTATCCTGCACGTATGCTAGCATATAACGATGGAGTTACCGTTAATATTACAGGTGATTGCGATGTGCCTGCTGGCTTTAGAGGAATCGGTAATATTTATTATGATAATGGAAATTTAAGATTGCGTGTATCAACACTAAATGGCGCATCAAACGGAACTAAATATGCATATCAAGTTACACTACATATGCGCTATTTAGAATATGCACATGCATATGTATCAAAATACCGCGCATATGATAGCAGTGGTGATACATCAACTGCCGGATTTGGTTTGTTTAACTACATCCAACTTAATAGTACTAATACTCGTGCTACTTTCAATAATTTAATATTAGCAGGTAGCGTATTCTACGATGTATATTCTATTGATGGTACTAGAAGTAATTATTACTTCAATAAATATGATGGTGATAATTACCAAGATGGTAACAGTAAGATCAAAGGTACAATTGATGGAAATTCAGTCAACTACGCTACAACATTATCAGTTGGTGGTTTAATTGGTTGTACAATAAACATTATTACTATCAATAATGTTACATTTAATAAACTTGAAGTAGAAGGTGCTAAGACAGCCGGTGGCCTAATTGGTCTTTTAGAGCAAAAGGGAGCTGATAATTCTGACCTGGCATCAAACTACATCAATTATGATTCTTCAGCTACAACCTATGGTTATGTCAATGTAGTCGGTGGCTTACAAGCTGGTGGTTTAATTGGTAGAATTTGGGGTCAAAAAATAGAAATTGCTGGTAAAGCAAGCGGCACTGACCTTTATATTAAAAATATTGAAATGAAGTGTGGTGTGCCAAATGAAAAACCTCTTGCCTATGGCGCAAACGCCATTACTGGCGCTGGTGGAATCATCGGATCTTCATGGTCAGCACGTAAAGGTGGTGGCGATAAGATCCAAGGTAGTAGCGGAAGAAGAATTTATATTAGTAACATCAATGTTCTTGGTCTAGGCGGTGATACACCATCAGTGATCAAAGTACGTAATGATAGTGTTGCTAATCCTTCATACAATAACTATGCTGGTGGATTTATCGGATCAGCCCATGGTGCCCTAATTAATATAACTAATTCTTCAATTTCAAAGATCAATATCACGGCTAATTCAGCCGGTGGAATCATCGGTAAACTTACCCAAAAATATAATGTGTTATTTGATGGTGTAACGATTAACGGTGAAAATGGTGATTCTGATAATTATTATATTAAAGGTACAAGACATGCCGGTGGAATAATCGGTTATGCAATTGGACGTGACTATTTCTATATGGACTTAGAGAACGTTAATATTCATAATTACGATATCATTTCTACTTATACTGGTACTACTAATATAGAATGTAATGCCGGTGGTATGTTTGGACTAGTATCAGGTAGTAATAAATCAGATACTGAAACTACTAACTGGCCATATGAATTAAATAATATTTATATTAAGGAATGTAATATTATTACTAATTATGGTTCTAATTCGAATAATTATAGTGGAACTGGTGGAATAGCTGGTGCTCTAACTGGTGGTAATCACCCAACAACCGCTAATACTAATGTAAATAACACAGCAACAGAATGTAATCCATCAGATACGAACAACAACAGAGTTAAAATCAGTGGATACAACATTTTGCTTGAAGATAATGTTATTAAACATCTAGAAGGCGGCGTAACTGATAAATCTACTGCTGCTAATAACCAATCAATTGGTGAAGTAGTAGGTAACAATAGAGCCGGCTCTTCAATTAGAATCGTTGGTATTTCAATTAAATATACTGGTGATAATGAATACTGCGGAAAGATATGCGGAAAAGCAGGAACAAATAACAATGAATTTGGTACTAGTACATTCCAAGTAACTGTAAATAATACAAAGCAAAACTTTGGTGATGGTCAAATTATCTTTACTGATTACAATATGCACCTAGATAACAATGCTTTTTCAAATATCGGTAATACTTCAGCAAACGTAGTAGCCGAGGAACCATACGTTACTGTTAATCCAAAAGTAACAATTGGTGGATACGACTTCATCGGTGATGCCTTCGCAACTCCAGTTGGTGGTAAGATTACAATTGATAGCTTACCAATTAGCGATATTCTAAGCGATAGCCCGACTAACAATAACGCCGATATTTATAGTTATGTAGGTAATAAATACTACACTGGTAGTAGTGGGGCTACAAACTATGATAATGCCCAAATTGCTTTAGGCAAGTTATCAATGTTTGGCGATGAAATCGTTCAAGTAGAAGGCGCAAGATACTTAGATATCGACTTCCCAGTATTATTACTAGAAGATAGTAATACTAATATGTACATCAATAGTTATATTAGAATGATTACTAACTCTACATATGATTATGCATATGATATGCCTGGTCATTTCTCAGTATCAATCTATAAGATGACATATGATCCATCTACAAATAAATTTGTATCTAGCACAGTTGGTGCTAGCTTACAAAGAGATGAAACTGGATTCTACACAATCTTTAACGTGTTTGATAGTGGTAAGATGCAATTCTCATTAATTGATATTAGCTACTATAACCCTACTAGACCAGCTAATGTAGCATTCCATGTTTACATTCCAGTATTTGTTAAGAAAGTATTATCATATAGCTTTGATATTGCAGTTCAAGGTGGAACAACATATTTAGAAGATGAATATACTGATAAATATGGTCAAGCTTTAATTGAAAATATCGGTAGTCCAGTAACTGCTTACTTCAAATATACATATTCAAGAACAGCAGCTGAATGGACTAGCGCTATTAACTCAGGCGAAAACGTAATGCGTTTCTATCAAAAATCTTTATATTTATATAAAGCTAATACGAGTGACACATTATCTAGCCTCAATGCAAATACGATGTTATCTTTATCAGGACCTGATAATGATGGTAAAGTATATTATGCAAGGTTAGGCGATGCATTGCTTGCGGATGGCGTAACGCTAGACTTATCGAAGTTTAAGACAATGGTTTATAGCAATGGAAGCTTCTCAATTACGGGTGAAGCCTTCCAACCTAAATATTTATGCGATATGATGCAAATTACAGTATCATCAACTGGCGATGATAGAATGTTTGTAGAGACAGATGAAGCTCATGCTACTGTAAAAGTAGGAAATACTTATTACAAACTAGCTACAAGTGAAGATACAGGAACTAAGTATTCAATTACAGTTACTGGAGATTACATTGAAGAAAGTTATTATTTAACATTCTTCACTGAGACTTCAGCAGACTATAGCTTATTCCATTATTATCTAATAACATCTCCTGCAAGTTTCTCGGAAACTGAATATCCATCAAAGATCTTAGATACAGGTGGCCATACAATGGTTCACTTAGTTATGGGTAAGATTTTTGACCATACTGATTTTGACGTATCAAGTGATACACCAAATCAAACAACGATTATGACACTTGAAAACAACGTCTTAGAAATCAATATGAGTGCATCATTTGGCTTGCGTACTGTAGAAGAAGGAATGGATGCTGACATTAGATCATATCTACAAAGCTTAATAGCATCAACTCCAATTTATCAAAGCTTCTTAGTACAACTAAATAGATATGATGGAGCTAATATTGTAAAAGTTATAGCTGGTAGCCCAGCTGGTGCCGGAAGTTATACAATCGATTATGTAGTAACTGAAAATGGCGTCGATAACGCTCAAACAATAACAACTGCATATGGAACTGATGACATTAGAATTAATAATAACTACGCTGAATTTGTTTCAAGTAGTTTAAGTAGTTATTTTGCTACCGGAAATAGTTTTGATGTTAGTGCTACAGTAACACTTACATATAGTACAAGTGCAGCTATTAGTGCTCAGTTCCCAGGTCAAAGCGATAACTTTCCAGATAATGGTACAACTGTAACTGGTTTTTCTAACTTGTCATTTATCCGTTCAGCTACGGCTGCAAGTAAAAATACTGTTTCATCAAACGAAACACCGGCTAGACTATATTACTCAGAAGATGTTCCTGAATATGCTTCGCTATATTTGAATCCTGTTGAAGATAGACAAGGTAATATCACATCAATGGGTATCAATGCCCTAAATCCAAGCGGCATTGTGGCATCATCCTTTGATCTATTAGCAGTATTAGATACTACATCGGTTAGATTACAAGTTGAAGGATATACTAGTGCTACTGTTTCATTCACATTGAAACAAAAAGTACATGATTCAGAGACAGGGGTAGCATCATACGGTGAACCATTAGATTTAAGCACATACATAACTTCAATTAAGATCGGTTCTACAACTCTTACAGCTGCCCAAATGCAAGCTGGTACAATCGAGTTGCCACTATCGGTTTTAGAAGATGATGGTGCTTACATCACATTCCCAATTATTACAATGACAGTAAAGACAGGATCAGCATTTGAAGCAAGTAACTTATTATATTCAAATTATCAAGTTACAGTATCTGTTTCATTGTTTAATGAAGATGATCCAATCATTTCTTCATATGCAAGCAACTTCGTAATTTATACTAATGCGAAAGTTGTTCCTGACTTCATTGTTAGATAACAAAATAACGTACTTATAACGTTTGTTATAGGTACGTTTTTGTTTACTAAAAATCGTGGAAAAATAGCTAATTATATCAATATTTTAGAGCGAATTTACTATATTTTTGGAAACTTATAAAAAGCAAAAAATAGGTATTGCATGGAAAAATGATTATTGATATAATGTATATGCCACTATATATGGTGGCATAGCGAGGTATTAAGTTGAGCCAAAAAGAAAAACTTATTAAAAAATACACGACATATCCGCTTCCGGTGGAGGTTGATTTTGTTGAATTCATGAAGTATCTAGAAATTAATGGGTTTAAAAGAATATCTATAAAAGGATCGCATCATGTTTTTTATCAAGAAAGCAGCGAAGTAGTAATTAGTATACCAACTGTTAATGGTAAAATTGTTAAATCATCATATGTGAAACTTGCAAATGAAATAATATATAAAAAGGAGAAAAAATAGTGGAAAGAGATTATCGCTTTGAAGTATTTACAGATTATTGCGCTGATGGAAAACAATATGTAGTTAAATATGTTGATTTTGAAACAGTTATCGGTGTTGGTGATACAATTGAAGAAGCTATTGAAGAGGCAAGAGGAAACTTAGATGCATATATTGAAGCATGTAAGGAACTAAAAATTGCTGTCCCAGAACCTTCTATGCATGAATATGATTATTATAGTGGTAAAGTAACTTTGAGGATGTCTAAAACCTTACACAAACAAGTTGACGAACGCGCAAAAAAAGAAGGCATCAGTATTAATTCGTTATTAAACGAAGCCATAGCAGAATATATTGAAAGACGTAATTATACATGCTATTTAGCTGAAAGAAACGATGACAACTACTATAATCTAAAACCTTTAACAGTAGAAACTGTTAGAGAATTTAGAGAAAAACTTGAGAAAAAGAATAAGTAATAAAATGCATTCTTAACAAATTGTTAGGAATGCTTTTAATGTTTATTAATTAAGTGTTTTTTATTGCGTATAAAAGTTATATAATTAATATGGAGTATTATGTATAAGAGGAATAATTATGGATATAAAGCTTGTTATCTTTGATCTAGATGGCACATTACTTTATACAATTAAAGATATTAATATCGCCCTTAACTATGCACTAAAAGGTAATAACCTAGAAGAAGTAAGTGTTGAAGAATGCTTATATATGGTAGGAAGTGGCGTTGATCATTTAATTAAAAAAGCAGTTAAGGATAATTCTAACTTTTTTGATAAAGTAAAAGCAGATTATATTAATTATTATAAAGAACATAATATGATTCACACTAATCCATATCAAGGGATTATGCATTTATTAAAAACATTAAAACAAGCTGGTATAAAGTTAGCTGTTTTATCAAATAAGCCACAAGCTGATAGTGAAGCAGTAATTAATCATTATTTTAATGGCTTATTTGATTATGTAGCGGGTAGTAAAGATGGTGTTAAACTAAAACCAGAAATAGATGCCACCAATCAAGTTTTAGATTATTTTAAAATAGATAAAGATGATGTTTTATATTTAGGAGATTCTGATATCGATTTATTAACTGCCAAGAATGCGAGTTTATTAATGGGAGCATGCCTTTGGGGTTATCGTAAGAAATGTGAATTAAAGGGTGCTGATTTATTCTTTAATAGCGCCAAAGAAGTAGAAAACTATATCGTAAATAATAATCATTTACTAGTTAATGGCGCTATTATTTATAATAAGCCAAAAGGAATTACGAGCCAAGATGCTCTAATTGATATTAAACATGAATTAACTAGAAATGGACTAGTTATTGAAAAAATCGGTCATGCGGGGACATTAGACCCGCTTGCAACCGGAGTTTTAATTGTTTTACTTAATGAAGCTACGAAGTTATCTAATTATATCTTAGCTGAAGATAAAGAATATATAACTACTTGTAAACTTGGAATTAAAACTGATACATATGATATTGATGGTAAAGTAGTAGATAAAAAGGAAGTAAATGTCACTAATAAGTTATTAGATGAAACACTAAATTCATTTTTAGGTGAACAATTACAAGTACCACCAATGTATTCTGCTATTAAAGTAGATGGTAAAAAATTATATGATTTAGCTAGAAATAATAAAGAAATAGAGATTGATGCAAGAAAAATTAATATTTTAAGCATTGAAAGATTAAGCGATATTAATGAAGAATTTGAATTTAAGTTTAAAACTAAAGTATCTAAAGGTACTTACATTAGATCATTATGTAATGATCTAGGAATTAGATTAAATTCTTATGGTATCGTAAAAGAATTGTTTAGAACTAAATCAGGTAAGTTTAGTGTTGAAGAAGCTTTTAGTATTGATGATATTAAAAACAATAATTATAAGATTATTGAAATTATTGATTTAATCGATTTAGAAAAGATTGAAGTCGATGATTTTATTTATAATAAAGTAATCGATGGCAAGATGTTAAAGAAGGATGAACTAAATTATCCAAATGATAATGAAGTTGCTTTAATTCATAATAATAAATTATTAGCAATTTATTATTATGATGAAAATATGGATAGGTATAAAGCGAGAAGAGTATGGAATTAATATATTTATATAGTAATGATGTATTTAAAGATAAGATGAGCAATGACACAAATTTGGTATGCACAATTGGTGTCTTTGATGGCATACACAAAGGTCATAAACTTATCTTCGGCGCTTTAGCGAAAGAAGCAGCGAAGTTTAGCGCTAAAACTGTCGTCTTTACTTTTGATCCACATCCTGATTATGTTTTAAAAAAACGCGAAAATAAAGGTTATTTATTACTATTAGATGAAAGAATAAATGCTTTTAGACAGTTAGGTATTGATTACTGCTGCATCATCAGATGTGATGAAACATTAGTTAATATGCCATATCAAGAATTTAATGCGCGCTTTTTAGCCGAAATGGATGCGATTGTTGTCGGCGAAGATTTTAGATATGGTAAATATGGTCAAGGATCAGTTAAAACTTTAGGTGAAGTTACATCTAACTTATTTATAATCCCTGCTTTAAGAAAAGAAGATGGAAGTAAGCTTGGAAGTGAAGACATCCGTAACTACTTAATTGAAGGTAATATTGATGAAGCTAATAAGTTATTACTAAAAACATTTAAGATGGGTGGGATTGTAACTAAAGGTAACAAAATTGGCTCAAAGCTAGGAATTAAGACTGCTAATATTAAACTAGCAGAAAATGATTTTTGTATTAAACCTGGTGTTTATAAATGTAATGCCATTATTGATCACGAAAAGCATAAAGCTATTTGTAATATCGGCCTAAACCCAACCGTGGGGCTAAATAATACTAGAACTCTCGAAGTCCATATTCTTGATTTTGATCAAGATTTATATGGCAAATTTATGCTTGTGGAGTTTGAAGAGTTTATTAGAGATGAGATTAAATTTAATTCGGTTGAAGAGCTAAGAGCACAAATATTAAAAGATATTGAAGAGGTTAGAAAATGAAATTCGTAATCATTGCCGCAATGCAAGAAGAACTAGATACGCTAACGAGGTTCATTCCTCTAGTAAATAAAAAAGTAATCAAATCTAGTATATACGAATATACAATTGGTGATTATGATTTAGAAAGAGGAATTGAAGTAATAATTGGTATTAGTGGCGTAGGTAGAGTTGCTAGTGCTTTGTTAATTTCTAATTTAAATCAGACATTTAATCTAACTAAAGATGATTACATTATTAACTTAGGAACTGCTGGTGGCACTAGTAAAGTTAATGTTAGCGATATCGTAGTTGGACTTAACTGTCTATATGGCGATGTCAACTTAAGTGTCTTTGAATCAAAATATCGCTACGGCCAAATGAGCAAGTGTCCTTTGCAATTTAGTGGTGATGAAAGATTAGTTAAATTACTTAAGAAAAGCGATTTTAAGTTAAAATATGGTGATATTTGCACCAATGAATCGTTCATGGTTGATAAAGAAAAATGCGATAAACTAATTAGTGATCACTTTAGTGATTTAAACATAATGGCGTTTGATATGGAGTCAGCAGCATATGCGCAAAGCTGTATGTTGATGGGAAATAATTTCTTAGCAATTAGGTACATATCTGACGTAATTGGGATGGAAAATCAAGACGATGTATTTGAAGCATCAATTAGTGATGCCGATAAGATGGGATTAAAAATTAGTCTATATTTGTTAGAGAATATTTGAGGATGTAAATGAAAGATTTAGAAGTTTTAAGAATAATTAAAAACGAGGAGACTAGACAAGAAGACAATATCGAATTAATAGCTAGTGAAAACTATGTATCAAATGATGTATTAGAAGCAGTAGGATCAATCCTTACTAATAAATACGCTGAAGGTTATCCCGGAAGAAGATATTACGGGGGATGCGAATTTGTAGATGATATTGAACAATTGGCAAAAGATAGAGCTAAAGCCCTATTTAACGTAAAATACGTTAATGTGCAGCCCCATTCTGGTAGTCAGGCCAATATGGCAGCATATCGCGCGCTCCTTAATAAAGGTGATAAAGTTTTAGCAATGGCACTAGAGCATGGTGGCCATTTAACTCATGGTCATAAATTATCATTTTCTGGTCAAGATTATGAATTTAGATATTATCAAGTAAGTAAAGATACGCAAATGATTGATTATGATGAGATCGAGCGTATTACTTTAGAATTTAGACCAAAACTAATCGTAGCTGGCGCTAGTGCATATGCGCGTGAGATTGATTTTAGGCGCTTTAGACAAATCGCTGATTCAGTTAGCGCTTATTTGATGGTTGATATGGCGCATATTGCAGGTTTAGTTGCCGCAGGTATTCACCAAAACCCAGTTGATTATGCGGATATCGTAACATCAACTACGCATAAGACACTAAGAGGTCCAAGAGGCGGTTTAATTTTAACCAATAATTATGAAGTATATAAAAATGTCAATTCTGCCTTATTCCCTGGCATTCAAGGTGGACCTTTAATGCATGTGATTGCTGGTAAAGCTGTATGTTTTGGAGAAGCACTTAAAGATAGTTTTAAAGAATATGCAAAATGTATAGTTAGTAATGCGAAAGCGCTAGCCAATGCATTAATCGAAAAAGGCTATAAAGTAGTAACAGGTGGCACTGATAATCACTTATTATTAGTTGATATGTATGCTTCTTGTGGCCTTACGGGTAAAGAAGTTGAAGTGTTACTTGATAGAGTTGGTATTACAGTTAATAAAAATACAGTACCATTCGATAGCCTGCCACCAATGGTAGCATCAGGTATCAGAATGGGTACAGCTGCCATCACTACCAGAGGCTTTAAAGAAGCCGATATGAAAGAAATTGCCACTTTAATCGATGAAGCAATTAAAAATAAGGATGATGAAGCTAAACTTGCTAAGATTCACGAAAAAGTATTAAACTTAACCAAGAAATACCCACTAGAAAAGGTAATGGATAGATGAGAAAGACAAAAGAAGAAAGAAAACAACTAAGTGAGAAAAAGAAGTTAAAAAGGTCAACCTTTTTCACATCTTTAATCACTTTAGTAAGCTTCCTATATAAATTTGGCTTAGGCTTCTTAACAAAATAATTAGTATTACTAATAGCATCTATCTCTACTTTGATGGTATTTATTTGCAAAGTTGTATTTGTAAAGAATGTTTTACAAACTAGAGAAAAGAAGAAAAAGGCTTATTTAAAAATGGCTATTGCCATTTTAGTATATGCCTTTATCTTTATTGCTTTTGTAGTACTAAAAGTAAATGGTATTGATATCTCTAATGATAAAACATATAGTGGCTTAATAGGATCATTACTAATCTTATTTATGCTAATCATGTTTATAATGTCTTGTCTAAAGCTAAGAGGTGCTTTAGAAAAGAGAGACATTATGGTAATTGGCTTAAAAGAAATGGTATTTGTATCTGCTTTAGCTGACTTAGTAATTATTGAAGAATATGTATCACGTATTATTTTAGAATATAAAGAAATTGATATCTTATTATTCATAAATAACTATTTTTCATTAGGCGTAGGTATTCTAATGGTAGTAGTTGGTTTAATAATGATTATAAGATTTGCTAGATATAAAGCATAAAAAGTGAATCATAAAAGAATTTAATGATTTTATGCTACTATCAGCAAGATAATAGAAGCAATTTGTAAATAAAAAGTTTACACTTAGGGATTAATCGTATTATTGGTTAATCCCTTTAATCATTTTATGTATAATGTTATTATCGTCTATAATAGACGATAATTCTTTTATAAATTTGTTTTTAGCCGTTTTAAATCCAAATTGTTTTCGAGGATAGCTATTTATTAAGTTTATTGCCTTTTGAATTTGATTATTTGTTACTTTCGTAAAGTCTGTGCCTTTTGGAAAGTATCTTCTAATCATCCTATTGTAGTTTTCATTTGATCCTCTTTCCCATGAATGATAGGCGTGAGCATAATAAATCATTACGCTTTTACCATTCTTAAGTTTTAAAGACATGCCTAAAGCATCTTTAAATTCAGAGCCATTATCAGCTGTGATTGATTTAAAGATGTCATAAAAGTATTTACCAAATTGTCTTTTTATTGCTTTTAAGGCATTTACGATGCATTTCTTACTTTTCTTAGGAATTAACATCGTAATACCATATCTAGTTTTTCTTTCTACTAAGGTCATAAGACAAGTAGATTTACCATTGCGCTTACCAACTACACAATCGATTTCCCAATGACCAAATTCGATTCTATCACTTATATTGGGCCTTAAATCAATTGATAAGCCGCCATTAGGCTTTTCTATAGTTTTTTCTTCTTTATGCGCTTTATTTCTTTTTTTGCGCTTGTATATAAACCATTTTTCATTTACGTTAAGCTTATGTGAGTTGATTAAATTATAAATTGTTTTAAAACATGGCTTATATGAAACGGCTTCATCTTGATATAACTTGCTTATTTCTAGAGCTATTACTTCTGGAGAATGCTTTTTAGATAGTTTATGCTCTATAATCTCTTTTAATTCTGGATGACCATCTAATATGCTTATTTTTACTTTTAACGCTTTTTTAATAGCTCGTCTTTTTATCTTCTGCCCTATTGACAACACTTTCATCTGATGTTATAGTGTTGGTAGATAACAAGTTGGTTGCATCTTTGGGCAATTGTAGCCCTCTAGATAACAGCCATTCGCTTGTTATTTTTTTATTATATACATCAATAGTCTTCCTTTGAATTGTTGAGAAGAAAGATGCGCATATTCTGCTTTATATGGATCATATACTTTTACCATGTCTAATTCAGACGTAAGTTTATCAAATGTGCCTCGTTTTATTTCACTATGAATTGCTTGTCTTGAAAAATGTAGTTCTTTAGCTATTTCAGTAACAGTATCGCCATCTTTTAAGGCCTTTGCTATTATGGCTCTATGAATAAATTGTATATTTTTGGAAGAGAATGATGTAGAATAATAAGTGGACATATCGTTTTATTCCTTTCTGTTTTTGTGGTTATTAACATTATAGAATAAAACGATGTGTTTTTTTAATGGTTTTTAAAATTTCGCTTTTCTATGCGAGTATCAGGGGGACACATTCCCCCTTCAACCCCTTTGTTTCTCTTTATTTACTGTCAATTTATATTTTACAATTTTCACAGCAAGATAATAGATAACATTTTACTTGAATTTTTTGATTGAATAGAGTATAATGTTAATGACCTGTGACTAGGAGTAATGATTCTCCAACGTTATTCTTTGTCTTAGGCGACATTAATTAATAAGGAGGAACAAATTATGTCATGCATTTCTCAAGAAGAAAAAGCTAAACTTGTTGCTGAGTTCGGTAAGAATGAAAAAGACAGTGGATCTGTAGAAGTTCAAATCGCCATTTTAACAGCTGAAATCAACCGTTTAAATGAGCATTTACAAGAACACATTCATGATTTCCACTCACGTCGTGGCTTACTTAAAAAGATTGGTCATCGTCGTAACTTACTAGCTTATCTTAAAGCACATGATGTTAATAGCTATCGTGAAGTTATTAAGAAACTTGGCTTAAGAAAATAATTTGAAAACTTGGAGGGCATTGATTGCCCTTTTTGTATGAATATATCCTAACATTTAGGTTTATATATAGGGTAGCCCCCATAAAGGTTAGTACTAAAAAGATTTTAGTACGCTTATATTACTTATCGGGAGTAGTATAAGGTGGTTGGAAAAGGAGAATAAAAAAATGAGTGAAATTCAAAGATTTGAATACGTTCAAAAAGAAGGACGTAAGTTTGTAGTCGAAGTGGGAGAAGTTGCAAAGCAAGCCAATGGTGCTGCTATGGTTCATTACAACGATACAACTGTATTAAGTGCTGCTGTATTTTCAAATAATGCATCAACTGCTGATTTCTTTCCATTAACTGTTTTATATCAAGAAAAATTATATGCAGCTGGTAAGATTCCTGGTGGTTTCTTTAAAAGAGAAGGTAGACCAACTGAACATGAAACATTAACTTCACGTTTAATTGATAGACCAATTAGACCATTATTTGCCGAAGGATTTAGAAATGAAGTACAAGTTATCAATACAGTACTATCTGCTAACCCTGATTATTCAAGCCAAATGACAGCAATGTTAGGTGCATCAATTGCTTTATGCATCTCAGATATTCCATTTGAAGGACCAATTGCTGGTGTCCAAGTTGGTAGAATTAATGGTGAATTCGTAATCAACCCAACTGTAGAAGAATTAGAAAAGAGCGATATTAACTTAATCGTAGCTGGAACTAGCGAAGCTATTAACATGGTAGAAGCTGGCTCTAAAGAAGTATCTGAAGAAGATATGTTAGATGCTTTAATGTTCGGTTTTGAAGAAATCAAGAGATTATGCGCTTTCCAAAAAGAAATCGTTAAGGCTTGTGGTAAAGTTAAGACTGAAGTTGAGTTAAGAGTTATTCCAGAAGATATCAATAAACTAGTTCGCGATATGGCTGAAGATAGATTAGTTAAAGCTGTAAGTATCTATGATAAGCTAGAACGTGCTAGAACAATCGAAGCAATCAACGAAGAAGTTATCGAAAAGTTAGAGGCTGCCTGGAAAGGTGATGAAGACTTAGAAGATAAGATGAAATTCGTTAACAATATCTTAGAATTAATCGTAGCTACAGAAGTACGTAGATTAATTACTGAAGATAAAGTTAGACCTGATGGTAGAAAAGTTGATGAAATTAGACCACTTTCAAGTAGAGTTGATGTATTAGAAAGAACTCATGGATCTGCTTTATTTACAAGAGGTCAAACTCAATCATTAGGTATCGTAACACTTGGTTCTTTAAATGAATTCCAAGTAATCGATGGCTTAGGAGTTGAAGAAGGTAAGAGATTTATGTTCCACTACAACTTCCCAGCATTCTCTGTTGGTGAAGTAGGAAGATATGGTTCACCTGGAAGACGTGAAATCGGTCATGGTGCTTTAGCTGAAAGAGCATTAGCCCAAGTAATTCCATCTGAAGATGAATTCCCATACACTATTAGAGTTGTAAGTGAAATCTTAGAATCAAATGGTTCTTCATCTCAAGCTTCAATTTGTTCAGGAACTATGGCTCTAATGGCTGCTGGTGTACCAATTAAAGCACCTGTTGCTGGTATTGCTATGGGTCTAATTAGTGATGAAGAAACTGGTAAATACACAATCTTAACAGATATCCAAGGTATGGAAGACCATTATGGTGATATGGACTTCAAGGTAGCTGGTTCTAGAAATGGTATCACTGCTTTGCAAATGGATATTAAAGTTAAAGGAATTTCTCGTGACATCTTAAAAGAAGCTTTAGCTCAAGCTAAAGTTGGTAGAATGACAATTCTAGGACATATGTTAAATACTATTAATACATATCGTGATGAATTATCACCATATGCACCAAAAGTTGTAATGTTTAGAATCGATCCAGATAAGATTAGAGAAGTAATCGGTGCTGGTGGAAAAGTTATCACTAAGATTATCGAAGAATGCGATAACGTAAAGATTGATATCGAACAAGATGGTAGAGTATTCGTAATGCATCAAGATCGTAAATGGATTGAAGCAGCTTGCGAAAAGATTCAAGACATCGTTAAAGAAGCAGAAGTTGATCAAATTTATACTGGTAAAGTTGTAAAGATCGTTGACTTCGGTGCATTCGTAGAATTATGGCCAGGATGCGAAGGAATGGTTCATATTTCAGAACTTGCTAACGAAAGAGTTAAAGCTGTTAAAGATGTTTTAGCAGAAGGTGATGAAATTGTTGTTAAAGTAATCGGAATCGATGAAAAGACAGGCAAGATTAAACTTTCTCGTAAAGCAGCAATTAACGCTTAAATTAAAAAAGCATTGATACTTGTATCAATGCCTTTTTTGACAAATCTCCCTATTTAATTTATAATGTTTAAGTATTCGAGCAATCGAGCCGAAAGGTTAGGAAAGTCCTTGCTAGCACAGCTGTGATGCTGTAGTGTTTATGCCTAGTGATAAACTAGGGCACCAAGGGATTGGTGACGGCGAGAAGTGACCTCAAATGGTTAACCTCATAAAGTGCCACAGAGACGAGCCATCTGGAAACGGATGGGTGGAACGGGTAAACCCCATAAGCTAGAAACCCAAATTTGGTAGGGGAGTCTGGATACTAATTAAGAATGGATTCCAGAAAAGAAGTAATTCTTTAGATAAATGATTGCATAAAACAGAACGAGGCTTATTGAATACATTATCCATAGAGGTATATTATGTTTAAAAAAAGCGAATATATTATTAGTACAGCAAAACTTAATCAGTCTCCTAATAAAAATAATTTAAGTGAATTTATTTTCTTAGGTAGAAGTAATGTAGGTAAATCAAGTTTAATTAATGCCTTAGCAGGAAGAAAACTATTAGCCTACACTTCATCTAAACCTGGTAAAACAATTGCGCTAAATTATTATTTAATCGATGAAGAGTTTTATTTTGTGGATGCACCAGGATATGGTTATGCCGCTAAATCAATCGATAAAAGAATTGATTTTGGTGATAGCTTAGAAGAATACCTAACTAAAAATGATAATCTTAAGATGGTATTTTTATTAGTTGATACTAAAGTAGGACCAACTAAAGATGATATGTTAATGTATGAATATTTAAAGTATTTAAATGTACCTTTTATAATTGTGGCAACGAAATCGGATAAAATCGGATCTACGCTAGTATTTAGAGCCGTAAAAGAAATTAAAAATAAGATTAGTGATGCCCAAATTATCGTAACAAGCGCTAATACGAAGAAAGGAATCGATGAAGTAGAAGCCATCATCAATAATTTAAAATGAAAAAGAATGATAATTTAGAATTTCAACCAATCATTTCTAGTGAAATGATTTATGATGGTAAAATCATCAAAGTAAGAAAAGATATGGTACTTTTACCAAATGGCGAACAAGCGATGCGTGAAATTGTTACCCATTATGGTGGAGTATGTATTTTAGTTATTGATGGAGAATATACTTACATTGTTAGACAGTTTAGAAACCCTAGTGGTAAAGTATTAGTAGAATTACCTGCCGGAAAACTTGAAAAAGATGAAGATCCAACAGCAGCTGCTATTAGAGAAGTGAGTGAAGAAGTAGGCCTAAATGCTAAAAGCATTCATTCTTTAGGTAAAGTTCATTCTTCACCTGGCTTTTGTAGTGAAATAATATATTTATATTATTGCGATGAATTTGAAAAAGGTAGTCAACACTTAGATGAAGATGAATATCTAAGATATGAAAAGATTTCTTTAAAAGAATTTG
Source organism: Bacilli bacterium (assembly GCA_017962745.1). GTDB lineage: Bacteria > Bacillota_I > Bacilli_A > ML615J-28 > CAG-698 > RGIG8164. Next base: position 35,842 of record JAGCUR010000017.1, on the reverse strand, counting down.
AAGCAATGGTATTAAATGGAGAAATTGAAGATGCTAAGAGTTTAGCAGTATATTTAAGATATAAATTACTAAAGGAAAAAGAAAATGTTTAAAAAAATAATAAATACTTTAATATCTAGTTTTATATCTGGTATTTTGATTGCCATTGGTGGAGTTGTATTTTTATCAACTGAATCAAAGTATTTAGGAGCTCTAGCTTTTGCGGTAGGATTATTCTTTATCGTAGAAGGTGGTTTTAAACTATATACAGGAGCAATCGGATATGCCCTAGATAACGATAAAACTACTAACTTTTTATTACCTGTAATCGTAGTTGGTAACTTCATAGGTACATTTTTTGTATCCGGAATAATTCACTTAACAAGAATATTTGATTCGATTACTCTAAAAGCTAACGATTTAGTAGCAATTAAACTAAATGATAGCTGGTTTAGTGTACTAATCCTAGCTATAATGTGTGGCCTATTAATCTATTTAGGCGTAAATACATTTAAAAAATCAAATAATAATTTCTCAAAAGTATTTGCGATAATCATTTGTGTATTTGTATTCATCATTAGCAGTTATGAACACTGCATCGCTAATATGTTTTATATTTCGATAGCCGATGCATGGAGTTTAAAAGCATTTTTATACATGTTATTAATGATTTTAGGTAACTCAATTGGTGGCTTATTAATACCAGCATTATCAAAAATAATAAAAATAACTGAATAAATTAAAAAATATCATAACGAACTGTTATGATATTTTTTTATTAAGCTTCATAAAAATGCGCTTTGATTGACTTTTAATGGGTTTTCGTGTAAAATCGTTATGTCTATGAAAAGGTTTTCAAATATGAACATAAAAACAATCAAGAAATTATTTATTTTTCTATTACTAATTAGTGCTATTTGCCTAGTAGGTTGCGAACTAGATCCAAGCGGTAACGGTGGATCTGGTGGAAGTGGTGGCAATCAACAAACCGAATTTGTCTATCGTGAAATCGAACCAGACGAATTCAGTAATGATACGATTGCTATTTTATCTAACGGATACCGCTTAATTTGGACTGATGAATTCAATTATACTGGTTCACCTGACCCTGCTAAATGGAATTATGAAGTAGGCGGTGGTGGCTGGGGTAATAACGAAAGTCAGTTTTACACTAACCGCGATGATAACTCTTATGTAAGCGATGGCTACTTAACGATTACTGCTAAAAAAGAATCATTAAGCGGTTATTCTTACACATCCGCTAGACTTACATCGAAAAATAAAGGCGATTTCAAGTACGGCTATATTGAATTTAGAGCAATTCTACCTGAAGGGCTTGGCACATGGCCAGCTTTATGGATGATGCCAACTGAATCAGTATATGGTGGCTGGCCAAATAGTGGTGAAATCGACATTATGGAAACAACTGGTAAGAATCCTAACTACATCCAAGGTACAACTCATACGACTGTATCGCAAGGCGGTGGCGTCGGTGGAGCTACCACTTGCCCAACTTCCACAAAAGATTGGAATCTTTATGCTTGCGAGTGGGATGAGACAGGTATCAAATTTATCGTTAATGGTAAAACTTATTTCACATATACTCATTCACCAAGTCATGATGCAACGCGCTGGCCATTTGACCAAAAATTCTTCTTGATCATGAATATTGCCATGGGTGGTAATATGGGTGGCAATATTGCAAGTGATTTTAACGAAGCCAAGATGCTAGTTGATTATGTAAGGGTATATCAAAAAGTAGATGAAAATGATACAGAAGTTCCAAGCCAAGTAGATATTAAAAATTATGTAGCAAGCTATGATAATTTATATATCGAATGGGATAAAGCTACTGATAATCAAGGTATTAGACAATATGATATCGTTGTAAACAACAAACAAATTGGGGCAACGATGTCTAATAACTATACGATTAAGAATTTAGAAGAAGCAACAACATACCAAGTTAGAATTATTAGTGTTGATTTTAATGGTAACTGGACATTATCAGATATTTATACATTCTCAACACTAAAAGAACCTGTTCTACCTGGTAAGATTAAAGGAACTGATTATTCATCAGCTTCTAAAAAAGTAACAGTTGTAACGGCTTCAAGTGAAGGTGGTAACTGCTTGCAAGTAGCAAGTGGAACAACCATCAATTATAATGCAAAAACGACTGAAAGCGGAACTTATAATGTTAACTTGCGTGCTAATATCTTAAAAGCATGCGAAGTAGAAGTTAAGATTATGAGTGGAACTAATATAGTTTATGAAAACAAAGTAGCCTTAAGTGCTACATTTGGTAAGTATAACGATATCGCATTTCCTGAGTTAAACTTACCAAAAGGTGATTATCAAATTCAAATCACTTGTAATGCAAGTGATACAGGAAATGCAATAGTAATAAATTACTTAAGTATAGAGTAAAAGGAAAGGAAAAGGAAAATGAAAAAAATCTTTACTTTATTATTAACATTTATCGCTTTATTCGCTTTAGTTGCTTGTAAAACAAACAACCCTGGCGGAGAAGGTGGCGAAGGCGGTGGCGGTAGCCAACAAGGTGGTACAACTTACACTGCTGGTATCACAGCTGAAACTAGTTCATTTGAACTAAAAGTTGGTGATAAACTAAACGCTTTAGAAGGCGTTAAAGCAATTGATGAAAATGGAAATGACTTAACTAGTCAAATCGAAGTTAGTCATTTAATTCCACTTGATGAAGAAGGATGTGTAAAACAATCTGGTACTTATCAAATTAAATATGTCATTACAATTAATGGTCAAAAATATAACTTATACCGTAGCGTAACAGTTATATTTGAATTACCTCAATCTGATGACTTAGTAGTTAATGGTGACTTTGAATTAGGTGCTACTGATCCATTCACTAAGAGTGAATTCGACAATGGTGGTGCTACTCTAAGCGTTGTTAAGAATGGTGAAAGCCATGAATTAAAAGTTGATATTACTGCTGTAAGTTGGCAAAAAGTTAGCCCAAGAGTTGAAACTAATGAATTTACTTTAACTAATGGTAAATATTATAAGTTATCATTCAAAGCTAGAGCAGATGAAGCTAGATCAATTCAAGTTCAAGTTGGTCAATTATTAAGCGAAAATCCATGGTTCAATGGTTTAGCTGATATCAATGTAGACTTAACTACTACAATGCAAGAATTCGAAGTTTCATTCTTAGCAGATGGCTCAATTGCTAGCGATTTAACTAAGATTCAAGTATTATTTGGTTTCGGAACTCAACCTGAAGGTAAGAGTTCAGCTCAAACTGCTTGTTACTTAGATGATATCAAAGTAGAAGAAACTAAGATTGCAAGCTTACTTAACGTAGCAAGCTTAAAGGGAGAATTAGGTGATGAAGATTCTGCAATCGCTAACCCTGAAGTTGCAACTGTTTGGTTTGACCGCGATGGCTGGGTTGGTGCTGCTAGCCCTACTACATTCTCTTTAGAAGATGGCATAATTAAGATTAATGGTACACAACCAAGTGGTTCTTGCTGGTTTGCTACTCAATTATTCTTATATTCTAGTGAATTACAAGCTGGTAACTACACATTATCATTTAACTTAAAGTTAAATAAAGATGGCAATATCAAATATGCAGTTAACGATGGTAGCAAAACTGCCTTAAAAGCTGTTAATAGTGGTGAAGTTGTAAATGGTGATAATACATTATCATTAACATTTAACTTACTAGAAGCTGGTAAAGCTGGCTTATCAATTCAATTCGGTACTGAAGCTGGTGGAAACATTGGCGCATTCGAAGCAGAAGTTAGCGAAATTTTACTTGTTAGAAATGGTGATCCTGTAATTGTTGATTATGCAGATCCTACTTGCTTACTTGGAACTATTAAAGGTTCTAAGATCGGTGGTGAAACAGATGCAAATGGTGAACCTTATACATTCTTTGTATGGTATGTGCAAGATGCAGGATGGAATTTAGGTCCAGTATGTGTTACAAATCAATCTTATGCTGATGGTGCTTTAACTGTTACATCTAACTTAACAGCAGAACATTGGTGGTTCGCAACTCAAATCTTCTATGCAACTGAAGCAATTGAAGCAGCTGGAACTCATACAGTTTCATTCAAACTTAATGCTAGCGCAGCTGGTACTATTACAATCAATGGTACTAAAGTTGATATCGTAGCTGGTGATAATAATATTGAATTCGCAGCTGAAGTTAATGCCGGTGCTAAATTCGTTCTTTCAATTCAACTTGGTTGGGAAGAAAAAGTTGAAGGTGCTAATCCTATATCTCATCAATATTTAGGTAGCAATACATTAGTATTATCTGAATTCAAGATGGATGGCGTAGCAGCAAAAGTTGGCTCAAGCCAAGGTAACGAAGGTGAAGGAGAAGATGATGGCGAATTAATTAGCCTTAAGAGCTTAAAAGCTGAAATGGGCGAAGAAGGAATCGCAGTTGCTAATCCTGGTCAAGCAGTTGTATGGTATGACCGCGATGGCTGGGTTGGTGCTGCTAGCCCTACTACATTCTCTTTAGAAGATGGCGTTATTAAGATTAATGGTACACAACCAAGTGGTTCTTGCTGGTTTGCTACTCAATTATTCTTATATTCAAAAGAATTACAACCTGGCAGTTATACTTTATCTTTCAACTTAAAGCTTAATAAAGCTGGTAAAGTAAAATTTGCAGCTAACTCAGGCGCAAATAATGCAATCGTTGCTATCGCTAGTCAAGATGTAGTAGCTGGTGATAATACATTAACTGTTACATTCGAACTAACTGCAGCTAGCAAAGCTGGCTTATCACTTCAATTCGGTACTGAAGCTAATGGTAACATTGGTGCATTCGAAGCAGAAGTAAGCAACATCGCAATCGTTGCTAATGAATAATAAATAACTGGTGAAATATGAAAAAGTTTTTATCAATTTTAGTTTTAATATTATTAGGCCTAGGCCTTGTTGCTTGTGGAGAAAGTGGCAATGGCGGAAATAGCGGCGGTAACCAAGGTGGAAATGGCGGCGGTAGCCAAGGTGGCGGTGGAAACCGTACAATTTACCTAACTTATGCGGAATGGGGCGATCAAGATGTTGCACAAGCAATGATCGATGCCTTCGAAGCTGCTCATCCAAACATTAAAGTTACCCTAGATACATCAATTACTGGTAGTGGTACTACATTTACTACTAACTTAATCAGCGCTGCTCAAGGTAATATGTTACCTGATGTATTCGTAACTGATAATGTACCTTCAGTAATTAAAAATGGTTTAGTTTATGATATTTCTGAATTCTGGGATAAAGATCCAGATGCTGCTAAAGTATATTCAAATATCGCAAAGACTGCTATTTATAAAGATGCTAGCGGTAAAGTTGTAAGACTTGCTGCTCCATCATACCAATTCATCAAAGGTTTCTTTGTAAATCAAACATTACTTACTAACCTTGGTATGGATGTTCCAGGATATGATTGGACATTTGAAGATTTCTATGACATCTCTAAAGATATCTTAGATATGGGTGTTAATGCAGATGGAACTAGAATCTTTGCCATTAATGGTTATTATGGCGCTTTAGATTTTGAAAAGGCGATGACAGCACAAACTAATTCAGGTCTTGGATATGATTCATGGAATGGTAATAGATTTAACTATGAATCAGAACAATGGTTAAAATATCGTAGATATACTGAAGAATTCTACCAAACAGGTATGTTAGAACAATTAACAGCTGAAGAAAAAGAACAAATTTATGGTAACGAATCAGCTTGGCCATTCGAAAAAGGCCATACTGCTTTCGCAGTTGAAGGTTCTTGGAACATCTTAAGCTATTTAGATTCATTCCAAGCAGCTAATATGAAAGTTGAATTCTATCCATATCCAGCTGGTGATACTGCTAATGAAGCTGTAATCCTAGATTATATGTGCGTATCAAGCTTAACTGATTATCCAGAAGAAGCATACGAACTTATGAAATGGATGAGCTTTGGAGAAGAAGGCTGGAAAGCTAGACTCGAAATCATGAAAAAGACTGGCAAAGGAATCGACAGATTCCCAGTAGCTAACTATCCACAAGTTTGGGAAGATATTATTGAATATATGGAAGAGTTAAATGAAACTCATAACTATAGTGGTTATATCTATTGCATCGATCACTTAAGTGATGGTGCACCAGATGTAGACAAATGGTTACCAGGATATAGTGATTTCTGGAACTATATCGAAGAAACTAACGAAGAAGAAGATTGGTACAATAAACCTACTGATCAGCTTGCTCGTGAATGGACAATATTAATTAACCAAAAAGTACAAGAAGCATACCAAGCTTTAAATTTACAACCTGTTGATTAATTTATTATGCGGGGGGAATAATTATTTATTTCCCCCTTATCTTTTATGAGGTTTTTGTATGATAAAAAACAAAATAATTAAAAGAGTAATAAGAATTAGCTGTATTTTTGCTACTATCTTTGTCCTATTCTTCATCTTTGCGTGTATTGTTACCGCAAAGCCATTAGAAGAAAAAGATGACCCAGTAGAAAACGGTATGGCATATTTAGAAAATACCATCAACAATGATGGTAATTTAAAGTACACTAAGTTTCTAAATATGTTTAAGGTAAAAATCGTTAATTCTTATTATAAAAAAATAACATATGAAGAATATATCGATATAGATAGCGAAATAGTTGCTTCAATGATTGAAGGAAAGAATGCTATTAAGTTAGGTGTTGGCGATAGTTATAAGTTTAAAGTAACTGTAGAGCAAGAAGGATTATATGCCTTAGGCTTTACATATTTTGCTAACTCAAGTTCTATTGTTGATACGGAAGCTAGTATGGAGATTAATGGGGTTGTAGAATACTACGAATTATTACAATTAATCTTTCCTCAAGAATGGGAATCTAGCACTGAATTTAAAACTGATCGCTATGGCAACGAAATCTTACCTTCCGCAAGCAGATTATCAAAATGGTATGAAAATGCCTTCTTAGCAGATGGCTCTAGCTTGCACGATTCACCACTTTATATTTATTTAGATGAAGGTGAAAATACCATCGATTTAACTATTAAAAGCGGTGAAGTAGCAATTAGCGATATCTATTTACAATCGATTAATAAATATTTAACTTACAATGAGTACTTAGCTAACTATAATGGGGCTCCATATTATGATGGTGATACAATCACAATCGGAGCTGAAGAAGTGTACACTAAATCAAGCCTTGATATTAGAGTATATTCACTTCAAGATTCTACCGCTACAAGATATGATACATCACATAAACTACTTAATGCAGTTTACAATGCATCATGGGATAACGGTAACCAAGCAATTAGTTATAAACTAAATGCCCCAACTGCCGGCCTATATAGTATAAGTATTAAGTTTCTCCAGGATTCATTTTTAAATATGCCAGTTAGTCGTACAATTATGATTAACGGCGAAGTACCATATGAAGATTTATATGCATATCCATTCTACTATTCTAAAAAATGGCAAAATGAAACTCTTCATAATGATGCTGGTAAGTTATATGTTTATTTAAATGAAGGTGAAAACACTTTAACTTTTAAAGTTAATATTGATATTTATCGTTATGCGATTGAAGAAATTGACCGCATAATGGATGAAATGAATGATTTAAGCCTTGAAATAAAGAGCTTAACTAATGGTCAAACAGATACTTATCGTAACTGGAATATATCAAAATATATCCCAGATTTAGAAGATAGGCTTAATAGTTGGTGTGACCAAATAAATAATTTAAGAGATTATTTAAAACAGTTTAGTTCCAATGGCAAAGAATCATCAACATTCTCATCATTAAAAGTAGCAATTACAAAACTACAAAACTTAGCTAAAGATCCTGATCAAATCGGTAATAAGATTACTTTATTTACGGATGGATCAAGTTCAGTTTCTCAAGTGCTTGGTAATTTATTATTGACTTTAAATAATAACCCAATGGGATTAGAAAGAATTTATTTATCTAAAGCAGATGTAAAACTACCAAGAGCTAAGGAAAACTTCTTTGTTTCTTTATTTGAAGGAGTTAAAAGATTCTTTATTTCCTTCTTTAAAAAAGAATATTCTACAAAAGATGTATCGGATGATGAAGTAGAAGTATGGGTTAATAGAAGTAGACAGTATGTGGAAGTAATGCAACAAATGGTAGATGAAGCGGGACTTAAAGTTAAGTTCTCAATCATGCCTGATCAAAATAAGCTAATACTTGCTAATTCATCAGGTGACCTGCCTGATGTAGCGATTGGTATTAGTAACTGGATACCTTATGATTTAGCCCTAAGAGGAATAACTGTAGATTTAAGAGGATTTAATGGCTATGCTGAGTTAGTAGCTAACTTTGCAAAAGGAGCTATGATTCCTTATGCATATGAAGATGGCATGTATGGAATCCCGGAAACGCAAGATTTTTGGGTAACATTCTACCGTAGTGACATTTATTCATCCCTAAATTTAGATGTTCCATCTACTTGGGATGATTTAATTGGGCAGTTACCGATTTTACAACGCCTAGGTTATAATTTCTATTCGCCACTTTCAAGCTACCGTGGCTTAAAGCCATATGTAGCTAGCTTACCGATACTATATCAATATGCTTCAAGTGGTAAATACGAAGGAACTTATACGGGTAGTTTATATACATCTGATGGAATGAATACGACTTTATCAGATGAAGCATATGTTGCGGCACTTAAATTTACTACTAATTTATTTACAATTTATGATGTGCCAGAAGAAACTTTGAGTTTTTATAACTCATTTAGATATGGTACCCTACCAATTGGTATTGCAAATAGTAGTACTTATACATCGCTATTAATTGCGGCTCCTGAAATCAACGGTAACTGGAGTATAGCTCCGCATATCGGTTATGAAGATATAAACGGTAATGTAAACCGTTATTCGACTGCGGGTTCTCAAGGTATTACGATGTTTGAAGCTAGCGATAAAAAGCAAGAATCTTGGGAATTTATTAAATGGTGGATGTCAACACCTACTCAAGAATCATTCATTCAAAAGATGTATAGCATGTATGGGCTAGAATACTTATGGTATTCTGCTAACTTAAATGCTTTTGCAACTCTTCCAATTGAGGAAAGCCACAAGCAAGTAATGCTAACCCAACTTCGTGACTTCAGCATGGAAGCAAGTAGAGTTCCAGCTGCATACATGATTGAAAGAAGTATATCTGATGCTTATAGTAAAGTAGTATTTAATGGAACTAATGTGCGAATTGCTCTAGATGATGCTGTTATTGAATCAAATAGAGAAATTGAACGAAAGATGACAGAATTCAAATATATCGTTAATGGTGTAAAAGTAAAAGATTATATCGTTCCATCGATCGCTAACATCGATCAATGGTTAACGAGTAAGGAGGAATAAAATGTTCCTTGTTAAATCTAAAATTACCCCATTTATCATCTTTTGGATTGTTGTTGCCGCTATATTAATTGGTGTTTTAATTTATCACTTTATTAGAAAAGCTAAAAAAGTACAAAAGAAGCTACTTACACGTGATCAATTAGAAACAAGAAACGGATGGCTTTTTGTTACACCATATGCCATTTTGTTCCTAACTTGTATCGTAGCACCAATTATTATTGCTATCTTACTTTCATTTACATCATTTAATGGTGTTAATAAACCTGATTTTGTCTTTATTGATAACTTTATTTATCTATTCACTAAAGATAAGACATTTACGCAATATGTATTACCTAATACATTAAAGTTCGCTTTAATTGTTGGGGTAGGAGGCTATGTCTTAAGTTTCTTTATGGCTTGGTGCTTAGCGCAAATGCCAAAAAGAAGTAGAACAGTTATCTCAATTATCCTATATACACCTTCAATGACAATGGGTGTTGCCTTAGGAGTACTTTGGATTATTATTTTTTCTGGTTCAGATACTGGCTACATTAACTATATTTTAATTAGCTTAACGATTATCAATGAGCCAATTGAATGGTTACAAAATCCTAATTACTTAATGACAATAATGATTATTATATCTTTATGGTCAAGTTTAGGAGTAGGCTTCTTAGCCATGTTATCAGGTATTTTAAACATTCCTCAAGATGTATATGAAGCAGCATATGTGGACGGAATGAAGAATCGATTCCAAGAAGTATTCTATATTACTATTCCAATGATGAAGCCACAAATGCTATTTGGTGCCGTAATGGCTGTAGTTAATACCTTTGCAGCGGGTGGAATCGGTGTAACCTTATCAGGTTCTAACCCAACTCCACAATATGCGGGTCAACTTATCATTAACCATGTAGATGACTATATTTATAATAAATATGAATTCGGAATGGCTTGTGCTGTAACAGTTATTTTACTTTTAATAATATTAATTATTTCAAGAGTTGCTTATAAACTCTTTGGAAGTAAGGATTAGGAGGTGGATTATGGCTTATCGTAACCAAAAGATCAATCCTGATCGATTCCATCCGAGTCAAATTAAGTTCTATATTATTACAGGACTAATGGCTTTATTTATGTTACTTCCAATTGTGTTTATTATTGTTCATGCGTTTAAACCGATATCAGAATTATTGGAATATCCACCAAAATTCTATGTTATCAATCCAACGCTAGATAATTTTAAAAATTTATTCAATCAAACAACGCAATCATCAATTCCGTTCTCTAGATACTTATTTAATAGTATCTCGGTAACGCTAGTTGGTGTTGCCGCTACCATGTTTATTACATCACTAACTGCTTTTGCTTTATCAAAGTTAAGATTTAAAGGAAAGAAGTTATTATTTAAAGTAAACGAAGTAGCAATGATGTTTGTTGGGTCAGCTTTAGTAATCCCTAGATATTTAGTTATATCTAGTTTAGGCATTACCAATACATTCTTTGCCCACATTATTCCATTACTTGCTATGCCAGTAGGCTTATTCTTAGTAAAACAGTTCATTGATCAAATCCCAGATGAGTTGATAGAAGCAGCAAGGTTAGATGGCGCTACCGATTTCCAAGTCTTTTGGCGCGTTATAATGCCGCTTATTAAACCGGCTTTGTCTACAGTAGCGATTCTATCCTTCCAAGGATTCTGGAATAATATGGAAACATCGTCTATCTTTGTTAGCGACGAAGGTCATAGAACGCTTGCCTTCTTCCTATCTACCCTAACTACTAACGCTAGTGTGTCAGGTCAAGGTATGGCAGCAGCAGCTTCACTAATAATCTTCTTGCCTAACTTAGTATTCTTTATTATAGTTCAATCTAAAGTCATGGATACAATGGCTCATTCGGGTATAAAGTAGGTGATAATATGAAGAAATTACGTAAACTTACTTTATTCTTACTAGTAGCCATTACTTGTATCGTCTTTATGCAAGTAAAAGTTATGGCTGATAATGGAGCATCACATAAAACATATACCGTTGATTCCAACGGAGATATGATTCCAACTCAAGATGCTTATATCGCTGTGAAGAAAGTAACTAATATTACTTTCTCGAATTCAGAAACTATTACCATAAATAATCCAGAAGACATTTATTATAATTCAAAATTCAAAAAGTTTTATATCGCCGATACTGGTAATGCACGCATCATTCAAACTGATGCAACCTTTACTAACGCTTTAGAAATCGGTAAAGGCATCTTAGTTAAACCACAAGGCGTTTACGCATCCGATGATGAGCTAGTGTATGTAGCTGACTATGGGCTAAAAGCAGTAGTAATCTTTGATTTAAATGATTTAGCTAACCCTACATACATCTATAAACCAACGCATCCACTATATATCGAGTCATCTAGTGACTTTTTACCAACTAAGATCGTCGTAGATCCAGTGGGAACGATGTATATCATTGATTCTGGTAATGCCAATGGTATTGTTACGATCACTAAAGATAATGAATTCTCGGGTTATTTTGGTGCTAACTACGTTCAACCTGACTTTAAATATGTAGTGAAATTCTTATTCTCGACTAAAGAACAACGAAAGAAACTTTATGTTTCACCAGTTAGTCCAATCAATCTTGCGATTGATGGCGATGGCTTAATTAATACTTTAAGTAATACTGAAGGCTCAGCTGTTAAGAAACTTAATATCGCTGGTAATAACTTGCTACCAACCAACATGAGGGATTGGAGCGATTATGTGGATATCGCGATTGGACCAACAGAAACCATTTATACGGTTGAAAAATATGGTTATATTTGCGAATATGACCGCGAAGGTAACTTATTATTTAACTTCGCCGGTTATGATTCTACAGGTGTAACAATCGGTCTATTTAGATCTTCTACAAGCATTGAAGTAGATGATGAGTATAATTTATATGTTCTAGATGGTAATCAAATTCAAATATTTGTCCAAACCGAGTTTGCCGGCTTAATTCATGAAGCCTTAAAACTATATAACGATGGTAAATATCAAGAAAGTAGAGAACCATGGGAAGAAGTATTAAAGCTTAATAATATGTTTGACCTAGCTCATAAAGGTTTAGGTAATGCATATTTAAGAGAAGGATTATATAAAGAAGCTTTAGCTGAGTTTAAACTAGCTAAAGATACGACATCTTATTCCAATGCTTTTTGGGAAGTTAGAAATAATTGGCTAAATGATTATGGTTATTTATTATTCATAATTCTAGCTAGCTTAATTATTATCTTGATCGTTTTAAATAAACTTCATATTTTTGATAAACCAAAAACTAGTATGCGCGCTTTCAAAGAGAAGATGTTTAAAGTAAAACTAATTAAAGAAACTTGCCACCTATTTAGATTTATCCGTCATCCATTAGATGGATTCTATGAAAATAGAAGATTAGAAGCTATGAGCGTAGCATCAGCTACGATCTGGTACGGCTGGTTCTTCATCTTAACAGTACTAGCTAGCTTCTTTACGGGATTTGTCTTTAATCCTGGTGATAAGCAAAGCATTACAATCGTTTCAATTTTACTAAAAAGTATCTTACCATTACTTTTATTTGTAGTATGTAACTACTTAATTAGTTCAATTAGAAGCGGAAGTGGTAGATTTAAGGATGTTTACATCAATTCAATTTGTTGCTTAGCCCCTTATTTAATCTTTATGCCATTTGTAATTATCTTATCTAACTTTGTAATTGAGACAGAATCATTCTTCTATACGATGCCACATCTAGTTTTATGGGGATGGAGCTTTGTATTAATGTACTTTATGGTTAAAGATATTCAAGAATTCACCTTCAAAGAAAATAACAGTAATATCTTGTTATCAATACTTACAATGTTACTGTTTGTTGCTTTTGGATTCTTGCTATATATGTTAACTAAGCAGTTTATTAACTTCATTATTAACTTATTGAAGGAGGTGATCTCCCGTGTTTAGAATTTCAAAACTAAGATTACTTGCTTTAATAGGTATCTTTGCTTTAGCAGTTGCTAGTATTTTAGTAATTAAAGCAAATGAAGCATCAACTGAAGATATTGAATATAACTTCTCTAACGATATGATTATCGATTCATCGTTCTATACTGGTGCTGATGATACACGCATCAATACTTTTAAAGGTAGTCTAAACGAAAATGATACATTCGTTACAAGGAGTGCCAATGGCAAACTAGAGTTATATTTCAATAGTAATTTATGTATTTTTAAGATCAAGAATATGGAAACTGGCTACATTTATTCATCAGCTTTAGATGAAGTAGATGAATCGATGTGTAGTGAGTATTATTCTGGTTTCTTATCAAGTAGTTTCTCAATTTATTATTACCAATACTTATCTTCAAGCCAAAACTTCGATATCAATACAACGCGTGCTTGGCTTACTAAAGGTACAAAGCACACAAGAGCTGAAAAAGAAACACTTCCAGAAGATGAAGCAACTAAAGTTAAACTAACGATTGCGGAAAAGACTGTTTATAACTATCAACAAATTCAAAATGGTATAAAAGTTAACATTACTTTCGCTAATGCGAAAGAAATGAATACTGACCGTAGTTTTTCATTAGGTATTTCAATATCAGCATATGTTACTTTGGATGATAACGGCTTACATGTAAAGATTCCACGCGATGAAATCAAAGAAGAGAATGAAAAATATGTATTAGCTGGTATTATGGTAATGCCACTTTTAGGCTCAGCTACAAGCGATACTCCTGGTTATATGCTAATTCCAGATGGCGCTGGCGCTTTAGTTAGATATGGCTCTGTTACTGGGTCTGCTGTCACATGGCAATCATATCCATTCTACGGTAGCGATAGAGGAATTCAAACGCAAGGCTTAGATGAAGATAATGGTATGCATGATTATAAGACACTTACAATGCCAGTTTATGGCTTTGTAAATGGGGTTAATCAAGATGCAGTACTAGCTATCTTAGAAGATGGTAATAAACAAGCTAGCTTAACGGTTTCTCCAAGTGGATCTTATAACATTAAGACTAACTTTATGTTCTCGACTTTCACAACGCGTTTTAATTATTACTTATATGGTATTAATTTAACGATGATTGATCAGTTGTATGAAGAAGATATGGCAATTAATTACCGCTTCTTAAGCGGAAATGATGCAAACTACGTTGGTATGGCTAAATGTTATCAAGAATATTTATTAGAACATGAATTATTAAACCGTAACACAAGTGGTGAGTTTAAGACTAATATCGATGTTTTAATGAGTGATGCCCAAAAGAGTATGCTCGGCTATTCCACAGTTAAAATGACAACCCTTGCCGATTTAAAGAAAATCGTAAGTGAGGTAAGTGAGGATGGAACTATCCCACTAGTTAATATTTTAGGTTGGAATAAAGCTGGCTACAGTGGAGCTAGCCCATATACGCTTAAATACAATACTAGCCTAGGTTCTAAAGGCGCCTTCAAGCGCTACCTAAAAGAGCTAAAAAGCAAGGGTATTGAAGCATATCTAAACGATAATTATGTAGTTGGTTACACTAGAGGTAACTTAACTAAATCTAAGATTGCTACATCACTACTTAAACTTAGAATGGTCTTTAAGAATTCAGGTAATAACTTATTTACTGAATATAACTATATCGATCCAACTTATACTAATAAGTTAGCAGCTGATTTAGTTAAAAAAGGTGATAGAAAGTTAGGCTTAAATGGTATTTCAATTAATAATTTAGGTAATGTATTATTTAGTTATTATGAAAATAACGAAAATAATTCAAGATTTGATTGTTATTCTGAATATGATAATGCACTAGATTTAGTTAGTTCTAAATACAGATTAGCTTTATCAAAACCAAATGATTATTTCTATAAATATCTAGATGCATATTTACAAATGCCAACATATGCAAACATTTATCATTTGTATTCAGATAATGTACCATTTGTGCCTTATGTAATTAAAGGTTACGTAGATTATTATGGCGAACACTTAAATTACAATTCATTAGGTGAGATTGGTTACCTTCGTTATTTAGATTATGGTGCCTTCCCAAGCTACTTAATCACAAAAGAAGCAAGTCATAACTTGAAACATACTGATACAGTATCATACTTCACAACAAGTTTTGATGATTGGAAAGAAGAAATCGCTAGATTTAATAATGTTTACAAAGATGGTTATAACGCTATCCTAAATTCTAAAGTATATTCAAGATACGTTCCTGAATCAGGTGTATCAATTGTCACTTATCAAAATATTGATAATGGTAGTTATACTACTTTAATCATTAATTATAATTTATCTAATGTAACTTATATGGGTAAGATAGTTTCTGCTCACTCATATGCAGTAGTAGGAGGGAAGTATGAATAATGTAGTTAAAGATTCAAAGACTTCCAGAAAACCATTTAGATTAGATAATAAGAAACGTGAATGGGCAAGCGGCTATTTATTCATCTTACCATGGATAATAGGTGTATGTATCTTTACTTTATGGCCAATTATCCAAGCGTTTTATTATAGTTTTTGTGAAGCAGTATTTAGAGGAAACTCAATCGTTGCCACATTTACATGGTTTGAAAATTTCAAATATGCATTTGCAACCGATACTAAGTTTCCGACCATGATTCGTGAATATTTGCTTGAAATTGTTGTTCAAGTACCATTCTCACTAACATTTGCTTTATTAATATCGATGATATTAAATCAAAATATTAAGCTAAGAGGAATGTGGAGGGTTATATATTTCTTACCAGCAATTATAATTTCCGGTCCAGTGGTATCTGAACTGATGTCTCAAGGATCAACTACGATATCGGTTGCTAGTGATAATATCGGTAGTGCAATCGTTAGCATCATCCCAGAGTTTTTTGGTAAGTTAATAACCATTCTATTTGATAAACTAATTTTAGTATTATGGTATACCGGTATTCCAATTTTAATCTTTTTAGCCGGATTACAACGATTAAACAAACAAATATATGAAGCAGCTGCTATTGATGGAGCTAGTAAGTGGCAATCATTTTGGAAGATTACGCTTCCTTCAATGTCTTCATTTATATTAGTAAATGCCGTCTACATGATTGTAACTTTATCAAATTCATCACTAATCCAAGAAGCAGCATCAAGTGAGGCCACATCCACTATGTCAATTGCTCAATATATTGCTACTCAATATACGAGCGCAACTGGTAGAGGATATGGATATGCATGTTGCCTAGGTATTATTTATTTAGGTATAATCTTACTTCATATTGGCTTATACGCTTTAATCTTTGTGCCTAAAAAGCCAAGAATTAAGAAAGGAGGACGTTAGAATGTTACCTTTCTTAATCGTATTAATCGTATTAGCTTTAGTTGCAATTTTAATCTTCACACCTAACCCAATCATTGTAAAACTTCATGGTGGACCGATTAGGATAAACAAGAAGAAGGTTAAAAAAGTAATGTTAGGTATGAATTTTACTGATGGACTAGTATATAAATTATTTATTTATATATTCTTAGTAATCGTCAGCTTCATATTCTTATACCCAATGATTTATATGCTATTAACTAGTCTTAAGCCACAAATGGATTTAGCCGACTCTGCAAGTGGCTTGTTACCTTCAAGTCTATATTTTAGAAATTATGTGGAGGCATTTAAACAGTTAGGCTACTTAAAAGCATTATATAAATCAATAATTGTAGCAATGTTACCTACATTATTTAATGTAATAATCGGTTGCTTAACAGCATACGGGTTTGCTAGGTTTAATTTCCCACTTAAAAAACTTTGGTTTGCGATAATGATCATTACATATATCGTCCCAACTGCCCTAATTAGTATTCCAAGATATGCATGGTATGCAAAACTAAAACTACTTGGTAGTATTTTAACTTACATTTTACCTTCTTCATTAGGACAAGGTTTATGTTTTGCTCTATATTTCATGATCCTCTATTCTACATTTAAGCGCTTACCAGTCCAACTAGAAGAATCAGCTAGAATTGATGGGGCTAATAATCTGCAAATTTTCTTTAGAATTGCCCTTCCATTAGTAATTCCATCAGTTATTACAGTACTTTTATTTAGTTTTGTATGGTATTGGAACGATAGCGAGACTGCATCGATGTACTTAAATATCGTAAAAGCGGGACAGGACGCTCCTCGTTGGATAACGCTACCGATTGCTTTACAGAATTTCCAAAATTCGCTTTTAGATAGAGGTGAAAGAGAAATCATTCTTTACCAAGGTGTAAAAATGGCAGCAGTATTTTTATCAATACTACCACTGTTAATTAATTATTTCGTATTACAAAGATTCTTTGTGGAAGGAATTGAAAAGAGCGGTATCGCAGGAGAATAAAATGACTATATTTTACGAAGACTATACTAACTATAATTTAAATCAAGTTGATAAAGCTAACTGGCGCTATGTTATAGCCGGACACGGCTTTGGTAATGGCGAATTACAGTATTATACTGACCGTATCGATAACTTATTTATCGATAAAGAAGGCTTACATATCGTAGGCCTAAAAGAAGATTACCAAAATCGCCACTATACATCGGCCCGCATTGTTTCAAATCAGCTATTTAAATATGGAAAGATTAGTTTTTCGTGTAAACTCCCTACTCTAAAAGGAACATGGCCAGCTATATGGCTTTTAAGTGAAGATATCATTAAAAGACATAACTGGCCAGAGTGTGGGGAGATAGACATTATGGAATTTATCGGAAGAATGCCAGGTAAAATCCATTCTTCGCTTCACTGCAAGACTTATAACCACACTTTAGGTAATCATCGTACCAAAGTAATCGATATAAATGATAGCGAGTTTCACGACTTTGTCTATTACTGGACAAAAGAAGGCTTTTCTATTGATATTGATGGCATCCATTATGATTTATTTAAAAAAGGCGATAATGAGGATTATGCATCTTGGCCGTTTGATCAAAACTATTTCTTAATCATCAATATGGCAATTGGCGGATATTTCCCAGGACCAGTTGATCCAGCTTTCCAAAAAGAAGAATTCATCATTAAATATTTAAAAATAGAATCAATCGAGGACTAAAAATGACTAAATCATTTGTAACTGATAAATATAATAATAATTTATGTAATGAATTAGACTTGCACACTACTAGTAAAGGCTTAAAAGTAAGGCTAGATCCAAGTATTACTTATCAAGCATGGTTAGGATTTGGCGGAGCATTTACGGAGGCTGCTTGCTATAACCTATTAAAGCTTGATTTAGATAAAAGAGTAGAAGCCATCAATGATTATTTTAGCGAAAATGGCTTAAATTATAATCTAGCTAGAATTCCAATGGCAAGTTCTGATTTCAGCTTAGGACCTTTTGACTATTTAGAAAGTGGAAAACTAGATTATTCAAGGTTAGATAAGTATTTTATTGATACTTATAAATTAGTTAACAAAGATATTATCTTTTTAGTATCTCCTTGGTCACCACCAGTTTTTATGAAGGATAACAAAAAAAGAAATTATGGTGGTAAGTTACTAGATGAATATTATGAAGAATATGCAGAATACTATATTAGTTTCTTAAAACATTTAGTAAATGATTTAGGATTAAATGTTAAGTATTTAACAATTCAAAACGAACCAGCTGCAACTCAAACTTGGGATTCATGCTTGTTTTCACCTGAAGAAGAATTTAAGCTAGCTAAAATCCTATCTAAATTACTAAAAGAAGCAGGCCTAGATATTAAAATTTTAGTTTGGGATCATAACCGCGACATTATGGAAGAACGCGTTAGCCCGATTTATGATTTAGATAAAGATAATATCATTTATGGGGCAGCTATCCACTGGTATGATAATGAACCTTACGCTAATATTGCTAAAGTTCATAATAAATATCCTAATAAACATATCATTCATACTGAATCATGTATCGAAGGTGGCCCGCATTATAACTTTTATGAAGGTCTAGAGCGATATGCCCGTAATATTATCGGTGATATGAATGCATATACTGAAGGTTATATCGACTGGAATTTATATTTAGATAAAGATGGTGGTCCTAACTGGGTTGGCAATATGTGTGATGCGCCAATTATGATTATTGATAAAGATAAATACATCAAACAATATTCATATTATGGCATTAAACATTTATCACACTTTATAAAGCCGGGAATGAAAAGAATTGAGATCAAAATTGAAAGTGATGATTTAATCTATACGGCTTTTAAAGATGATAGAAATACCGTAATAGTAATTTTAAATCAAAAAGAAGATGAATTTATTATTTCACTAGATGATAATTATAAAATTATGCCTAGATCAATAACTACAATTGTCATGGAGAATAAAGATGAATAAAGATACATTTGTTATTAAAGATTATGATAAGAAAAAACCATTTGCTTCCTTTTTACCAGGTATTGCTGGTAAAAGAGGAATACCTCTATGGTGTCATTACACTAATAGAAGCCAACTAATTACATCATTTGGCTTAAGGGATAAAAATGGTGGCATATTAGAATTCTATCCTGCCAATACGGCTTATCGAATTGTAGATAAGATGGGGTTTAGAACTTTTCTTAAGATTGATGGAAAAGCGGTTGAAGCCTTTAAGGTAGGATCTAATACTAGTAAACAAATGAATATTAGTGCCGATGCCGTAGAAATTATTGAAGAAGCTGAAGATTATCAAATTAGTGTTAAATATTTCATCTTACCTAATGAAAACATTGCTGGTTTAGTTAGAAGAGTTAAGATTACAAATAAAAAAGGTAATAAAAACTATATGGTAGCTGATGGAATTACGCAGTTACTTCCAACTGATGCTAATGAATGGATGCTTAAACATCAATCTAACTTACTAAAGAGTTGGATGGATGTGAAAGTATTAGAAGGAAAGATTGGTTTTTATTATGAAACATCGATTCCTGGTGATAATGTAGAAGTAGAGACGGCTAGACACGGTAACTACTATGTATCGTTTGTAGATGGTAAACTTACTAAGACTATTTATGATATGAATGTCTTATTTGGATATGATACATCTTTATCAATCCCTGTTAATTTCAATAATAAATCATTTGAAGAACTAAATAATAGCATGCAAGTTGCTGCTGATAAAGTAAGTGGTGGTTTTTCAATTGCATCTAAAGACTTAAAAGCGAAAGAATCAATTGAAATTAATACTATTATTGGTTATTCCGAAGATGAAGACTTCATCTTAAATAAACTAGCTAAGTTTAGTGAGGCTTCATACTTTGAACAAAAAGAAAAAGAAGCAAGAAGTATTATTGAAGAGATAACTAGTGATATCGAGTGTCATACAAATCAAGAATTATATGATAACTATATGAAGCAAAATTATTTAGATAATGTATTAAGAGGTGGAATTCCATACTTCATTGATACAAATTCTAATCATTTTGTTTATCATCTATATTCTAGACGCCATGGCGATATGGAAAGAGAATACAATTTCTATAGCATTGCTCCTGAATTTTATTCACAAGGCAATGGTAACTTTAGAGATGTATGCCAAAACAGAAGAAGCGATAACTTATTCCATAAAGAAGTAGGAATCTTTAACGCTAAAATGTTTAGCGAACTTATTTGCTTAGATGGATATAACCCGCTAGGTGTAAGCGGCTTATCATTTAGTTTAGTAGATAAGGCTAGTGCAGCAAGGCTTGCTAGTAAAATAGCTAGTAATAAAGTAGAAATACTTGCTAAACATTTAGAAGGTACATTTACACCAGGGTCAATCGCTAATTTAATCGAAAAAGAACAAATAAGCACTAATTTAAATGATGAAGAAGTATTTAAGTTAGTCTTTGAAGAAGCTAAAAGCGATATTAAAGCGGAATTTGGTGAAGGTTATTGGATTGATCACTGGACATATATTCTAGATTTAATTGAGAATGTGGAAGCGATTGAACCAGATAAGATGAATACATACTTATTTGATGATAAAACATATCGTTTTTATAACTGTCCAGTAAGTGTACTTCCAAGAAGCGAAAAGTATTGCCTAAGAAAAGATGGTAAAGTTAGACAATATGGATCTTTACTAAATAAAGATTATGAAAAGATTGGTAAGTGCAAGATGGATGAATGGGGCACTAACTGGCAAAAGTTTAAAGATAGCGATTTGCTAGTTACAACAAACCTTTATTCAAAATTATTAAGCTTAGCCATTAATAAGTTTAGCTTACTTGATCCAGAGCAGGTTGGTATTAGCATGGATGCTAATAAACCAGGCTGGAATGATGCGATGAACGGCCTTCCTGGTATCTTTGCATCAGGGGTAAGTGAAACTGTAGAACTAGCTAGACTAGTTAAATATTTAATTAATCATTTAGATAATAAAGATATTAGCTTACCAATTGAACAAATAAACTTAGCTAGTAAAATCTTTAAACTATATAATGATAAACTAGATAGTTTTAATTTATGGGATAAAGTTCAAGATGAAGTAGAATTATATCGTGAAAATATTCGCTTTGGTGTTGAAAAGGTAGCTTTATTTAATAACGATAATGTCTGTGCATTACTAGCATTAATGAAGAAGACATTAGATGAGGCTATTAAAAAAGCATTAGTTATCGGCAAAGGAATTCTTCCTACATTCTTATCATATGAAGCATCATCTTATATTGAGTTAGACCATATTGGTAACTATAAACTACCAACTGTGAAAGTTACAGGATTTAGGCAAGTTGCTCTACCATTATTCTTAGAAGCACCAGCTAGAAGTATGAAATATTTAGAAGATCTAAATGTTTTAGAAAAGCAATATCAAATGATTAAAGCTTCAGATCTATATGATAAAGTGCTTAAGATGTATAAGACTAGTGTGCCACTAGATGATTGGTCATATGAAATTGGTCGTATTAGAGCCTTCCAAAAAGGTTGGTTAGAGCGTGAATCTAACTTCCTTCATATGAGTTATAAGTATTTACTAGGTTTACTTAAAGCAAAGATGTATAAAGAGTTCTTTAATGAATTAAAGAACAACTTTACATGCTTTATGGACCCAAACGTATATGGGAGAAGTGTTTATGAAAATTCAAGCTTTATCGCTACATCAAATAATCCAGACCCAGATGTTTGGGGAGAAGGATTTGTAGCAAGGCTTTCTGGGTCTACAGCGGAAGCTTTAAGCATTTGGAACATTATGATGTTTGGTGCTAAACCATTTATCTTAAAAGATGGTAACTTGACTCTAAACTTAAAGCCAGTTGTTACTAAAGAATTCATAACAAAAGACTTAACAATATCAGCTAAGTTTTTAAGTAAGATAAATGTTATTTATCATTTTGATAAACTTGACGATTCATTTAACTTTAGTGATGTAACATACGTTATTGATGGTAAAAAGCATTGTGAAGTTAGCGGCAAACTAGCTGCAGAAGTTAGGGAAGCCAAATATCAAAATATCGATGTATATCTAAAATAGAGGTAAACTATGTTACTATATTACATTAGACATGCGGAACCTATATATAATCCGGATTCAATTACTGAATTTGGTAAGATTCAAGCAGCTTCTTTAGCAAAAAGACTAGCTGAAGAAACCATTGATGAAGTATATGCATCTAGCTGTGGACGCGCTTTAATGACAGCAGAACCTACTTGTAAATTGCTTAATAAGAAGTGTATACCGCTAGGTTTTGCCAGAGAAGATAAAGTATGGGCCGATATGAGCTTAGAAATTGATGGTAGATATAATTGGTGTTTTGAATTTAGAAATATCGTTAATATGTTTAAAGACCCAGAAGTTTTAAAACTAGGCGATAATTGGTATGACCATGAGATGTTTAAAGATTATAACTTTAAACAAGGGTTACAAAGAATTGACCAAGAAATCGATATATTCTTGGAAAAGTTAGGATATGTTCATGATCGCAAGAAAAAAGAATATGTAGTGAAGAATGCTAATGATAAAAAAATAGCATTTGTAGCGCATAGTGGTTTTGGAATGGCATTTGTAAGTAGTGTCTTAGATATTCCCTATAATGTCTTTTCTTCGACCCATTTACAAATGGGTACAACTCATATAACGATTATTGAATTTAAAGACATCGATGGCATATGTATTCCAAGAATGAAATGTTATTCTGATGGATCGCATTTATATAAAGATGGTCTTATAAAATGACTACTTTGATTTTTACAAAATAGTCAAAATGACCATTTATGCTTTTTAAAAATAGCCATTTTGGCTATTTTTTTATTTACAAAGTAGTCACAACGTGTTATAATGTAATTAGATTGGAGGTGTTTTCATGGAATTGAGAAGTCTTAGAAATGAATGTGGCTTTACTCAAAAGCAAGCTGCGCAGTTTTTAGGCATTTCATACAAAACATATTTTCGTTATGAAAATGATGATAAATATATTAACACTTTAAAATATGATAGAATGTGTGAACTATTAGCGAATGAAGCAAAATTAGATGAAGATCATGGTGTCTTAACAATTGAAAGCATCAAAGGAGTTGTAACAAAAGTCTTTAGCAAATATGATATTAAAGTATGCTATTTATTTGGCAGTTATGCAAAGGGATTGCAAAAAGAAACTAGCGATGTAGATTTAATGATCGATTCTACAATCACGGGATTAAACTATTATGGTTTGCTTCAAGATTTAATTGATGAATTGCACAAAAGAGTTGATCTCATAATTATGGATGAAGCAGTTAAAAATCCTGAATTCATCAAAGAAATATTAAAGGATGGCATAAGGATATATGGATAATATCAAAAATGATGCGTATTATTTAGGCAAAATAATTGAGTATATTAACTTTTCGATTAAACATTTGAATGAAGTCACATTAAAAGAATTCGAAGATGATGAAGTTTTAACTAATGCTATAATGTTTTCATTTATTCAAATATCAGAAAATTCAAGTAAATTATCTGATAAGTATAGATTCGAACATCCGGAAGTGGCATGGAATCAAATAAAAGGTATAAGAAATAAAATAGTACATAATTATGAAGTGGTACAAGCATCAATTGTTTATGATACAGTTATAAATGATTTCCCAGTTCTGCTTAAACAGTTAGGTAACTGTATGTAGTTAAAACTACAGAATGCAACTTGAACATCTTAAACTAAATTAAATAATTATTGCAATTTATAGCGTTTTGGTGTATAATGCTATTGTTGTGTAGGGAGTGATGGCTATGAAATGGGCTTTAGCTCAACTATTTAGATACAATGGTAAACCATTTTCTTTTGAAGGAGAATATGATTTTACCGATTATATTAAAGACGATGCAGATATTCTAAAAATCTCACCGGCAAAGGTAAGTGGAGTTGGTAGATGCATTAAAGATGATCATTATGAATTTAATATTCATATTGAATGCGTAATGACTTTAGAGTGTTCGCTAACCCTAGAACCAGTTGATTATAAAATCAATTTAGATGTTACTGAAGATTTCGATAAAGTCGAATCAAGCGAAGACGTTAATATAATTAGTGGAAATACGATCGACTTAAAAGATGTGGTTTGGCAAAATATTTACTTAGAAAAACCAATGCGCATTGTCAAGGCTGAATACGAAGCTACACAAAAGAATTAATTAAGAGAGGTGAAAGTCATGGGAGCAATCGCACCAGTTCGTAGAATTTCAAAAACTCGTAAACGTAAACGTCGTACTCATTACAAGATTGAAGTTCCAGGAATGACACTTTGTCCTAATTGTGGAGAAATGAAGCTTGCTCATACAGTTTGTAAAGCATGTGGATACTACGATGGCAGAAAAGTTTTAGAAATTAAAACTAAAGAAGCTGAAGAAGAAAAAGTAGAAGAAGCAAAACCTGCTAAAAAAACTAGAAGAACAACTTTAAAGGATGCTGAATAAGATCCATTAGGCAATTGTCTTAATTAAAACGCTCACGAAGGATGAGCGTTTTTTAATTTATATAGATATCAGGCACAATGATTTTGTGCCTTTTTTAATTTTTTAAAAAAAGTTAAAAAAAATAGTTGCATATAATATTTTGGTGTGCTAAAATCGAAGTACATATGGGAATATGTGGGCTAAGGTGGGAAAAATTATGTTCATGGGTAACTATAATTACAACTTAGATGATAAGGGAAGAATCTCCATTCCAACTGCTTTTCGCGATGAATTTAGAGACAAACTCGTTTGTGTGCAAGGATTTGAAGATTGTATCTACTTATTTACATTAGACGAATGGCAAAAGTTAGCTGAAAAGATTGGTAGCCTTGCTATCACTAAATCAGTTAACAGAAAGTTTGCGCGTTTATTTATGTCTAATGCCTTTAGCGTTAATGTTGATTCAAAAGGAAGAATTAACCTAGAATCAGTATTAATTGAACATGCACACCTTGAAAAAGAATGCGTATTCTTAGGCGCAAGCAATCATGTAGAATTATGGGACAAGGAAACTTGGAAACAATATAAGATCGATAGTAAAGACGATTATAGTTTTATGGCTGAGGAGGTTGAATTTTAGTGGAACCTTTTAAGCACATACCAGTATTATTAAATGAAACAATTTATGGATTAAATATTAAAGAAGATGGGGTATATGTAGATTGCACACTTGGTGGTGGAGGCCACGCAAGTGAGATTCTAAAAAACTTAAGCGAAAACGGCCACCTCTATTGTTTCGATCAAGATGATTATGCAATTAAAAGAGGGGAGGCAGCATTACTAGAAGTCGGTAATCCTAACTTCACTATTATTAAATCCAACTTTTGTAATATAAGTGAGGAGTTAAAAAAATATGGGATTACTAAGATTGATGGGGTTATATATGACCTGGGTGTATCATCATTTCAATTTGATATGGGTGATCGTGGCTTTAGCTATAATAAAGATGCCAAGCTTGACATGCGTATGGATAAGAACCAATATTTAACAGCATACGAAATTGTTAATTATTATTCATACGAAGATTTAAAGAGAATATTTTATGAGTGTGGGGAAGAAAAATATGGAGCAAGTATTGCTAAGAAAATCTGCCATGCTCGCGATAAGAAATTAATTGAAACAACTATTGAATTAGCAGATATCGTAACTTCTAGTTTGCCAGCATATGAAAGAAGAAAAGCTGGTCATCCCGCTAAACAAGTATTTCAAGCTTTAAGAATTGCGGTTAATGACGAGTTAAATGTATTAGAGAAGTCATTAAAGAGTGCATTAAGCTTACTTAATAAAGGTGGAAGATGTGAAGTTATTAGTTTTCATTCATTAGAAGATAGAATTGTTAAACAAACATTTAAAGATGCAGTTGATGTAAAGATTCCAAAAGGTTTACCAATTAAAGACAATGACATTATTAGAAAATATAAACTAATAACTAATAAACCAATTACTGCATCATCATCTGAATTACTGGCAAATAATCGTGCACATAGTGCCAAACTAAGAATTATAGAAAAGATATAGGAGGAAAAGCTATGAAAAACTATAGACCTTTACCAAAACCTACACAAGCTCCTGAACCAAAGGAAGAATAAATTAAATGGGTATTTCTAAAGTAGGAATGATCTACCTTTATTCTAGTCTGTAAAGATAGATATCACTTACTTTATAAATATATAACACGCGCAAAAAAGGGCGAGCCAATAATTGGGTCGCTCTTTTTTATTGGTTTATTGATTTATACATTTAGTTATATTATAATTATTATGTATAAGTATGTATAAAGGGTATTTTGCATGGAAAATTTAAGGGTATTACAACCGAATAAATATAATGTCTATATCGGTAACAATATTACTTATAAACTAATCGAAAGATTTACTTTTGATAAAGTATTAGTAATAGCTGATGCTAATTTAGAAGATAATGACATTGATAATATTGTAGCTGCTTTTCCTAATTCTTATTTATTAAAAGTAAAAGCGGAAGAAGCTAATAAATCAATCGATCAATATTTAAAAATTATTGACTTATTAGTAAGCTTAAACTTTGGTAAATGTGATTATATTTTAGGATTTGGTGGTGGCGTAATATTAGATTTAGCTGGATTCGTGGCTTCAACTTACAAAAGAGGAATTAAGTTTATCTCAATTCCTACTAGTATGTTAGCGATGGTAGATGCATCAGTGGGAGCAAAAGTTGCTATTAACTATAATGGCATTAAAAACTTGCTTGGCACAATTTATGCTCCACAAATGGTAATAGTAGACCCATATTATCTACATAGCCTACCAAAAGAACACCTAATTAACGGTTTAATGGAAGCATATAAGATGGGTTTAACTTTAAATAAAGATATTATTAAAGCGATTAAAGATAATAATTATTTAGAAGTTATTAAATTATCACTAGAAGCTAAAATAAAAATCGTAAACGAAGATCCATTTGATAACGATTTGCGCCATGTTTTAAACTTTGCACATACAATTGCGCATGCAATTGAACTAAAGATGAATTTATTACACGGAATTGCTGTTGCTGCTTGCTTTAAATATTTTATTAAAGATGAAATATTAAAGAAAGAAGTAATCAATGATTTAAAGAATTATGTATATCTAGATGATATTTATGCTTTTATTAAGAACAATAAGGCTGAAATCATTGAATCTATTAAAAATGATAAAAAAGTCGTAAATTCATATCATATGTTTATTAATGAAGTATTTTTAACATCAATTAATAAATATGAATTTAAAGATATTAAATTAGAAGATTATGAGGTTTTATTAAATGAGTAATGTATTTAGATCTAACCTTGTAATAGAAATGTCAGGGGCAAGCCATACAGAAGCGATGAGAATCAAAGTTAGTGGCTTTCCAAAAGGAATTAAAATCGACACTAAAGCAATTGAAGAAGCAATAAACCGTAGAATGCCAAATAGCAATTTATCAAATGCGCGCCATGAAGCCGATGATTATACATTTATTAGTGGTGTAAATAATGGCAAAACCAATGGGGAAGAGTTAATTATTGAAGTAAAGAATCAAAACTTTAATTCCGATAATTACCAAAAAGGAATAATTAGACCAGGTCATGTGGATTATCCAGCATATGTAAAGTATGGTGATAACTTTGATTACCGCGGTGGTGGCGAATTCTCTGGTCGCTTAACTATTCTAATTGCTATCTTAGGAGCAATTTCAAAAACTGCTTTGAGAAAATATGGTGTTGTAATTGGATCACATCTTTACCAGATTGGTAATATAAAAGACAAAAAGATTAATTACTTGAAAGTTAATGCTAAGACGCTTCAAACAAGCAAAGCAAAACTAGCAAAAATGGAAGACGCTATCATCAAGGCTAAAAATGATGGCGATTCGATCGGAGGAACCATTGAAGTTATCGCTTGTGGGGCTAAAATTGGCCTCGGCGAAAACTATTTCGGTGGCCTAGAAAGTAAAATATCTAGTTTGATGTTTGCGATTCCGGGAGCAAAAGAAGTATCTTTTGGTAAAGATTTAGATTTAAGTAAAGAATTTGGTAGTACATATAACGACCAAATGACATATATTGATGGTGAAGTAAACTTGTTATCAAATAATGCAGGTGGGATAAATGGAGGCCTATCTAATGGATGTCCAATCGTTGTTAGAGTTAAATTTAGACCGACATCATCAATTAGTAAAGAACAAAAATCAATTGACATTTTAAATAAAGAAAATATTGATTTAACTGTTAAAGGTAACCACGATTCATGCTTTGCATATCGCGCCGGCGTGATTGTGGAAGGAATGATGGCTATCGCACTACTGGATAGTTATTTGGAAGAAGGTAAATAAGATTATGAAATATGGTTTAATAGGAACTGATGTACAATATTCATATTCTAAGAAGTTACATGAAATGATGGGACGCGATAAGTACGAACTACTTATCTTAAAACCTGAACAACTTGGCTTATTCTTAACTAAAAAGGATTTCTTAGGAATAAATGTAACGATGCCTTTTAAGGTAGATTGCATGCAATATTTAGATAATATGGAACAAAGAGCCCGTCAAATCGGCTCAGTTAATACAATTATTAACCAAAGAGGTTTCTTAATGGGATATAATACCGATTATATCGGCTTTATGTATCTATTAAATAAGAACAATGTAGATGTATTTGGTAAAGATTGTGTTGTTATGGGATCGGGTGGTACGAGCAAGATGATTCGTGTTGCTTTACAAAATAAAGGAGCAGGAAGAATTAGATATTGTTCACGTATTAAAAACAATGGTATGAGTTACCGCGATTTAGCAAACGATATCGATGTCCAAATATTAATCAATGCGACTCCTGTCGGAAGATACCCTAATATTGAAGAAAAACCAGTCGATATTAGCAATATGAAATCTTTAGAGACTGTAATCGATATTAATTATGACCCATATACATCCGCAATTGGTGTTGATGCGAAAGAAAGAGGTCTTAAATATGTCGGTGGTATCGATATGCTAGTAATGCAAGCTGGTGCTGCTCATAAACTATTTACTAATAAGCGTATTAGTGATGATGAGATTGCAAAGCTTACGAAAAAGATTATTAGAGGTAGCGTAAATATCATCTTAATTGGCATGATGGGCGCAGGTAAAACTACTATCGGTAAGAAATTAGCGAAGAAATTAAAGAAAAGATTTGTGGATACAGATGATGTATTAGAACAATCAGCTGATGCCACAATTGCGCAAATCATCAATGCTCGTGGCGTTGATGGCTTTAGAACAATGGAAACAAATCTAATCGATAAGTGCGCTAACTTAAAGAATACCGTTATTGCTACTGGTGGGGGCGCTATTGAAAACCTTGATAATCTAAGAAAACTAAGAAAGAATGGTATTATTGTCTTTTTAAATCGTGACTTAGATGCTTCAATTGAAGCAGTGTTTGCGGATGGTAATAAAAATAGACCTCTTGCGGTAAGTGAAGAGAAATTTAGAGAATTATACCAAGCTAGATATGATAATTATTGTATGTGTGCTGATATTATCATCAATAATAACGAGAGTATTAAAGACATTATAAAAGAAATTATTGAAAAAGCAGGTTTATAATTATGGTTATAAGTTTTAAAAATGATGCACCAATTGAACAAGTAGAAGAACTTGTAGAAAACTTAAGAAGATATTGTTCGAATGTGCAAGTAGTTAAAGGAGAAGAGATCAGTTTAATATGTTTAGTTGGAGAAACTATTCATATTGATGAAAACATGATCAATGTTTATCCATGGATTAATAGCGTAGCACGCGTTTCTACTCCTTATAAACTTGTAAGTAGAGAATTTAAAAAAGAAGATACAGTTATTAATGTTAAGGGAGTATCTATCGGTGGTGAAAAAATAACTATTTTTGCAGGACCTTGCGCTGTTGAATCAAGAGAACAAATATTATCAATTTGTTCTAGCTTAAAACTTGCTGGTTTTGACTGTCTAAGAGGTGGTGCATTTAAGATGCGTACTTCACCTTATAGCTTCCAAGGTTTAGGCTATGAAGCTTTAAAATATTTAAAAGAAGCAAGTGAAGAATATTTAGTACCAATCGTATGCGAAATTGTATCAGTTAATGATATCGATGAATATGCATCCAAATGTGATATTATCCAAGTCGGTGCAAGAAACATGCAAAACTTCGATCTTCTTAAAGCTTTAGGTAAAGTAAATAAACCAATTTTACTAAAGCGTGGTATGGCAGCTTCAATCGAAGAATTATTAATGGCCGCCGAATATATCGTATCTAATGGTAATCCAAATGTCATTTTATGCGAACGTGGCATTAAAACATTCGAAAAGAGCACAAGAAATACGCTTGATTTATCAGCTATTCCAGTATTAAAGAAGTTAACTCACTTACCAGTAATTGTAGATCCATCTCATGCTACTGGTAAAAAAGAATATGTTTTACCGATGAGCCTAGCAAGTATTGCTGCTGGCGCTGATGGATTATTATTAGAAGTTCATAATAACCCTATAACTGCTAAAAGTGATGCTTCACAAGCCTTAACAATCGATGATTATATCGATTTAAGAGAAAGATTAGCGCTTGTAGCTAAAGCAGTTGGTAGAAAATTATAATGAAAGTTATCATTTATCCTAGTAGGGCAAATGGAATTGTAAGAGTTCCTTGCTCAAAAAGTATCGCTCACCGCTATATAATTTGTGCTTGCCTTGCGAAAGGAATATCAAAAATTGAAAATTATGATGAATGCATTGATACTTTATCAACACTAAATGCGTTTTTACCATTTGGTATTAAATATAAAATCAGTGGTAAATGCCTAACAATCGATTCAACAGACTTCCACAGCGTAGATGAAGTAGTAATTGATTGCCATGAATCAGCATCTACCATTAGATTTTTAATTCCATTGCTAATTAATTACGCAAATAAAGTAACATTTATGGGTAGCGAAGTTTTATTTAGCCGCCCAATGGATGAATACGTTCGCTTATTTGGCTCTGATATTAAGATTAGTGGTAATGAAATAGTCGTAACAAAGACTGTTGATTCTGATACTATTTATATTGATGGCAGTATCTCAAGCCAGTTTGTAACAGGAATGATTTTTAACCAAGTGGTTAAAGCACATCCATCTACAATCATCATTCAAGGTAACATTGCTTCATCTAGTTATATCGACTTAACAATTGATGCTTTAGGCAAGTTTGGCCAAAATATCAAAAGAGATGATAATGTTATCTATATCATCCCATCTAGTATTAAACCATCTAATTTAGAAGAAGAAGGCGATTATACACAAGCTTCTAACTTTATTGTCTTATCAAAGATCAATAATTTAGTAGATGTAGTTGGTCTAAATAAAGATAGCTTACAAAATGATAAATTAATTTATGATTTATTAGACAAAGATGAAATAGATTTATCAAATAATATCGATTTAGGGCCAGTTTTGTTTGCTTATGCGGCAACACTACCTAAAACTACAAAATTTATTAATACAAGTAGGCTAATTTATAAAGAATCAAACCGTGTTTTAGCGATGATTAATAATTTAGTTAAATTTGGTATTAAAGCTGAAGTTAAAAATAACATTTGCTTTATTACAGGTAGTAATAATTTAGCAACTACCGAAGAACTAGATTCATATAACGATCACCGTGTTTGTATGGGTCTAGCAATTTTAGCTACGATTGCGAAAGATAAAGTAATAATTAATAACGCTGAATGCGTTAATAAATCATATCCTAACTTTTTTAAAGATTTAGAAAGTTTAGGTATCAAAATAGAATATAAATAAGGAAAAGCATATGGTTATCTTATATGGCGGGGCCTTTAATCCCCCAACAATTGCACACTTAGAAATAATTAAGTATTTGCAAAAACATTATGCGGATGCACATATTTTAGTGATGCCGACTAATAATAAATATAAAGATGAAAAACTAGTCGATTATTCACATCGCTTAAATATGGTTAAGTTACTTGTTAAAGGGCTAGATAATATCGAAGTATCTGATTTTGAATTAAAACAAAATGATAAATATTTAGGTACAGCTGATACTCTAGCTAAACTAAACCACCCATATTTTGTTATAGGAGCGGACGCACTAGCAAAGGTTACTAGCTGGATTAACCCTGAAGTATTAATCAAAGATAACCAATTTATTGTATTTCCAAGAGATAATATTAGTGTAAAAGGAATAATTAATAATGATGAACTATTGAAAAAATATAAAAATCATTTTAAAATCATTGATGATTTTAAAGAAATTGATTGTTCATCAACTTCATTTAGAGAGTTAAAGGATCAAAACTTATTAACTAGTGAAGTATACGAATATATTAAAGATAATAATTTATATCTTTAGAGGTAATGAATATGTTTTATAAGAATTTTATTAAAGTTGCATGTATTAGTCCTAAAGTTAAACTTGGTAATCCTCTAGATAATGTTAATGAAATCATTAACTGTCTAAAAGATGCTAAGGATACTAGCATTGCGTGTCTACCAGAAATGGCTATTACTGGTTATTCAATTAATGACTTAATTTTCCAAGAATATATGTATCAAGATAACCTAAATGCGATTAAATATTTACTTGATAATAATCCATATGATGGTGTGATTCTAGTTGGATCATATATCAAAGTAAATGATGTTATTTATAATGTATGTTTCGTTATCCAAAGAGATAAGATTTTAGGACTTGTTCCAAAACGTTATATTCCTAAAACTTATGAGTTTTATGAGGAAAGATATTTCGAAAGTGGTGCAAATGCCAACTTTAAAGAAGTAGAAATACTAGGACAGGCTGTTCCATTTGGTAAATTATTATTTACTACAAGCTTAGGAGTTAAATTTGGCGTAGAAATATGTGAAGATTACTGGGCTCCAGATTCACCTAATGAAGAATTATATACAGTAGGTGCACAAATTGTCTTCAATGTATCTTCAAGTCCTGAATATGCCGCAAAAGAAAAAGCGCGCAAACTTATTGCAGCTGCTGCTTCATACAAAGGAAATGGCGCATATATCTATGTTTCTACAAACGCTAGTGAATCTAGTAGTGAATGTATATTCTCTTCAGCCATTTTAGCTTATGAAAATGGTGATTTACTAAAAGAAGATGCTAATTTATCGATTGAGTCTAAAGTGGTAAAAGTTGATTTAGATTTAGGTAAACTAAATCATATTAGAAACACTAAAGGCTGGAAACGATATTTAGATATTGATGATTCTAAATACATTAAAGTAAACTTCGATTTAAAAGAAGATAAAGATTTTAAGTTTGAAGAAAAAATTAATGTAAGTCCCTTTCTTCCCAGGGAAGGAAGTCTAGAATCGCTAGACAACTATAGTTTTAAACATATTGCTGACTTACAAGCAGTATCACTAATTAATCGCCTTAATTATATTGGCATTAAAAAGTGTGTACTTGGTGTAAGTGGTGGTCTTGATTCCACTCTTGCCCTACTTTCAATAGCTTACTGCTATGATAAATATGGAATTGATCATAAAAATATCATCGCTGTTACTCTACCTTCATCTAATACATCAGATACAACATATACTAATGCGATTAAGTTGATGGAAAAGTTAGGGGTAGATTTAAGAGAAATCAATATCCACGATGATGTAGTGCGCCAAGAAGAGTTAATTGGCCATGATAAAACGAAAAAAGATACAACTTACGAAAACATTCAAGCCAGATTTAGAACATATACTTTAATGAATATCGCTAATATGGAAGGTGGAATCGTTGTTGGTACATCAGATATGAGCGAAGTAGCTTTAGGCTGGAGCACATTTAATGGTGACCAAATGGCAATGTATGGCTTAAATGCAGGAATACCAAAAACAGTTGTTCGCGAAATGGTAAGATTCTATATCGATATTTATCCAGAATTAAAAGAATGCTTACTAAGTGTAATTGGTACACCAATTAGCCCAGAGCTTGCTGGCTCTAACCAATTAACCGAAGATATCATTGGCAAATATGAAATTAATGATTTTATCTTATATCATTTCTTAGTAAATGGAGATGAAGCTGCCCGTATTATGTTTTTAATCCAAAAAGGATTTGGATTAAGCGAAGAAGATGCTTTTAAATATGTAGATAATTTCCAAAAGCGTTTCTTTTCTCAACAATACAAACGTATTACGATACCAGAAGGAGTAAAATTACTAAATATTAGTATGTCGCCAAGAAGCGATTTAAGAATCGCTGGTGACATTAGAAAACCAAAGAATAAATAATATAGGTGAAGATATGAGTTATGTATTACTGGGTATATTTGCAGTAGTAACTGCTTTGCATTTATATGCCCGCTTAACTAAGAAAGCAAAACTTAGAGATATTTCTAAAGTATTTATCTTAATTCCTCTAATAATACTTTATTTAACCGAAGCAACGGTGATAAATCCATTTGTGGTTATCGCACTTGTTGCTTGTTGGGTTGGAGATGTATTACTAATTATGCATGGAGTTAAATGGTTTATACTTGGGGGCACTAGTTTTTGGATTGCCCATGCATCTTTTATTGTTGCTTATAACTACGATATTATTTATTCAAAAATACCAATTTGGGTTTTAATTGTATTCCCAATTATAATGGTAGCTAGTGTAGCAATGGTTTTAATTAAACTAAAACCATATGTTAAGAAGAAATTATTCATACCAACTTGTGGATACTTGTTATTTAATGGATCAATGAATGTATTTACGATCTTTAGACTTGCAACAGGAATTGCGATAAATTCATTTGCTGGGCCCCTAATTACTGTAATTGGTGCTTTATTATTCTTAATATCAGATTCATCATTATTCTTTGCTAGATTCAATAAGAATTCAATAATGCATACCCACTTTTTGGTAATGTTAACATATTCAATTGGCGAGTTATTAATCGTTTTAGGTTTAATAATTGGTTGTTAAAATAAAGCTGATTCATTAAATTTGGGCGCTCTTAAATAACTGGGGGTCAGATAAATAATCCCTCTTAATTTCTTGGGGGTCAAAACGCCTCTTCAGTAACTGGGGGTCTAAGAATAGGTCCATTTCCAATACGGAAATGGACCTTTTGCCAACCAATAATCTTT
>JAGCUR010000016.1 GCA_017962745.1 Bacilli bacterium | reverse complement strand
ATGTGTATGTACCATCAGCATAACACCATTTACAATAATCTTCATTTAAGCTTCCATTGCTATCATGGCCTATTATTTCATCATTAAGTGGCATACCACAACATTGACATATCAATTCTCTTGGAGAACCTAAAAGTGTATTAATTGATACATTGAATATATCTGATAATAACTTTAATGTTTCAGTATTTGGAACTGTATCACCATTTTCCCAACGTGATACTGCTTGTCTAGTTACAAATACTTTTTCAGCTAATTCATCTTGTGATAAACCTTTTTTAGTTCTTAATTCATATAAAACATCTTTAGTTTCCATTTTCTTCACCTCTAGCTTCATTATACATTTATAATCGTGTAGTGTCACGCAACAGGTTGTTGCTAACAAAAAAGAGGTTTTACAACCTCTATCATTTTTTATTGGTGCCACTGGCCGGACTCGAACCGGCACGCCTTTCAGCGCTTGATTTTGAGTCAAGTTTGTCTACCGATTTCAACACAGTGGCGCTAACTAGTAAGATTATAAACTATTGAGGTGTTTTTTTCAAGAAATAATAAAATAATATGGGATTTATGGCGGTATAACTATACATTTACTATTTGAATATGTTATAATCTAATGACTAATTATATATTATCAAAGCGAGGAAATAATATGAATCTATTTGGAATTGAAATAAATGCTCAAAATGTAGCCTTAGCATTTACAATAGTCTTTTTAATTTTTGTAGTGCTTAATGGTTTCTTGGGCTTTTTACGTGGTACTAAGAAGTCAATATTCTATCTAATAGTATCTGCAGTGGTATTTGGTTTAGGATTTGGCTTAATGACAATTGCTATTAGTGCGCTGATGAAGATGCCTGTTGGTAAGTGGTTTGGTGGAATGTTATCTTCTGTATATCCAGAAGTTAGCGCTACATCTTCAATGGAAGATATAGTGTTAGGGGTAATTAGTAATCAATTCCCTCAATTTGCCCAAGCCGTACAAGATGGTAGCGTAACCGCATCATTTGTATTAGGACTTATTTCATTCGTCGTTAAACTTGTTTATATTATATTAATATTAGTATTAGCATTCACATTATTTAAACTAATCGCTGACATCATTTGGTTAATAATTAGACCAAAGA
Organism: Bacilli bacterium; assembly: GCA_017962745.1. GTDB lineage: Bacteria > Bacillota_I > Bacilli_A > ML615J-28 > CAG-698 > RGIG8164. Next base: position 167,888 of record JAGCUR010000016.1, on the reverse strand, counting down.
AAGTAGATGGTGTCCGACCAAAGAAAACATTCGGTGGCCGAATGATTGGTTTTGGTATCGGAGCAGCAAAAGGTGCTATTTACTCATTATTAATATTTACTTTAATTGCCGGTGTAGCTTCCGTTGCTACTAGCGCCATGGCCGTAGCCGAAACTACTAGCTCAAGTAATAATACAGAAGCAGTATTAGTATTAAGCGATGGAAGAGCTAGCCTAATTACACTAGACGCTAGCGAAGGAAATAGTGGATCATCAGGATCACTATTTGGTGATATGGATATGGAATTCTTAGCAAGCATTGTTGGTGCTTACCGTAAATCAGTTCCGGGAGCTTTATTTGGTGCTGTAAAAGTATCATCAGTTCCGTTTGATGAATTCTTATTTGATGGTGTCTTCTCATTTGATGTTAAGATGGGAGACGAAAAAGTTAAAGTAAAACTAAGGAGTGAAATCGAATCAGTTGCTAATGCGTTTGCGAAAGTAGCAAATGAATTTGATATTCAAAACCCATCACTTGAAGCGATTTTAAGCATCGGTGAAGAAGGCGAAAAGGCCTTAAAAGAATTAGTTGATGCTATTAGCGATTTATCAATTCTAAAAGTTGCTATTCCAGTTGCTTTAGAAATTGGTTTATATAGCGACTTATTAGTTGATGAGAATGGTAATAAACTTTTAGAAGAATTTTATACAGGTGATCAAATCCCAACAATTGCTAACGCTTTAGTTAGCGATATTAAGAGTATTGGTTATTCTTTAGTTGATGCGAGAAAAGTTATCGCTGTATTTGTTGGTGATAGTGAAAATACAAAAGATATCAATACATTCTTAAATCTAGATCCGGAAGCAATTAAATTATTATTTGATGAAGAACATTTAGGTGGCTTAGATACAGTAGATATCTTAGCACCAATTGGCTTAACTTATCTAACTACTATCGAAAGCGTTAAAACTGCTTTAGATGAAATTGGTATCGATTTAGAACAAATAACTAATATGCCAGAGGGCTCATCTTGGAGCGGTGAAATTGGTAAACTTGGCGATATTTATATCGCTTTACAAGATTTATTAAAAGATCCAGAAACTGGTAGAGTATTTATTGATAAAGATCATTATACGGAAATTCTTAACTTATTTACGGAAGAAAAAGTTAATAATTTCGTAGATACTTTATTTACTTCTAATTTGATTAATAACGCTGCCGGTGCCCTAGTTACATTTGCGAGAGAAAAATTATTACCTGAAGATTACAAACAATATATTACGATTGGTGAAGGAGTTAAGTTTGATGCTAATGAATGTAAAGCATTCTTAAATGCTGCTACATGCTTAGTTAAATCAGGATTCTTATCAATGTTTGGAGAAGATGGCGGTGGCAATATCGCCGATATGATCGAAAACTTAGATGTAGATGACTTAGCTAAATACTTATCACAATCAGTAATTATTAGACAAAGCTTATCAGGTTCCCTTGATTTACTATTAAGTAATTTATCAACTGGAGATATGCAACTTCGTTTTGGTACATTCGAAGATTGGGATGATGCGGCAAGTACAGAAGTAGAACTTCGTAGCGTATTAAAAGCGATGAAGATCTTAGGTAAGAATTTATTCAATTCTGATGGTGAAAATACTGGCTTCTCAATTAATACTTTAGCGGGTTTAACAGAAGCTGAAATTGAAGCAATTTTAACTAGTAAGATCATGAGAGGAACTATTGTTAACTTCTTAGTTGATAATAGTGGCGAAGGTCAAACTTTATCAGTTATTGGTAAGGGTGTTACGCGTGTTAATGCTAACCCAGATAGCTGGTATGACCAATATCGTATTTTAGAAAATGCGACTTTAACAGGTAATACATTAAATATTACCCCTACAAGTGCCGCAATCGATCAAGAATATTTAGTTAACCATTATCTAATTTATTGTAATGGCGCATACCTTGCTAGCGCAAGATGCGTAGCAGGAGAAGCTGCAAGCATTGATTTATCAACTATCAAAGTTGGTAAAGATGAATCAGGTAATCCGATTTACCATACTCCTAGTAGCACTAATGAATATACAGCCTATGGTGTTAATGTCCGCGGTATGGGTGTAGAAGCATATACAATTAGCGGAACTACCCTAAATATTAATCCAGCTCATATTAGTCTAGATAATGAAAATAAAGTTAATAAGATTAATGTATATGCGGATGGTGAACTAATTTATTCAGTTAGAATTAATGAAGTCGCTCCTTTAAGTATCGACTTATCTACGATCAAAGTAGGCGAAAACGAAAGTCACGAACCAGTTTACTTTGAATTAAAAGAAGATACTGAAATTGAAGTATATGGATATAACGAAGGTGAACTTCGTAAAATCTTTATCGCTATTTTATCAATTACATCTAAACTTGGTGATGAAGGATTAGATTTCTCTAATACCGATGCTCTAACTAGTGCATTATCAAAAGTAGATGATAGCGATATTGAAAACATTACAGCTTCAGTTGTAATCAATGATGCTTTAATTAGCGCAATTGAAGATTTGTCTAAACAAGATGATGCATTTATTTATATCCCATCAGAATTAAAAGATGGTGAAGGTAAAATCGATCATGATAAATGGGATGAAGCATATGAATCTGCTAACATCTTAAAAGCAATTAAAGCAATCTTCAACGGCGGAAACGTTAGTGCGGATAACTTAAAGCTAAAACAAATCATTGATTCTAAAGATTCAATTCTTAAATCTTTAATCATTTGTGAAACAGTTAAACAAAATATTGTTAAGATTGATAGTATCAATGTTCCAGCTAACGAAGGATTAGGTGTTACTGACTTAACTGGTTGGAAAAATACTTATAATCCTGATGGAACTGTTGCCACTCATGGTGAATTATCAATTATGTTAGATGCGATTACTAAGGTACTAACGATAACTGATGAAACATCAATTAACAATATTTCTGCGGATAACTTAAAACTTAAATCAATTATTGATAATCGCGATGCGATTCTAAGATCTAAAGTAATTTCAGAAACAATTAGATCTAAATTACTTGATATCGATGGTATTAATATCCCTACTGGTGAAGAATTAAGCAGTACTGATTTAACTGGTTGGAAGAATACTTATGATGAAGCAGGTAATGTATTAAGTCATGGTGAATTATCATATATTCTTAATGCGATTAGTTATGTTTTAAATATTAGTGATGAAACAACAATTGATGGCATTTCTACAGATTCATTAAAGATTAAATCAGTAATTGATAATAGCGATGAAATTCTAAAATCATTAGTAATTTCAGAAACTATTAGAGTTAAATTATTAGAAGTAGAAGGAATTAGTATTCCTGCTAACGAAGAATTAAGTACTGATAACTTAACTGGTTGGAAGAATACTTATAATAATGACGGAACTGTAGCTACACGTGCTGAACTTTCTGCTTTATTAAATGCAGTAGGATATGTAATTAACATTGATGAAGATACTCAAATTAATAACATCTCTACAGATGCAATTAAATTAAATAGCATTATCGGTCATAAAAACGATATTCTTAAATCATTAGTAATCTCTGAAACTATTAGAGTAAAACTAATGGAAGTAGATGGTATCGATGTTCCAGCAAACGAAGGATTAAGTGAAACTGATCTAGCTGGTTGGAAGAATAGTTATAATGCGGATGGAACAGTTGCTACTGCTCGCGAATTATCTGCTTTACTTGATGCTGTTAATATCGTTTTAAATGTAACTGATGAAACAACAGTTAATAATATTGATACTAATTCAATTAAACTTAAGAATGTTATCACTAATCGTGATACAATCTTAAAATCTAAAGTTATATCTGAAACTATCAGAAAGAAATTATTAGAAGTTGAAGGTATTGATATCCCTACTGGTGAAGGTTTAAGTACAACTGATTTAACTGGTTGGAAGAATACTTATAATGATAATGGAACAGTTGCTACTCGCGCTGAGTTAAATGCATTGCTTGTAGCTGTGGATATCGTCTTAAATGTTAACGATGATACAACAATTAACAACATCTCTACAACTTCAATTAAGTTAAAACCAGTTATCGATAATAGAGATGATATTCTAAAATCATTAGTAATTTCAGAAACTATTAGAAAGAAATTATTAGAAGTAGATGGAATTAACGTCCCAGCAAACGAATCTTTAAGTTCTGATAGCTTAGCAGGTTGGAAATCTACATATAATGCTAATGGTACTGTTAATAAGAGAGCAGAATTAGCTTACTTGCTTGGTGCTGTTGGTATCGTATTAAATGTTAACGATGAGACTACTATTGATACAATCAATACTGATTCAATTAAACTTAAACCAGTTATCGATAATAAAGATGAAATCTTAAAATCATTAGTAATATCAGAAACTATTAGAGTTAAATTACTTGAAGTAGAAGGTATTAATATCCCTACTGGTGAAGAATTAAGTAGTACTGATTTAACTGGTTGGAAGAGTACTTATACCGACGATGGCACTCTAGAAAGCAGAGCAGAGCTTGCTCATCTACTTGGTGCAGTTGGAAAAGTATTAAATGTTAACGATGAAACAACAATTAATAGTATTTCTACTGATTCTATTAAGTTAAAACCAATCGTTGATTATAGAGATGAAATCTTAACTTCACTAGTAATTTCAGAAACTATTAGAAAGAAATTACTAGAAGTTGATGGCATCAATATTCCATCAGGAGAAGATTTAAGTTCTACTAACTTAGATGGCTGGAAGAGCACTTATAATGATGATGATACCGTTGCCGCTCGTGCTGAGCTTGCTCACTTAATTGGCGCTGTTGGCAAAGTATTAAATGTTACTGAAGAAACTACAATCAATAATATTGATACTAATTCAATTAAATTAAAGAATGTAATCGATAATAAAGATGATATCTTAAAATCACTTGTAATATCAGAAACTATTAGAACTAAACTATTAGCAGTAGAAGGTATTGAAGTACCTAATAATGAAGGATTAAGTACTACTGGACTTGCTGGCTGGAAGAATACTTATAATGATAGTGACGAGTTAACTAGTCGTGCTGAACTTTCTTACTTACTAGCATCAGTTGGCATAGTATTAGATGTTAATAACGATACAACAATTAATAATATCAATACTGATAATATTAAATTAAAGAAAGTTATCGATTACCGCGATGAAATTCTAAAATCTAAAGTTATTTGCGGAACAATTAAGATTAAGTTATTAGAAATTAATGATATTGAAATCCCAGCTGATGAAGGATTAAGTGAAACTGACTTAACTGGTTGGAAGAATACTTATAAAGCTAATGGTGATGTAAATACATATGGTGAAATATCTAAACTTCTTTACTCACTTAACTTTATAATTGCGGTTGATGAAAACACAACAATTTCATCTATCAATACTAATAGCATTAGATTAAAAGCTTTAATTTCACATACTGATGAAGCATTACGCAGCGTTGTATTAACAAATACAATTAAGACTAAGTTACTTGCTCCATCAACTGGTATTACAGCTCCAGCTAATGAAGGTTTAAGCGAAACTAACTTAACGGGTTGGAAGAACATTTATAATGCGGATGAGACAGTTAATACTCATGGTGAGATTGATTCGCTACTTAAGAGCGTTGACTACATCTTAGATTTAGAAGATGATACATCAATCGACACTCTAAATGTCTCTACAATCAAGTTACAACGTATCACTACTAACCGTGATAACATCTTAAGAAGTGTTGTTATTACTAACACTATTAAGACTAAGTTACTTGCAGTTGAAGGAATTAACATTCCTGAAGGTGAAGGATTAGGGACTGATGACTTAACTGGTTGGAAGAATATTTATAATGATGATGAGACACTTGCATCACACGGTGAAATTTCATACATCTTAGGCGCTATTGAGCTTGCATTAGATGTAGATGAAGATACTACACTAAACTCAGTAAATACTAACGATATTAAAGTTAAGAAGTTAATCACTAACCGTGATCAAATCTTATTATCATTAGTTTTAGCTGATACAATTAGAGTTAAACTTAATGGTATTAGTGGTGTATCAATCCCTACAGGTGATGGTGTATCTGCTACTAACTTAACTGGTTGGAAGAATACTTACAATGAAGATGAAGAAGTAACAGCTCATGGTGAAATGTCTAGATTACTTGCTGCTATCGATATTATGTTTGCACCAACTGATGATACAAAAGTTGATGGCATGAATGTAGATACAATTTCACTAAAACATATTATTGATAATAGAGTAGAAATCTTAAAATCATTAGTATTAGCTGATACAATCAGAGTTAAAGTATGTGCTCCTGAAACTGGTGTATATGTACCAACTGATCAAGGCTTAAGTACAACTAACTTAACTGGTTGGAAGAACACATATGATGGTGAATATGCAACTGCATATGGTGAACTAAATTACTTACTTGCAGCAATTGATGAAGTACTTCACCCAACTGAATCTACTAAACTTAATAATATAGCCGTAAGCATTAAGATGGGTAGCATCATTGATGGTAAGACAATTATTCTTCATTCGAAAGTAATTGCGGAAACTATTAAGACAAAGATCATTGAAGCTTCATCTACTGGTACGCTTAAGTTACCAAAGAATTATGCTGTAGAATTATCGCCTAACTTCATTACATGGGTTAATACATATAATGATACTTATAATGATTCAACGCATATCATTACTGCTAACTTAACTGCTCAAGGTGAACTTGATTGCTTATTAACTAGCGTTGGTGATTTATTGAAAGATGAAGATCGTGAAAAAGAATTTAGCGCTATCGGTGCTTTAGATTACGCTAAGTTATTTGATCCATTGTGTCAAAGAAATATTGTATCTTCTAGAATCATCAGTGAAACAATTATCACTAGACTTGAAGGTGTTGCAGCATTAAGTATTCCAAATAGTACTCATGTAGAACTTAAGAGTCTTGAAGATAGAACTGCTTGGTGGGATGTAGATACTGGTGAAATCATTTACTTCTTGAATTCAGTTGGTAGCTTATTAACTGATGAACAAAAGAGTAACTTAGATTCATTCAACTTAGACATCAATACAGTTTATGCTAACTTGACTGATGAAGCTGCTCGTACAGTATTATTATCATCATATGTAATATCTGATACTCTAAGAGTTAACTTCATGTCAGTTGATGCATTAAGCACAGTACCTACTGTTGCTAATGCTGGTGTTGATTTAGTTAATGATTTAGATGCATGGTATCTAATTAGTGAAGATAGAAGTACAGTTAGCCATAAAGAATTATGGAACTTAATCGCATCTATTAAGTTATTATTAGGTGATGACTTCAATGAAGCTAAGACATTCACACTTGATGACTTATTAAATAATGATGACTTCATCCCAGCTCTAGATGCTAATAAAGTTAATACTAATACTAATGTTCATACGTTCTTACAATCTAAGATGATCGAACAAGTATTCGTTGACTTAGCTAAGAGTATCTTAACAGGTGAAGGTGTCATGGCTGATTACATTAACGAGCCTTATGGTGGTTATGTATGGTACGAACACATCTACACTACTACATATAGGGAAGATGACAGATTCGAATACGACCTACAAACTATTCTAGAATCTCTATACGAAATGAACGCAGCTGGCTTGAATTACTCTACATTCGGTGGTTCTGCATCACAAATTGCAACTGCTTTAGCTAGCGTAAATAGAGCAAAACTTGCCGATGCATTCGTCATTTCTAGAACATTTAGAGGATCTATCCAAAAGACATTCAATGGTATCTTTGAGACACCATACACTGCTGCTTATGCAATTGGCTTGTATAATGGTCATCCAATTGACTCATGGGCTACAGTTGCTCTTGTTCAAGCAGATTATGATGAACCGGTTACTAAAGCTAGCGCATCAGCTACGCTTAAGACTAACATTGATACTATTGTTAATAACATTGGTAGTGTTAATGGATAAAAAAATAGTGAATACACGAATAGGCAACTATTTGTGTATTCCTTTTTTTATATGTTATAATCTAGATATGGATAAAGAATTATTTTTAAGTGTCAGTGAGAAAATATTTAATGAATACAAAGAACGAAAGATTATCGGTATGTTAGCCGAGAAAAATGTTCATTCGATCATTAAACATTATTTAGAACAAGATAAAAACTACCACGAAGTTAAAGTTGGTAGTTTTTATGCGGATATTAAAAAAGAAAATCATATATATGAAGTCCAAACGAGGTCATTTGATAAATTAAGAGCAAAGCTTGATGCGTTTTTAGAAAAGTATGATGTTACCATTGTTTATCCAATTGACCATAAGAAGTGGATCTTATGGATTAATAAAGATACTGGACTTGTAGAACAGAAGAACTTATCAAAACATACTGGTAATATTAATCATATATTTAAAGAGTTATATAAGATTAAAGCATATTTAAATAATCCTAGACTTCACTTAAAAATACTATTAATCGATTTAGAAGAAACTAGAATTCTTGATGGTTATTCAAAAGACTTAAAAAAAGGTTCCTCAAAACTAAATAAATACCCACTCGATTTATTTAATGAAGTAGATATTTATAATTTATGCGATTATAGATTATTTATACCTGGAGACCTTCCTAGTCATTTTACTAGTAAAGATTATGCCAAGTTAGCAAAAATTACAAAGAGTGATGCTCAAATTGCTCTAAATGTTTTAACCTATTTAGATATTGTAAATAGAGTGGGAAAAGATGGCAAAAGTTACATTTACCAAGTAAATGAATGCCTAAAATAATATAAAAGAGTTGAAAAGATTATTTAGATTTGCTATAATGTTTGGGTAGGATGGCTCTATAGCCAAGTGGTAAGGCGTGGGTCTGCAACACCCTGATCGTTGGTTCAAATCCGACTGGAGCCTCCAGTGAGATTATTACAGCTGATTAATGTCAGCTGTTTTTTTATTATATGATTATCTTTATTACTATGTTTTAATGAAGTGATTTTAATGTATTAAATAATTTATGGCGTATTTATGAAAAGAATAATTAAATCATTATTTTACTTAATAAAGTCATAAACTGATTCTAAAATGATAGTGAGCTTTTTGCACATTCGTTAGGTTTGTTGATATAATCAGCAATTTATTGTAAAATGTTAGTGAAAATCAGTCATTAGCTATCATATTTTTAAGAATTTTATAAAAAGACGAAGGGATATCTTTATGGGATTATTCGATAAATTGTTTAAGAGAAATAAAGATAATAATAGTAAAGTTACAACTGATCAAAGTGTTCACAATGAAAATGATGATCTAGCGACAGCTTTACATTCTTTCGCACGCCTGTATAATGATCTTTTATCTCAAGATAAGTTCATCTCAAGGAGTGATCTTCAAGAAATAAAAGAAGATTACAAGGATTCGTTTGAGAAGATTAACGTTTTGATTTCTACGAATAGTATCGCAAAATACTGTAAAGATAACAAAATCGATAAAGAATTAGTAGATGATTTCCTTAATAAATATAAGGATATAACAGCCAACTATTCGCTAATAAAGAAACACAATGATAGTTTTATAGAAAAACATTTAAAAAGTGATAAAGAATATTTTGATAATATTTTAAAAGATGTGGATGCAAATGTTCTATTAGATGATGAACAACGATGTGTATGCTTGGATGATGAAGATTATTCTTTGATTATCGCTGGTGCAGGTGCAGGCAAAACAACTACGCTAGCTGCCAAAGTTAAATATTTGATTGACAAAAGAAACATTGATCCAAAGGATATTTTAATAATTGCCTTCACGAATAAAGCAGTAAATGAGTTGAAAGATAAGATTCAAGACAAATTAGGATATGATGTGCCTATTTCAACATTCCATTCATGCGGAAGAGCGATAGTTAAAAAAGATGTCAATTATGCAGATACTGGTATTTGCAGCGAAAACTTTTATTTCATTAAAGATTACATTAATAAACTAGTTAGCACTGATAAAGAGTTACTCAGTGAGCTAATCATGCTATTTGCATATTATCTTGACTTAACAGAAGATGTAACTAAAAACATATCGTTAGAAGACCACTTTACGTTAATTGAAACTAGCGACTATTCAACACTTAAGAGTAATATTCAAGAGTTTATTCTAGAAGGTCAAAAAACAAACAAGACTATTCAAAATGAAGTGCTGAGAAGTAGCGAAGAAGTACAAATTGCAAACTTCTTGTTCTTGAATAACGTTGAATACGAATATGAAAAGCCATATAAGTATCCAATTCCAAACGCAAATAAGATTTATACACCAGACTTTTATATTAAGCAGGGTGATAACGAGTGCTACATTGAGCATTTTGGTATCACAGAAGATGGTAGAAATACTCGTTATACAAAAGAAGAGCTTGATAGATATATTGTTAATATGAAGTATAAGATTAACCACCATCAAATACATGGTACAAAGTTAATCACTACTTTTTCTAAATATAATGATGGAAGGCCATTACTTGATCATTTAAAAGAAGAATTAGAAAACAAAGGTTTTATGCTTGTTAAAAAAGATGATCAAGAGATTTATGATGCAATCACAAGGAACAAGGATAATAAATATATTTATAAATTCTGTAATATAGCTTCAAGATTTATCAGTCTATTTAAAACTAAAAATTATAATGATGGCGATTTTGATGTTTTAAAAAGAAAAACAAATAATCCAAGAAATATATTGTTCTTAACCATAATGGAAAAAGTATATTTAGCTTATCAACTTTATCTAAAAGACAAAAAGCTTGTGGATTTTGAAGATATGATCAATGAGTCAGCTAGATTATTAAAGGAAGTTGATGCTGTTAAAGATAAGATCAATTTTAAATATATTTTGATTGATGAATATCAAGATATATCTAGAGCAAGACTTAATTTGGTAAATGAAATAAAGAATGCCACAAACGCTAAAATAAGCGTTGTTGGCGATGATTGGCAAGCAATCTATGGTTATGCAGGAAGTGAAGTTAATTTATTTACTAAATTTGAGAAGGAAATGGGATATGCATCAGTGCTTAAAATCACGAAGACATATCGAAATGCCCAAGAAGTAATTGATATTGCTGGTGGCTTTGTTCAAAAGAATGATAGTCAAATAAAGAAACAATTAATATCTAACAAACATATTGATAAACCTATTACTATTTATTCGTATGATGGCAGTTACAAATCAAAAGTTAATGAAGGTGCTGACATGAATAAAGCTAGATTATTAGAAAAAGTAATCGGCCTAATTCAAAAGATAGATGAAAAGAGTAAGAATATATTAATAATCGGAAGATATAATTTCGATGGTAATCATTTGCTTAAAACCGGTTTATTCTACTCTAATGATGAAATAATTAAAAATGATGTCATCAAATCAGTAAAATATCCTGATGTTAAACTAACATTTATGACGGCTCATAAAACAAAAGGCTTAACTTATGATAATGTCATATTGATTAATGCGCTGAATGGAAAATATGGATTTCCATCACAAATAGAAGATGATCCAATATTTAATTTTGTTCGAACAAAAGATGAAAGTTATGATTTCAGCGAAGAGCGAAGACTTTTCTATGTTGCTTTAACTAGAACAAAGAATCGAGTATTTATTCTAGCACCAGATAACAACCCATCTATATTTGTTTTAGAGTTGTTGAATGACTATAGTGATAAAGTTAATCTTCAAGATAAAGATTTTCCACTTAAAAAAGAAGTTACATTATTAACAAAGAATAGAACTAAATGTCCTGTTTGTGGATACCCACTCCAGGTTCAAAAGAATGAAGCATATGGCTTAAGACTATACATATGCACTAATGAACCTGAGGTATGTGACTATATGACTAATAACTTAAAGAGCGGTAAGAAAAGCATCCACTTATGCCCTAAGTGTGGCGGCGTAATGTATGTTAAGCCAAGAAAAGATAAAAGCGGATACTTGTTTGGATGCTCTAACTATAAGCAGGATGGCAGTGGCTGCAATAACGCAGAGAATATTGAATAATGATATAAAGTTGCTAGAAATAGCAACTTTTTTTAGAAAACGTTTAACTCATTTAGTAGCTTGTATTGATTTGACTTTAATGTGCTATTTAAGTAAAATGTAATTAGATATTGTTTATAATTGGAGTAATAAATGGAAGTAGTAAAACAAATTATTTATTTACTAGTAGGTCTAGTTGTATTTGTAACTGGTATGAATTTTATGTCTAATGGACTAAAAACTTGTGCTGGTGGATCAATTAGAAAACTATTTAGGAAAATTAAAGATAATAAAATAGCATCAGCTGCGATTGGTGCCGGCACAACTGCGATTGTGCAATCAAGTGGTGCCACAACCGTAATGGTTGTCGGCTTCTTGAGTGCAGGCGCTTTAACGTTTTCTCAAGGTATATCGTTAATGCTTGGTGCGTTTGTAGGGACAACTATTACAGGTGTATTAGTTGCATTATCTTCATTTTCTTTTTCAATGTTTTTAATGCTAGTAGCATTTATTGGGTTTATCTTTGGCTTCTTTAAAAATGAAGGTATTAAAAGTGTGGGAGAAGTATTAGTAGGCTTTGGTATTTTATTCTTTGGACTAGAAGCCATGAAGGGTGCATTTTCACTAGCGACTATTCAAAATGGAATTGTTAATATTTTAAGTAGCATTAACTTTCCAATCCTTTTGATGATTATTGGGGCACTCCTTACAATGCTTACCCAATCATCATCAGCTACTAACGGTATTATTATCGTAATGGTTGGAACTAATCCTAATTTAATATCATCAGGTTTTTATTTAGTACTTGGTGCCACAATTGGTGCTTTAATGCCAACATTCTTAGCTAGCTTAAAGAGTAATATCTTAGCTAAAAGAGTAACAAATTCTGTAATCATTGTTAGGGTAATTGGGGCAATACTAGCGACAATTATCGTATGGGCAGTATCTACACCATTATTTAACATGCTTAATAATGTCCCTAGCGATGATATAGCGATCATGTTAGCATTATTTACGGTAGTTTATAATGTATTATTCTTAATCATTGTCTTACCTTTAACTAAGCCAATTGAAGCATTCGCTAATAAAGCATTCAAGGATAAAGCGAGTCTAAAACAACAAGGAATTATCCACCATCTAGATAATAACTTAATCAATACACCATCAGTTGCGATTATCCAAGTTAAAAAAGAAATTGAAGGCATGCTAGAGCTGGCACGTATTAACTTGTTCTTAGGAATTGATGCTATGCTTTACCAAGATTTAAGTAAAGCAAAAGAAATTGAAGCAAGAGAAGATGACATCGACTTTTTAAATAATTCGATATCAGATTACTTAATTAAAATATCATCAAAAGCAAGTTTAAATGATGAAAAGAAGATCGGTGCATACTACCACGTAATTAATGACATTGAACGTATCGGTGACCATGCATGTAACTTCTTATCGATGGCTAGAAAAATGCAATCTGAAGACTTAAAGTTTTCTGATGTGGCAGTAGAAGAATTTAGTAGCTATGCAGATGTGTTAAAAGAGATGTTTAACTTATCTAGTAAAATATTCATGCTTCAAAAATATGATGATTTACAAAAACTTCATGAATTAGAAGATGAAACTGATGATTTAAAAGAATTATTCAGTAATAATCATTTCAATCGTATTAAGAAAAATGAATGTAATAACGAATTATCACCATTCCATTCTAATTTGTTAACAGAACTTGAAAGATGTGCCGACCACTTAACTAACATCGGTTATTCAATAGTTAACCCAACTGGTGATGATAATATGAAAGCATAAAACTAACGAGGCATTGCCTCGTTAATTTTATTGTTGGGATTTAGATGAAAAAATGGTAAAATGGATTAGAGGATAATTTATGAATAAAAGGATTTTAAACAACAAAATATTTTTATACCTAACTGAGTTTTTCGCAGGTATGAGTGTTATGGCAGTAGAGTTAGGTGCTCAAAGATTACTTGCTCCATACTTTTCTTCAAGCCAAATCGTTTGGACAATCGTTATCGGGTCCATTATGATTGCCATGGCTTTAGGCAACATTTATGGTGGTAAGAAAGCTGATAAAGATCCTAACCCTGATAAATTATATGGCAGAATTATAATTGCTGCTTGTTGGCTAGCGCTAATTCCGCTAGTTGGTAAATATGTAATAGCGGGAATTTCTGCTTTACTAATATTTACAGTAAGTTCAGGCTACTTAATTGTCGCCGCAACAGCATCTTGCATCATTTTATTTATCTTCCCACTATTCTTACTTGGTACCACAACACCATCACTTGTTAAATATGCTACTAAGTCATTAGATGAAAGTGGAAAGACAGTTGGATGGTTAGGAGCTTTTAATACAGTTGGTTCAATCATTGGTACATTCTTACCAACATTTGTAACCATCCCAACGATTGGAACTAATCTAACATTTTTAATTTTTGCGGCAATATTATTAGTATTATCGATTGTATATTTTGTATCTTGCAAACTATTTCCAATTAAAGCAATTGTCGGAATAATATTATTAACGTTAGGCTTTATATTTGGATCGAAAACTAATTTCGCTTTTTGGGAAGAAAACTCAGTTTATGAAGGTGAATCAGTATATAACTACTTAAGAGTTACGGAAGACGATACTAGTATCGACCTCTCTACAAACGTATTATTTGGCGTCCAGTCAACATATTATAAAACTGATAGTCTTTACACTGGTGATTATTATAATTATTGCTTATCAGCATTACCAGCTAGTAATATTTATAACCGTGCTAACACAAAAATGTTAATACTCGGGATGGGAAGTGGAACTTACGCTACCCAAACTTATAAATATTTTAATAATGTGGACATAACTGGGGTGGAAATTGATAAAGATATCATTAGATTATCTTATGAATACTTTCACCTATCAGAAGATTGTCAAGTTTATAATTATGATGGTAGAGCATTTTTAAATATCGATAAAGAAAAATATGATGTTATAATGTTAGATGCTTATCAAGACATCACAATTCCATTTCAAATGTCAACTATTGAGTTCTTTAATTTAGTTAAAGACCATTTAACTGATGATGGCGTAATGGTAGTAAACTTAAATATGCGATCAGATGAAGAAGGAAACATCAATTTCTATTTATGTGATACAATCACTAAATGCTTTAGCGAAGTACATTATGTGGATGTTCGCAGTTCGACAAATCGTATCTTACTAGCATCAAATAACGCTCAAATGCTAACTAACTTGCATAATAATATAGAAACAATTGAAGATGAAACACTTAAATATTTTCTAAATACTTATGTAGAAGCTAGACTTGAAGAATATAGTGGTGGTGATTTAGTCCTAACTGATGATAAAGCACCAGTAGAATTACTAGGAATTGGAGTAATTGATACATTAATTGGTGATGAAGTATCTTTTTATAAAGATATTTATAAAGAAAGAGGATTAAAAGGATTACTTGATTATTTAAGTAATTAAAAGGTGAAATCATGAATAATAAAAAAGGATTAGCATCAAGTATTGTTATTAGTGTATTCTTAACAATTATTTTAGTTATTATTCTTATTTTAGCTACTTCAAGTTTTAAAGAGGCGATGGATAATTTTATTGCTTCATCACAAGAACAAAATGAAGGAGACGCTGGCGCTCAAATAGCAACAGGTTTTGCGGCTATATTTGTAGGGTTTGCTATTATACTGGCATTTTTTATCCCGATGGCCTTTATTTTAGTTACTTCAATTATTTTACTGCCAATTTCTATTAGAAATAGGCAAGTAGAAACGAAATGGATTAGAATCTTAAGTTATGTATTTGATGGATTCTTAGGATTTAGTATTTTATTTGTCATCGCTAAGTTTATTTTAATAAGAGCCGGACTCGGTTGATCATATATACAAGTTTAGTTTTTACTAAACTTGTATTTATTTTATTGATGATTTAGAGTATAATCTACTAGTAATTAAGTAGGAAAGTAGTATGAAAAAAGAAAACATAAAATACAAAGCATTAACCGCTATTAGATATTTAGGCGATGGATTCTTTTATCCATTCTTTGCTTTATATTTAGTAAGTAGAGGCTTATTAGAAGCAAAGATTGGTTTTATCTTAAGTATATCGCCATTACTAGCTATCATTTTAAATCCAATCTATGCTAAGATTTGTAATAAAATCAAAACGACCAAAATCACTTTAGGCATAATATCAATCCTAGAAGGATTGATGATTTTACTAATTGGTTTTAGTAGTGATTTTTATTTTATTACTGGCCTTGCGATTCTAATGGCGATCTTTGGGGCTTGTCATTACGGGTTAATGGATTCGCTACTTGCTATATACTGCGATAATTCTAAACAAAACTATTCGGGATTTAGATTGTTTGGATCAGCATCATACATTATTGCAACCGCAGTTGGTGGCTATGTTTGTAAACTAGTAAGTTATCAAGTAGCATTTGGCGTAAGCTTTTTGCTATTTACCATTAGCGGTATACTTTATTTATTATTAAAAGATATTCATATTGAAGAAGAACATGTCCAAAATAAAAAAGATTCAACCGACTATAAAGTAGTATTAACCAATAAAAGGTTTATCTTCTTTATGTTCTTTTATGGATTAATGCTTGCCCTAATCTTTACAAATAGTAACTTCTTAGGAACATATTTAGAGACTAGAGGGGTAGATAGCGATGGATACGGGCTCGTATTTTCTTATTTTGTAGCCGTAGAACTAGTAACATTACTTATTCTAAATAAGATAAATAAGAAAGTATCGCCATATATTTTATTAATAATATCGGCTTTTACTTTAGCTATTAGAATACTTGTATGTTATTTATATGCTCCAGTATGGTTAGTAATAGCAACATCAGGCTTACGTGGAATCGGATATGGTATTATGTTACATGTAAGTTATCAGTATATTATTGATTTAGTTGGCGAAGACAAAGCAACTAAAGGAATAATGTTATGTACTTTAGTTTATGCGATTTTATTATTCATATTTAATAATGTAAATGGTAACTTGATTGAAGCATATGGTTATAAGAGTTATTTCCTAATTAACTTTATTGCTTCATGCGTATTATTGCTTTATTCATTTTTAATTCCGTTACTAAATAAAAAGAAAGAAGAAGTAACAGAAGAACAAATAGAAAAATAATCATTTAAAAGATGCAATGCATCTTTTTTTTATTGAATATTGACGGTATTTGGAATATAATGGTAAATGTATGAAAATTCGTATTGAAAGGGGATTTTTTTAATAATGACACAATGGTGGCTTTACATAGTTATTGGAATTTGCTTAATTGCGGCTTTATTTGTAGTTTATAATTACATCAAGATTAAGCGAATGGATGAAGGTACTGATCGTATGGTTAAGATGAGTGGAATCATTCGTGAAGGTGCTAACGTATTTATTTTAAAAGAATTTAAAACAATTGGTATCGTAGTAGCTGTACTTGCTATTTTATTCAGTTTATTTATTGAATCATTTAGCGGTCTTACATATTTACTAGGTGCAGTAATGTCTAGTGTTGTATGTATCGTTGGTATGAAATCAGCAACTTATGCTAATGTTCGTACTGCTAACAAAGCTAGAACATCTTTATCAATTGGAGAAACTGTTAAAGTAGCTTTATCAGGTGGATCAATTTCAGGTCTAGCTGTTCAAGCATGTGGATTACTTGGTATCGTATTGATCGTTTTATTAAGCGGAATTGGTACATCAGATCAAGCAATTTCAACTTTAACTGGTATAAAATTATTTAATGGCTGCGGAATCATAAAGATTGATGCATTATTAACTAATACATCAGTTATGAGAATCACTACTTATGCACTTGGTTGCTCAACTGTAGCAATGTTTAACCGTGTTGCTGGTGGTAACTATACAAAAGCAGCTGACATTTCAGCCGATATCTTAGGTAAGATCAGAAATGATTTACCAGAAGATGATAGTAGAGTTCCTAACGTAATTGCTGACTTCATCGGTGATAACGTTAACGATATTGCTGGTAACTGCTCAGACTTACTTGAAAGCTTTGTAGCAACAATTGCAGCATCAATCGTAATCGCTATTTCATTACTTGAAAGTGGAATGATTGCGAGCGCTGAATTATTCAATAGCGCATACATCTTCCCACTAGTAATGGCAGGTGGTGGATTACTAGGTTGCGTACTTGGTATTTTCATTGTTACTATTCGTAAAATGGGTAACAACCCATCTAAAGAATTGAACTTAGCAACATATATTTCTGCTGGTATTACATTAGTTGTTTGTGGAGTGCTAAGCTATGTAGCATTCAAGGATGCTAACTTTGAAGCTTTAGGATGGAAGATTGGTTGGGCATCACCATTTGTTAGTGCATGCCTTGGTATTATTAGTGGTGTAGCAATCGGTTTAATTACTGAATACTACACAAGTGCTGATTATTCTCCAACAAAGACTATCGCTGAATATGCTACTGAAGGTGAAGCATTCGTAGTTACTAAAGGCGATGCAGTTGGTAGTAAGAGCTGCTTATTCCCAATTTTAATCATTGGTGTATCACTAATCGTTTCAGGCTTATTATGCGGAACATATGGTATCGCAATTGCTGCTCTTGGAATGCTTTCATTTGTTGGTACAACTGTATCAATCGATGCATTCGGACCAATCGCTGATAACGCTGGTGGTCTTGCAGAATCATGCCACTTAGACCCAGATGTACGTGAAATCACAGATAAATTAGACTCAGTTGGTAATACTACAGCTGCTATCGGTAAAGGCTTTGCCATTGGATCAGCTGCATTCGCTACTGTATCATTAATTTGTGCGTTTGTTGGTCACTTCGCAGAAGCACCAAAAGTATCTGATTTCTTATTAATCGCTGGTGCAATCATCGGTGGTGGTTTAATTGAATTCTTCTGTGCATTATTAACAGATAATACAATCAAATCAGCTAAGGAATTAGCTGACGTTGGTGATAGACAATTATCACAACCTGGTGTATTAACTGGAGAAGTAGAACCAGATTATAACGAACTTGTAAGACTTGCTACATCATCTGCTTTAAAGAGAATGTTAGTTCCATCTATCATCGCTTTAGCAGTTCCACTAGTAGCTGGTGCCATCTTTGGACCAGAACTAGTTTTAGGTATCTTACTAGGTTCTACAATCGTTGCAATTCCTAGAGCTATCTTCATGGGTAACTCAGGTGGTGCATTCGATAACGCTAAGAAATATATTGAATCTGGCGCAATCGAAGGCCACGGCAAAGGAACAGCCGCTCATAAAGCAGCCGTAACTGGTGATACAATCGGTGATACTAGAAAAGACGTTGTTGGTGTTGCTCTAGATATCTTCATTAAGATGATGTCAACAGTAGCTACTACATTATTCGTATTAATTAGCGCATTATATGCTCTAGTTATGCAAATATTTGGATAATACATTAAAAACTTTCCGATTTTTCGGAAAGTTTTTTATTTTAATAAGAAATAAGATGCTCCTTTTGTTAATTATATATGCGAAAGGAGCAATTATTATGCGCAAATTTAGTTTACTATTTTTTAGTTTATTTTTGATCTTAAGCGCCTTTTCTTTAAGAGTAAATGCATCTAATCCTCCAGTTTATTTAAGTAACCTTTCTTTTGAGGAACCATTAGGTCACTTAAAGGCATATGCTACGATTAGAGTTGGCGATGAAGATGAAGTCGATTTTGATGATCGCTATTTTTTGGATATGAGTTATTTCATATCACATTATCAAATAGAATATGATAGCGTATCAGTTAGTGTAAGTTATAGTTTTTCTCCAGATGGACAAAAAACTCCTATCAATAATTCATATTATGAATATGATGAACAAAAAGGTGGCGTTAAGTTAGAGTTCATTTTGGATGATGAAGTTAGGTATTATTTTGTGGATATTGATTATGATACATACTCGCGCCATGTATCAGGTAACTTACTTACATCCCTAGTCGTAGTGCGTCTATATAATACGCAAATCCCGCAAAGTATCCCTAACGTCTTTTCCACAACCGCATCAATTACAATAGCAAATAATGGTAAAGGAACCTTAAATGGGTCGATCAATTTTGCATCTAATACGTATGCAAATGGTTGGTATTGCCTAGATTTAAATTATGCAAGGGAATATTATGGTTTTAAACAAAACATTAGCAGTGCTACCTTTTCGTGTGCAACCAATTCTACCTTAGCAAACGTCTTAAATAGCAGTGTAAACTTTGATGCAGGTGGCAATGTAGTTTATTTCCCATTACCAGCTTTAAATAACATTCAAGATACAATTAATTACGTGATTGTATTTGGAACAGCTGAAGCTGGGACTACAATTAATGATGTAGGGTCTAAAGTAAAGATTACAAGAATTACAAATAATACTTCAACGCAAGCATTAGCTTTTAGTGGTGAACAGTATTCAATTCGTATTCCGGTAGATAACCCACCATCAATTGCCCAAATTATATCTCAAACTGGACTTGTAGCAGTTGATGATTATAGTGGCAATCGAACACTAACTTATACTGATTCTAATCAGTATGAAGCTAAAGTATCAAATAAGAATAACATTAAAGACCGTGAACTTGGAGAATACAATATTGTTTTTGGGGCAAGCGATACAAAAAATAATTCTTCAAGCTTAGCAGTTAAAGTGATTGTAGAAGATAAAGTGTCGCCAGTTATTAATACTGATCAATCAACTCTATTTTATGAAAGAGGATATTCCGATTTAGCAATCGATAATTCCACATTCCAAAATGGCATTGTAGCTACTGATAATTATGATGGAATTGAATCGCTAAGTATTTTTGTAGATTCAAATGTCTATCTAGCTAGTTATAATCAAGTAAACAATTATGTGATTCCGGTTACAGTAACTGATAGTTCTGGTAATAGTAGTCAAACGCAGATTACAATGCGTGTCTATGATAATGTGCCACCAGTAATAACTGGTGCTAGCAGTTTCACTACTTCATATACAAGCGATATTACAGCAAGTGAAATCATTAGTAAGTGCGGTGTAAGTGCAACTGATGTAATTGATAATGATTTAAATATTATCGTAGCAAATGATACATATACTGCTAATAAGAATATTCCTGGGGAATACGAAATTGTCGTTAGGGCAACTGATGATGAAAACAATTACGCAGAATTTACAATTAGTGTTACGGTAACTGATGCTATTATGCCATTTTTCTTAATCAATAAGACAACGTTGATTGTAGAGAATGGATATGCATATACTCCTAGTGAAATTTTAGATGCGGCAATTAGCAGTGGCCTAATTAGAGTAGATTATACAGATGTAGAAGTAGTGGTAGATGAATACACTGATAACACATCGGTTGCGGGAACATATTTATATCGTCTAAGAGTGACATATAGTGATGGTGTAGAAGAATATGTAGATATTAATCTGCATGTTTTAGGCGACGACAATGAAATAATTAAAGTGAAATGGTACGTAAAGTTAGGTAATTTCTTTACACGTACATTTACAAAGATCGGACATTTCTTTAGCGATGTTGTTTATGAAAAAGGAATTAAGAAAGTATTTAACTTCGTTAAAGATGTTTGGAACAAAGTTTTTAGAAGATGAAAATAAAGCGACTATCTTAGATAGTCGCTTTAATCAAACTTTTTTAAAACCTCTTTTATATACCCTATAATTATGTTATAATGCTTTTACGAAGGTATGGTGAAATAAATGCAAGACAATCAATTACAATTGTATTTAGACATTTTAAAAAGATCAAATGTGGAGATAACTCCGGAATTATTTGATGGACAATTAGAAGATATTCACGTTTTTAGAAATACGATGATTGCTACCGTCACTTTGCATTTCCCTAATGTATTAAGTATTCAAAATTTATTGATTGTAGAAAAGGCAGTTGATAAATATTTCTTAGAAGAAGGATTCAAGGGAACAAAGCTAGTTGTTCATTATGATAATCCAGCAATCTCTAACGAAGCATTGAGTGATTATTTCAATTACACTATTAATTCTTTAGAAGATTCTCAACATCGTTATGCAATTATTAACGAAATGAATAAAACTTTTGAAAAGAATAAAGTTTCAATATTTGTTGCTAATAATGATGAAGTAGAAGTTTTAGCGGGAATTATTGAAGGTATCAATAATTACTTTAAAGTTCTTGGCATTAAAGCAGAAGTTGAAGCAGTTGCTAGTGCTTTTGAAACACCTATCCTTAATATTATTGAAGAAAATAATAAAAGAGCAAATGCGGATGCTCTTCGTCAACAATCTCAGTATGATTCTTCAACTACAGAAACAAGTGATGATTATGATACTAAGAAAAAGAAATATATTAAGCCACCTAAACAGAAGGCAGCTATTAATAGACCTTCTACTCCACTTGCTAACTTACCTTCTAGTCAAGCTGATTTAGTTGAATATAATCAAAAGAATGGCAATCAAGAGATTGCTATTGAAGGTAAGATATTAAAATCAGAAGTCATTGAAAGAAATTCAAAGACTGATGATCGTAGATTTATGATTTACCAAGCTACATTAGTAGAAGGAGATCATGCGATTGTTATTAAAACTTTCATTAACTTAAAGATTGAAGGAAATGAACAATATTATAAAGAAAAAGCTGTTGCTGGTGTAAGAGTTAAATGTAGTGGCTTCTTATCATATGATCAATATGTTAGGGATATTGTATTCAATATCACTGACTTAATGATTATTAATGATGCAAATGAAGTAGAAACTAAACCTGTTGATTTAGCACCAGTTAAAAGAGTAGAACTACATGCTCACTCAAAGATGAGTGTGCAAGATAGCGTTATGGATATCGCTGATTATGTTTCTACAGCTGCTGACTTTGGTCATCGCGCTGTAGCGTTAACTGATATGCATAATATTCATGCTTTTCCTGATCTATACGAACAATGTACTAAAGCCGGAATCTTACCAATCTTTGGTTTAGAAGGCGAATTAGTTGATGAAGATAAATATAAAATCGCCTTAAATGAAAGCGATAAGACTGTTAACTTAGATTTAAGAGATGCAACCTTTGTAGTATACGACTTAGAAACAACTGGTTTTTCAAGTAACTATAATGAAATTATTGAAGTAGCTGCTGCGAAAGTTAGAAATGGTCAAATCATTGATGAGTTTTCTACATTCGTAAAACCAAAACGCGAAATTGGTAGACAAATTACCGAATTGACTAGTATCACTAATGATGATGTTAGAAATGCACCAAGCGTAGATGAAGTATTACCAGCCTTTTATGATTTCTTTAAAGGCTGTATCCTTGTTGCTCACAATGCGACATTTGACAATTCGCATTTGTTCCAAGGATTAGCAAGACTTGGAATTAATGCCAGTGATACACCTTCAATTGATACATTACAATTAGCTAAAGTTAGATATGGTCATGGTACAAGATTAAAAAAGTTTAACTTAAAAGCATTATGTCAATACTTCGATGTAGAACTTCTTCAACATCACCGTGCGATTAATGATGCTAAAGCTACAGCTTATTGCTTCATTAAGATGCTAAGTGATTTGTATGAGGCACATATTAATTTCTATGATGAAATAAATAAATGTATCGACCTAGAAGCAGCATTTGAGTTAGCTTATCCAACGCATTTTACGATTCTTTCTAAAAATGAAATCGGTCGTAAGAACTTATATGAAATAGTATCAGATTCACATACAACTCATTTCCATAAAAAACCAATGGTTTTGAAGAGCTTCTTAGAAGCACATCGTGAAGGATTATTAATTGGTTCTGGTTGTATCGAAGGTGAAGTATTTGATACAGCTTATAATAAGAGTTATGAAGAACTATTAAAGGTTATGGAATTCTATGATTATATAGAAATCCAACCAGTTAGTATTTGTTCAGTATTAGTACATCGTTATCAAGATAAAGCCGTATACGGATTTATCGAAGATACGATTAAAAAGATCATTAAAGCAGCTAAAGAGTTAGGTAAAATAGTTGTAGCAACAGGTAATGTTCACCACTTAAAGAAAGAAGATCTGTTGTTAAGAAAGATTTATATTGATGCTCCACAAATCGGTGGTGGTGTGCATCCGCTTAAAGACATTATTGAGAATGTGCCTTCAATGCATTTTATGAATACCGAAGAAATGCTTAATGAATTTAAGTTCTTAGGTGATGATTTGGCATATGAAGTAGTAGTTACAAATACTAATAAAATAGCGGATATGATTTCTTCATATTCGTTATTCCCTCAAGATTTGTTCACACCTAAAGATGATATGCTTAAAGATAATGGCGTACCATCATTTGAGGGTGGTGTTAGGGAAATGACATACACTAATGCGAAGAAGATTTATGGTGATCCACTTCCTAAATTCATTGAAGATCGAATTGAAAAAGAATTATCAGTAATCTTAGGAAAAGGATATGCTTCAATTTATTATATTTCGCACCTACTAGTTAAGTATTCTACTGACTCTGGCTATGTAGTTGGAAGCCGTGGTAGTGTAGGTAGCAGTATCGTTGCTACATTCATGAACATTACCGAAGTTAATGCTTTGCCTCCACATTATTATTGTCCTCATTGCCATTTCGTAGCTATTAAATATAGCGATGAAGAAAAGAAGATTTATGAGCGTAGCGAAGAACAATTAATGTTTGAAAAAGCATTACAAGAAGCTGATACTGGTTTTGATCTAGAAGAAGCAGTATGTCCAGTCTGCGGAAAACCATTGAAGCGAAATGGTGTTGATATTCCATTTGAAACATTCTTAGGTAGTAAAACGGATGTTAAGGTACCAGATATTGACCTTAACTTCTCAGGTGAATTCCAAGCTAAAGCTCATGAATTCTGTAGAACAATGTTTGGTAATGACCATGCCTTCCGTGCCGGAACTATCCTAACAATTGCTGATAAGACAGCATATGGATATGTTCGTAATTATTTCGAACGTCAAGGTGAAATCGCTCGTCAAGCCGAGATTACACTGCTTGCCGATAAAATATCAGGTGTTAAAAGATCTACCAGCCAACATCCAGGTGGAATCGTAGTATTACCTAAAGAAATTGAATTTACAGATATCATTCCAGTACAGTTCCCAGCCGATGATATGACATCTACTTGGAGAACTACTCACTTTGATTATCATAAATTCGAAAAGAATTTATTAAAACTTGATATTCTTGGCCATGATGATCCAACCATGATTAAGTTCTTGATGGATTGCGTTCATGCTCATCCAGAAGAATTTGATTTTAGTGCGGTAGAAGATATTCCAATTTTGGACCCTGCTGTCTTTAGATTGTTTAATTCAGTGGATTCACTCGGTATAGCTCCTAGTGATGTAGATGGAGAAGACATTGGTACAACTGGTATCCCTGAATTTGGTACAAAGCTTGCCAAAGACATGCTAAGAGAAGCAGCACCAAAGACTTATGCGGATTTACTAAAGATATCGGGATTAAGTCATGGAACTGACGTATGGAATGGTAATGCTCGTGATTTCTTACACGGTAAGAAAGAAGGATTCCCAGCAATTCCATTTAAAGAATTAATCGGATGTCGTGATGACATTATGGTTTATTTAGTATCAAAGAATGTTCCATCAAGTGATGCCTTTAAGATTATGGAAAAAGTAAGAAAAGGTAAAGGCGTATCAACTGATTACGAAAGGGAAATGTTATCATATGGTGTACCTAAATGGTATATTGAATCATGTAAACTTATTAAATACATGTTCCCTAAAGCCCATGCTACAGCGTATGTTATCATGGCTTTAAGAATTGGTTGGTTCAAAGTTTATAAGCCACTTTACTATTATTCCGCATTCTTCTCAAGACGTGCTAAAGCCTTTGATATTGAAGCAATGGCTGGTGGTAAAGATCGAATTCAAATCGCAATTCGTGACTTACAAAACAAAGTACAAATGAAGACATCAACTAATAAAGATCAAGATGTTCTTAACTGCTTACAATTAGTATTAGAAGCTAGTGCAAGAGGTGTTAAGTTTAAACAAATTGATATTAATAATTCAGCTGCTTATGACTTTATCGTTAATAAAGAAGATAATAGCTTATTAATTCCATTTAGTGCTCTAGACTCACTAGGTGGAGCAACAGCTGAATCAATCGTCGAAGAACGAAATAAGAAGCCATTTACATCTAAGAAAGATGTCTTAAATAGAACTAAGATTAACTCAACTCAACTTGATAAATTAGATGAACTTGGTGCATTTGGTGATTTAGCTGATGATGAAGATAATTCATTTGGACTATTTTAATTAAAAATATCTTAAATAAAATGTTATACCTTTGCATTTAATGACGTGCAAAGGTATAATTTACTAAAGAGGTGATTATTATGCGTAATTCAAATCCAGTATTTAGTGCAGCTAGAAAGCAAGAATTTAGCGATACTCGTGTATGCACATATAAAGGAGTAGCATTTAAAACATTATATTATATTTTAATGGTACTAGTTGGTGCTGGCCTTGGTATTTTATTAATGGTTTTAAATCCTAGTCTTGGTGTAGCATTTTTAATTGGCGCTTTCGTAGTTGGCTTTATTTCTTCAATGATAGCCATGATGGCACCACGCGCTGCTAAATATGCTGGTACGGTATACTGTCTATGTGAAGGTATGATTGTAGGATTGCTTTCACTAATCCTAGAATTAGTAATTCCAGGCGTAGTAGGAGTAGCATTAATTTCTACAATTGCTTGTGTAATGGTTGTAGCAGTATTCTATTTAACTGGTTTAGTTAAAGTAACTAAAGCATTTATTAGATTCTTATTAATATTCTCAATGAGTTTATTAATTGGTTGGTTTATTAGCTATATCTTAAGCTTATTTGGCTTAATTACAATTAGCGGCGATAACTTTGGCTTATCATTATTCACATCAATCGTTATGGTATTTTTAGTAGTATTATTCTTATTTAGCGATATGGAACAAATAAGAATTGCGGTTGAAGGTGGCATGAGCAAAGAATTTGAATGGTATTCTTCATTCGGATTAGTATTTACAATTATTTGGTTATACATTCGTGTACTTTATATTGTAGCGATAATCATGGGAAGAAGAAATTAGATTTTAAGTGTAAGATGTTTATCTTACACTTTTTATCATTTTATTGTATAATGGTAGAGGATAAAAGAGGTAAGATATGAAAAAAGTATTAGTAATCAACGGACCTAGTATCAATATGTTAGGTATTAGAGAAGTAGATATTTATGGTAAAACTACTTATAAAGATCTAATCAAGTTAATTAAACTTGAAGCTAAAGCAAATAACATAAAAGTAAAATGCGTCCAATCAAATTACGAAGGTAAGATAATTGATTATATCCAAAAAGCTTACAATAAGTTTGATGGTATCATTATCAATCCAGGTGCTTATAGCCATACATCATATGCGATTCGCGATGCAATCGCATCAATCAACGTTAAGGCAGTAGAAGTGCATATTTCTGATGTCTTAAACCGTGAACCTTTTAGAGCTAATTTAGTTATTAGCGATGTTTGCGCTAAAACAATTATTGGTAAAGGCATTAATGGATATTTAGAAGCACTAAAAGAATTCAAATGAAAACGGTAAACCAAGCTTAAAATAATAAGTTGTTTTATTGATTAATTATAAATATTGTAGTATAATCGTAATGGAAAAATAAAATAAACCAAAGGGAGGATTTATTAATTATGGCTGTAAAAGTAGCTATTAATGGTTTTGGCCGTATCGGTCGTTTAGCTTTCAGACAAATGTTTGGTGCTGAAGGTTATGAAGTTGTTGCTATCAACGACTTAACAAGCCCTGCAATGCTTGCAAATTTATTAAAGTATGACACTGCTCAAGGTGGATATGCTGGTCACATCGGAGAAGGTTTACACACTGTTTCTTCTAAAGAACCTGTTTTCGCAGAAGATGGTAAGACAGTTGTTACTCCTGGTTCTATCACAGTTGATGGAAAAGAAATCACTATCTATGCAATGCCTAAAGCTCAAGATTTACCATGGGGTGAACTTGATGTAGATGTTGTATTAGAATGTACTGGTTTCTACACTTCTAAAGCTAAGTCTCAAGCTCATATTGATGCTGGCGCTAAGAAGGTTGTTATTTCAGCTCCTGCTGGAAACGATCTACCAACTATCGTATTCGGTGTAAATGAAGGCACTTTAACACCTGAAGATAATATTATTTCTGCTGCATCATGCACAACTAACTGCTTAGCTCCTATGGCTAAAGCTCTAAATGATTTCGCACCTGTTCAATCTGGTATCATGTCTACAATCCATGCATACACTGGTGACCAAATGATCCTTGATGGACCACATCGTAAAGGTGATTTAAGAAGAGCTAGAGCTGGCGCTGCTAACATCGTTCCTAACTCAACTGGTGCTGCAAAAGCAATCGGTCTAGTAATCCCTGAATTAAACGGTAAACTAATCGGTTCTGCACAACGTGTTCCAGTAGTTACAGGTTCTACAACTATTTTAACTGCAGTAGTTAAAGGTAAAGACATTACTAAAGAAGCAATCAACGCTGCTATGAAAGCACAAGCTAACGAATCATTCGGATACAATGAAGATCAAATCGTTTCAAGCGATGTAATCGGTATGAGATTTGGTTCTTTATTCGATGCAACTCAAACTATGGTTGCTAAGATCGCTGATGATTTATATGAAGTTCAAGTTGTTTCTTGGTATGACAATGAAAACTCATATACTAGCCAAATGGTTAGAACTATTAAATACTTTGCTGAATTAAAATAGTTATAATATGAATTAAAATAAAAGCGGTAATTTTTGTTTAGCAAAGTTACCGCTTTTTTTGGAGGCATTATGGTTAATGTAAAACAAATCGTCCAACTTAATATAATTGGCCAAAATTATGAAAGCCTAGGTGTAGCAAAAGTAGATGATTTAGTCGTATTTGTAGAAGGGGCAATTACGGGCGAGACAGTAAAAGCTAGAATTACAAAGGTTACTAAGAGTTATGCCGTTGCTAAATTATTAGAAGTAATTAAGCCATCACCAAATCGCATTAAACCATTATGCCCATATTTTGTTTTATGCGGAGGCTGTAGCTTACTTCATATGAATTATGAAGCGGGCTTAAACTTAAAACTAGCAGCATTTAATGAAACGCTTAAAAAGATTGGTAAGATTGACTATCTTGCTAATAAGATTTATGGCATGGAAAACCCATCTGCATATCGTAATAAGATTCAAATGCCAGCAGGAACAACTGATAAAGGCAAACTAGTATTTGGTTATTACCAAAAAGATAGCCATGATGTAGTAGCAATTGAAGAATGCTTAACCCAAAGTGATAATGTTACTAAGGTTATTAATTTTGTTAAAAATGTTTGTAACGAATTAAAAATAACTAGTTACAACGAAATAGAAAAAACTGGTGAAATTCGCCATATATTAGTTAGAGAAAACAACAAGGGCGAACTAATGATAGTTTTAGTAACTTATAAAGAAAAAATAACTAATGAAGAAGCATTAGTTAGTAAAATCGTTAATAAATTTAGTAATGTTATTAGTATAGTTAAAAATATAAATACGATGCATAACAATGTCATACTTGGCGCGAATTCTATATGCTTATATGGTAAAGATGAAATTGTAGATGAAATATTAGGCCTAAAATTTAAGATTTCACACAAGTCATTCTTCCAAATCAATAGAAGTCAAACTGAGAAGTTATATTCACTAGTATTAGATAATTTAGGAAGTGATGCTAGTAATATGAATGTAATTGATGCTTATTGTGGAGTAGGATCAATAAGTTTAAGCTTAGCTAAAAGAGTAAAACATGTATACGGCATTGAGATTGTAGAAGAAGCAATTAAAGATGCTAAAAATAATGCAGTATTAAATAATATAACTAATGCTAGTTTTTATGTTGGGAAAGTTGAAGACTTAATCGATGATTTTATTGATAAGAATGTCGACTGTATTGTAGTCGATCCCCCTAGAAAAGGCATAGAAGAAAAAGTATTGAGGTCAATTATTAACGCTAATATTAAAAAAATAATATATGTATCATGTAATCCAGCAACTCTAGCGCGTGATATAGGAATACTGAAAGAGTATTATGATATCAAAGATATTAGCTTAGTTGACATGTTCTGTATGACTAATGGTGTTGAAGTTTTAACGGTCATCACTTATAAATCATAGTCGATTTGTATAAAAGTTGCATTAGTAATCGTTTTACTATTGGGGAGTGAAAATATGGCAATTGAAGCAATTAAGAAAAAAATGCGAGTTAATCTTTTAATAGGCATTATACTAATATTTGTAATTCAAATAATATTGGCTGGCTGTGCCAAGATTGAAAGAATATCTTCAAATGATACAAGTTCGTATTTAGTGTATGAAGAGAAACTATACGATGGAGGAACGCCTATTACGCATGTTTTCCCAAAAAGCATTGAAAATGTTAGTGAAGTAGTTGATTATCATTATATTGCTTATTTTCCGCCTGATTTTAGAGGTACTTTTTGGGAATTAGTATTAATTGCCAAGTATAATGAAAATGAGTTTGCTGATGAAATTAATAGACTAAGTTCATCGTTAGAAGACGATAATGTTAATTTGTTGTTTGATGAAAATCATGTACTATTTAAAAATGATGCATTTATTGAAACATATAATGTCAGATATGTATCTTTTGGTCAAATGCACACTGAATACTCTTATGCTTTAATTGATTATGATAATTACGTAATTTCATATATCTATATTAAGAATCCTGCACATAATCATCATGAATTATCAATTAATGATGATTTGTTGCCGATACATTACCAGGACAACATGAAAAAGAAAAAGGCAGATTATCTATTCTATGACGTTAAAGCAAATTGGGGCGATGGTGACACAGACTATGATGATAAAATAAATGAGTTTAAAAAGTACTTAGAAAAGAAATAATTCAAGTATGAATTAAAAATAGATAACATTTGTTGATTTGTTTCCGAATACATTTGAAGTCACGTTGAAGTTTTAACGACCCTTAGTTTAAAATCATAGACACTTTTTACTATTAATAATTGCTTTATTACAAAGGAGAATTTGACAAATGAAAAAGGTATTATTATGTTTAATTATAGTTTTTATAACACTTCTTATTGGATGCAGTAAAGATAGTAAAGTTGATGTAATAAAGCGCATAAAGAAGAATTGGAATGTAAACCTTCCGACTGATATGAAAGAAGAATATAATTATTATTCGCCAACATTTACAGGAAGAGCAGATCAATATGCAGTATTTAGTTATACCGATAGTTCTATTGAAAAATTAAATTCTATGTTTGATTTCAAACAAAAAGATGAAGATTTAATTAGCGAACTAGAATCATTTTATAATATTTATAATCAAAGTAAATCAGAAATTGATAAAAAATATATTTTAGATTTTACAAAAAATTATACATATTATGTGGTAGATAAAGCAGTATGGTTAATTATAAATGAGAGTGATAAAACACTTACTGTTTATATTAAAGGGTATTAATAAAAGTCGATTTGTTTCCGAATACATTTGAAGTCATGTTGAGTGTGTCTGCCTTTTAACGAACCAGGCTGGGAACACTAAATATAACTAATAAATAAAACGAAATAGAAAGGGGTTTTGCTGATAATCAAAATCCTTTTTTTATATTGCTGATATATAAAAGGTAACTTTGCGCAATATATACATTATATCAAAAAAATATATTGCGTATTATGCACAAAATGATAAAAAAATATATTGCGCATTATGCAATTAGGAGTATAAAGATTGTAAAACGAATATAAAAGTTTTTCCAGTAGAAGTGAAGTCATCAAAAAACTACACAAATATTTCATATAGCTTATTTAAAGATAGATTTGGAAAAAGAATTGCGGAATCATTTATTGTTCATCCAAAACAGTATAGTTATGATGCTAGTGGATATAAGGTTCCACCTTATATGTTCCCATTTATCATAAAACAATAAAATGGAAGTATTTGAACTTACAGGATTTGACGAAATATTGACTATTGAATAAAAATAGGTAAAAAAGAACTATTACTTATAACTAGTAATAGTTCTTTTTAAATACAATGTAAAATTAGATGTTATCTTAAAAAAAACTAACAATTTGGCATCATCTTAAACGAAACTTAAGTTATTAAATATTTAAGTTGCAATTTAGTTTTACCCGTATAATGAAGGTATAGAATAATAAAAGTGAGGTGGAAACCATGAAAAAGAAGATAATGATAACTTTATTAATAATGATGGCATTTGTGATTGTTGGATGTAGAGAAGCATCAAATAATGGTAGTGGATCAACTAATATTAATACAATTACTGACATTAGTGGAAAAACCGAAGATATTGAAATTGAAGAAGATGAAGTTTCATCTACTTTTACGATAATTAATGAACAAGGAACAAACATTTTACCAACTAATAAAGTATATACCATTACCGAAGGTGGATCATACATCGCTAGTGGTAAACTAGAAGAAGGACAAATTGTTGTAAATGCTAGTGGAGCAGAAGTAGAAATTGAATTAGATGAAGTATCTATTAGTAATAGTAGTGTATCGCCAATCATAGTAAGAGATTGCGAAAAGATAACTATTAAAGTAAAGAAAGATACTACTAATTATATATATGATAATAGAACTACTGATTATTCTGCTACAACAGATGATGAAGTCGGTACGGCGGCTATATATGTAGCTAATGGCAATTTAAAGATAAATGGTAAAGGAACAATTTCGATTATCAGTTTATATAATAGTGGAATTCATGGAAAAGATAATGTGACGGTTAAGAATTGTACAATGCTTATTAAAGCAATGAACAATGGAATTAAAGGAAATGATAAAGTAGTGATTGAAGAAAACCCTATAGTTGGAATTGTGTGTGGAAACAACGGAATTAAAACTTCTAATTCCGATTTAGGTTCTTCAGTTCAACATGGTTATATTTATATTAATGGTGGAACCATTACGATAAATTCATATGGTGATGCAATTGATGCTGCTTATGCGGTAGAAATAGGTACAAGTACTGATTCTGATGGAAATATCTATACGCCTGTAATTGATATTTATACAAATAAATATTCTTCATATACTTTAATTAGTAGCACTGATTCCTCTAGTACCCTAACAAAACTATCAACAACTGAAATTGGTGGACCCGGTGGAGGTCCAGGAGGACCTGGCGGTGGTTTTGGCGGCGGCGGTTTTGGTGGCGGCAGCTCAGCCGAAAAAGCTGATGATTCCGCTAAAGGTATTAAAGCAAATGAAGTAATTAATATCACCGCTGGCGAAATATTCATTTATACATATGATGATGCAATTCACACTAACAGTAATAAACTAGATACAGGCCTAACTGCTAATGCAAATATTAATATTAGCGGTGGAATTATTAGCATTAAAGCTAGTGATGATGGTATCCATGCGGACGGAACGCTTAGCATAAGTGGTTGTGAAGTAAACATCGCCGAATCGCACGAAGGTTTAGAAGGCAAAATCGTTAATATAAATGGTGGAAAAACGATTATAGTTAGCGATGATGATGGAATTAACGCATCAAGCGCCATTAATTTTAATGGCGGTGTAGTTGATGTTACGGTTTCCCCAAATGGAGATACCGATGGAATTGATTCTAATGGTACAGTTACTATTAGTGGTGGTATAATTATTACTAGAGGGCCTAATAGTGAAATGGCAGCTCCACTTGACGCGGAAAAGACGATGAAAATGACTGGTGGCATCTTAATTGTTATCGGTTATCCACCAAAAAAAATAAGCGTTAGTGGAGTTACTAAAACATCTTCCTCAAATGGATTGTCAATGGGTACCCATACAGTCACAATTGGTTCAAGTACAATAACTTATACGAATACTTATACATATAAAGGAGCATGTACTGTATATGGTAGCGGTACTGCTACAATTAATTAAGGATTTAATCTAGAAAGGAGTAATTATGAGTGATGCAATCTTTGTAATGGACAGATACGAATTAAAGTATGTGGTAACAAAAGAACAAATTGATAATTTGATTCAAGCATTAGATGGTCATATGAAGGTTGATAAATATGGTAAAACTAGTATTGCATCGCTTTATTATGATACTGCTGATTCTAGATTAATTAGGAAGTCCTTAGAAAAACCAAAATTTAGGGAAAAGATAAGACTTAGATCATACGGGTTAGCTACAGGCGACAAACCAGTTTTTTTAGAATTAAAAAGAAAAGCATATGGCATTGTTTATAAAAGAAGAGTTGAAACGAAAGTTGAAGATGTTAATGATTTCTTTGATTATAAATTAGATCATGTAGCTGATGGTCAAATTGCGAAAGAGATAACATATTTTAGAAACTATTATGGAAAGTTAGTGCCTTCTTGCTTAATAATTTATGATCGTGTAGCGTACTTTGAAGAAGAAGGAGACTTAAGATTAACAATTGATTATAATCCGAGGTATCGAATTGATAATTTAACCCTAGATTACTCGATGGAAGGTACTTCACTACTTAAAGATGGTGAAGCCATCTTAGAAGTAAAAGTACAAGATTCAGTACCACTATGGCTTAGCCATATCCTTGATAAATATAAAATATATAACAATAGTTTTTCTAAATATGGAAAAGCATACGAAAGCGTGCATAAAATGACAAAAGAAGAGAGAGGTATGTATTATGTTTGATTCAATTTTCAATAATGCTAATTTAAATAGTGTCAGCCAATTCTTTATTATGGCAGCAGTTGCTCTAGTAAGTGGGCTATTATTTGCCTTTATTTTATCGTTTAGAGTAAAGTCAACAAGAAGGTTTTTTATAGTTAATGCCATATTACCATTTGTAGTGGGAGCAATGATTACTTTTGTCAATGGCAACATTGGTGTTGCCGTAGCAATCGGTGGTGCTTTTGCCCTTATTAGATTCCGTAGTGCTCCTGGTAGTGCTGATGAGATTGCTTCAATCTTTATTACAATGGCAGCTGGTGTTGCCTTTGGCATGGGCTATTTAGCATATGGAGCAATAATTTTAGTAGGCGTAGGTCTAATTTATGATTTATTAACAATGCTACCTATCTTTGATCATAAAAATAAAGAGGTAGAAGAAATCTTAAGAATTACGATTCCAGAGTCACTTGATTATGTGGATGTATTTAACGATATTTTTAAACGTTATACTAAGCAAGCAACTCCAGCTGGCGTCAAAACGACAGGATTAGGATCAATGTTTAGATTATCTTTTAAGATTATCATGAAGGATAAAAATGAGGAAAAAGCCTTTATTGATGAGATTAGAGCACTAAATGGTAATTTAGAAATTCAAATTCTTCCTTGTGAAGAAAAAACTAATGTATTATAGAGTTATAAAAGCGCTAGATTTCTAGCGCTTTATTTACAGTATTAGCTAATTAAGGTATAATCTATACAAGAAGAGGTATAAAAATGAAAAACGATATTCAAAAGAAACTTACTTTAGAAGAATATGAACAAAAATATTCGCATAGAGAAAATACAAAAGCGGTTAAATCAGTATTAATCTTACTTGAAGCATTAATTGGGGTAGGACTAGCTGCTATATTATTCTTTGTGGTGATGAGGCTATTTGAAATTCATAAAATTGCTGGTTATGCCGGGATTGGGGCAGCTGTAATCGTATTTATATGCTTTTATATTATTCCAATCGTTAAGATTAGAAATACTAAAGCATTTGAAACTAATGTTAATAAATATAATGCCTCAAGTGCTAAAAGACATAATAAGAAACTAAGAGCAGAGATTGCCGATAAATTTATTGAATTTAGTGAATCAACTGATGGCGTTGGTTGGTATAATTCTGAATTAGTTGGCAAACTTGCTATTGCTCGCCAGACTAATAACGAAGAAGAAACTAAAAAAGTATTAACTGAAATATTTGATACTGATGTTAAGAAAACGGCTAAATCAATTATCCGTGAACATGCTATTCAAGTCGGAATGGTAACAGCTATTTCCCAATCAGAAAATTTAGATACGATGTTTATGGCAATATATGAATTAAATCTAATCAAAAGATTAGTATTCTTATATGGCTTTAGACCAAGCGATACGCGTCTTATGCGTATCTATATGATGGTACTAAAGAATGCCTTAATGGCATATGGCCTAGAAAGCGTAGCTAATAACTTGGCCACTGGCATAGTCCAAAAGATCGGTGGAGCGTTAACTGGTATTCCTGCTTTAGGAAGTGTAGTATCAACTGTGATAAGTTCTGCTAGCCAAGGGGTAATTAATGGTGGTTTAACTGTAATAATCGGCCATCAAACCTTATCTTATCTAAATAAAGAATATCATATGCAAGATCTACTCGATAAAATAGAACTAGATGATATTGATGAAAAAGAAATGATGGAAGATGTGAAAGAAGATATCATCAAAGAATCAAAGAAACTAAAGAAAAAAGAAGCATAAATGGCAATTATATTGCCATTTTTTGATTTTTAAAAAGCAAATTAAAAGGCATTTTTATAAGTAAATGTTATAGGGTAAAAAACATATCTTTATACTTAAAAAAAGTTTATAAAAAATGAAAATTAATACTTTGAAAACGCTTGACACTATTTTTTTTTTAAGGTAAAATGGTAGAGAATAAAGGATTTTTATAGGTCTTTATTTATACACTAAACAAATTTTTCAAGGAGGATTTATGAAAAAGAAAATTTTTATTTTAGTGGTATTCTTATTTAGCTTATTTGCACTTGTAGGTTGCGGTCAACCTGTAGAAGGACCTCAAGGCCCTGCTGGTGCTAAAGGTGCTAATGGAAAGAGTGCTTATGAAATCGCTGTAGAAAATGGTTTCAATGGTACTGAAGAAGCTTGGCTTGAATCTTTACATGGTGAAGATGGCGAACCTGGTCTTAATGGTCTTCAAGGCCCTCAAGGTGAACAAGGTCCTGCTGGCGAACCTGCAAAAGAAATCGAATTATTCGCAGAAGATGGTGGTGTTTACTGGCGTCTTGCAGGCGAAGAAGATGCAGAACTTCTATACTATTATTTAGATTATATTACAGTATCTTACAGAGAACCTGTTCTATATTCTTCATTTGAAGAAATTAGAGATGCATTCTTTGCAGATGCAAAGGCAAAATATGTTGCTAACTCTGGCGTTGAAGGTGCTGAAGATTTAACATTAGAAGATTTCTGGGATGTAAAAGCTCATTTCATGGACTTCTCACATGATGCAAAACTTACTCCAGCTGAAAAGCAAATTTGTGATGCTGAATTCTTAGCAAAATGGGGTTGGTTCATTGCTTATGTTGATTCATTAATTCCTACACATATTCCTGCTGATATGGGAACATATGAATATGCTCATACTTGCTTAATCGCTTATGGTCTTGCTTATGGTACTCCAAAACTTGACTCAAGCGGAAATGGAACTAAGTATAGTGATGAATTATTACTTAACAGTGTTAATAACTTCTTAAATAGAACAGATGATCACCTTTCAGGTGCTAACTCAAGCTACAACGTTGCTCCAGACTTTACTGGCGACAAAGGTTTAGATGGCTTAATGGAAGCATACTTAGAAGGTATCCAAGAAATTAAAGAAGAACATGTATCAAGAGTAGCTTATTCTCAATATGAATTATTAGATGATGAAGATGCTGCAGTTGCTGCTACATTTGATCCTGAAAAATACTTCTTTGATGGCTGGGTAGATGAAGATGGCGAAGAAGTTACAGGAGTAGAATCTAACCATTCAATCGTTGTTTACTTGAACTTAAAGAAAAAGACAGCTGTTAACCTAGAATTCGATGGTGGATTCTCAACAGAATCATTAAAAGCTGCTGTTCAAGCTGCATTCTTAGCTGACATCAACGCAGTTGAAGGATTCGAAGATGTTACTGCTGAAAACTTCTATACTAAATTTGCTGATAAATTTATGGCAGTTACAGCAGTTGATCCATATGTTACTAGTGGATTCTGTAAAGATCATCCAGAATTCTTAACTAAATGGACTTGGTTCATTGAATACATCGCTCAAGTTATGGGTGATAAGAAATATGGTAACACTGCAATCGTTGCATTTGGTTTACATAGTGCAAATGATAGTAATGTAGTTACAAGCTCATTAGAATATGCGGATAGAACTGTTACTAACAGTATTTCTAACTTCTTCAATGGCGTTAAAACTAACTTACATGGCGGTGGATCAAGTGGAAACGTTCCAGCTGACTTCACAAGTGCAAGCGCATATACTAAATTAGTTGCTGCAGTTCCAGCTGAAGTATTTGCCGGACTAACTCTTCCTAATACTAAAGAAGACGTAATCGTAGCTTATGGTCTACCTTCATTAACTAAAGATGGCATGCCACTTGTTGGTTGGTATCTAAAAGATGATGCTGAAAAAGTTCTAGTAGCTCCTGAAGCAATGGAAGATGGTAAAACATATGTTGCTTTATATTTAGATGCTGCTAAAGCTGCAGAAGCAGAAGCATTATTTGCTGCATTCTTAGCAGATGTTAACGAAGCATTAGGTAAATCTTACACTGCTCAAGGCTTATATGATGCATTCAGATCAGGTGACAATGATTTAACTTTAACTGAAAAATTCTTTATGGGTGTAATTGCTGATGGTGATAACCTAGTTAAGACTGGTGTTATGGTTGGTCATGAAGATGTTATTGCTAAACATGCTTACATTTTCGAATACATCGCTAAATTAATGAAAGAAGATGGCAAGTCTCATAAATATGAATTCACAGCTATGAGCTTATTCGGAATCACTGTACCAGAAGGAGCTAAAGTTGAAACTAAGGGAAGCGCCGCTAATAAGTACTTCAACCGTTGCTTAGTTGTACAATTAGTTAACTTACTAAGACATACAAACGAAGATCCAGGTGAAGGTAGCGATTATCCACCAGTAGACTTCGCAGATCCTAACAATTGGTGTTTAGGCTTATTAGCATTCAAAGCTGAATATGATGCTGCACATCCAGCTGCATAATAGTTAAATAATTAAGGCTGTTGGTTTTATACCAGCAGCTTTTTTTATGCAAATATGATAATTATGCTTATTGAAAAAAAGGCAATAATGGTGTAAAATGTTTAATGTATAGATTTACGGAGGAAAATATGAAAGAACTTAAAGGTGCTTGTTTATTTGGACAATCAGGTGGTCCAACATCTGTAATTAATGCTTCAGCTGCAGGTGTATTTTTAGAAGCTTTAAATCAAAAAAACATTACTAGAGTTTATGGTGCTGTTCATGGCATTAGAGGTATTTTACACGAAGAATTAATCGATATTAATCAAGAAGATCCAAAAGAATTAGAGTATTTAAAGAATACTCCATCATCAGCTTTAGGATCAGTTAGATATAAATTAAAAGATGCAAGTGTTGATGATACAGATTATAAACGTTTATTAGAAGTATTTAAGAAATATGATGTACGTTATTTCTTCTATAATGGTGGAAATGACTCGATGGATACTTGCAATAAGATTAGTAAGTATTTACAACAAGCTAATTATGAATGTAGAGTAATTGGTGTTCCAAAAACTATTGATAACGATTTATTTGGAACAGATCATTGCCCAGGATTTGCTTCAGCTGCAAAATATGTAGCTACATCTACAATGGAAGTATATCTAGATAGTCATGTATACGATACTGGCTTAATCGTTGTAATTGAAGTTATGGGACGTCATGCAGGTTGGTTAACAGCTGCAGCTAGCCTTGCTAACTTAAAAGGTTGTGGAGCTGATTTAATATATTTACCAGAAGTTGATTTTGATTTAGATAAATTTATGGCTGATGTAAAGGCAGTTGCCGCAAAAACTAATAATAAAGCTATTATCGTTGTATCTGAAGGTATCCATGATAAAGATGGTAAATTCATTGCAGAATATGGCAAAGATGTTGCTCATGACTCATTCGGTCATGCCCAACTTGGTGGCGTAGGCTTATTCTTAGCTGGTAAGATTAACGCAGAACTTGGCGTTAAAGTTAGAGCAATCGAATTAAGTTTACTTCAAAGATGTGCAGCTCACTGCGGATCAGCAAGAGATATCGAAGAAGCATTTAATGCTGGTAAGATGGCAGTTAAGTATGCTATTAGTGGTGAGACAGATAAGATGGTTATTTTTGAAAGAAAGAACCAAAAAGATTATGAAATCGAATATAAATTAGTAGACTTATTATATGCTGCTAATACAGAAAAGAAAGTACCACTTGAATGGATTAATAAAGAACATAACGGCGTTAACGAAAAGTTTGCTGAATATGCTTTGCCATTAATTCAAGGCGAATTAAAGTTTCCTCTTGAAGATGGTCTTCCAAGAT
The DNA here is from genome assembly GCA_017962745.1 of Bacilli bacterium. Taxonomy (GTDB): domain Bacteria; phylum Bacillota_I; class Bacilli_A; order ML615J-28; family CAG-698; genus RGIG8164. The sequence continues at coordinate 127,522 of JAGCUR010000016.1, read as the reverse complement.
TTGCTCACTTAAAGAAAGTGATGGTTCAAAAATAATCAATTAAATCCTTCGTAAAAAGCGAAGGATTTTTTAAAAGGAGGATATATGAATACTGTATCGCTAAATGATTTAGTATTATTGACGATAAAAAGGTTAGGCATCAATGGTGAGGGCATTGGTTACTACAAAAGACAAGCGATATTTGTGGATGGAACAATACCGGGTGAAGTAGTAGAAGTAAAGATTAGTGAAGTATATGATAAATACGCTATTGGCGTAGTTACTAAAATTAAAAAGACTTCACCAGCCCGTATTAAACCAGAGTGTCCATATTTTGGTAAGTGTGGTGGCTGCACTCTCCAACACATCGCCTATCCAATGCAACTTAATGAAAAACAAAACATGGTAATTGAAGCATTTAACCGTTATTTTGATGGTGATGTAGCTAAAATTAAGTTTAATGAACCAATTGGTGCTAAAAGTATTTATGGTTACCGTAATAAGACTAGCCTTCCACTTAGATTTGATGGCGAAAGGGTAGTAAGCGGCCTATATGCGAAAGATACTAATAAATTAGTATATGTAGATAAATGTTTAATTGAAAATAAAGTAGTGCAAAATACTTTAAAAGAAGTATTAGCTTATCTAACTAAACATAACGCTAGTATTTATAATCCTCATCTTCATTCAGGAATTATCCGTGAAGTTGTTATTAGAGGATTTAGTGAAGATGGTGAAGTACAAATAACCTTTGTATTAACAAAAGAAGATAAAGCTACAATTGCTTATTTAAAAAAATTCCCATGCGCTAGCGTTAATTATTCAATTAATGACGATTTTAAAAGCCCTGAAATATTTGGTAAAGATGTAAAATGCATAGCTGGTGCCGAAAAGATTAATGGAAAACTAGGCGATTTAGCATTTTCTATTTCCCCAAAAGCATTTTTCCAATTAAATATAGAACAAACACTAGTTTTATATAACCGTATTAGGCAGTTAGCAAAACTTGATGGGAGTCAAAACGTGCTAGATTGTTACTGCGGAATTGGAACAATTGGCTTGACTTTAGCCCCATTTGCAAAAGAAGTTAGAGGAATTGATATTAATAAAGATGGTATTAATGATGCTAATCTTTTTGCTAAGCAAAATGGCATCCAAAATGCGAAATTTTATGCTGGTAATATCTTACCTTACCTTGACCAATTTAAAGAGAAGGGGTTTGAAGCCGATGTATTAGTTGTGGATCCACCGCGTAAAGGACTAGATCAAAACTTGATTAGGTATTTACAAAAAGGATTAATCAAAAAAATCATTTATGTTTCATGTAACCCATCAACTCTAGTTAAGAATTTAAATCATTTAAATAAAGTTTATAAAATCGAAAGTGTTGATACAATTGACTTAATGCCACTTTCTAGTCATATAGAAGTTTTAACTGTTTTAAGGCGTATCTAGATTTGTTAGCAAAAAAGATAGTAATATTTATTTTATTATTATGGAGGTTTCGAAAAATGAATATTGAATTAATAAAAAAATGTTAAGTTTATGGGATCCGTACGATTTGTCGATGTTTCCATCAGATGAATATGACAGTTATGCTGCAGAAATATTTGCTTATGTAAATAGACATAGTAATTTGAATGCTAAGGAACTTGCGGATTTTGTTTACAATATTCTTCATAATGGCATGAAAGTTATTGGAAAAAAAGACGAGTATATTGAAATTGCTAAATTAAATAATTTTGGGTGTGAAAAATTTGCTGAACTTTTAATTTCAATTTGCGAAATGAAGGATAATTTTTAAAACAGAAGAAATCATAAATATAAGTATTGTTTAACTGGGCTAATATTTTGGTATAATCACATAGATTATTAATTAATAGTATAATATGTTTTCTAAGTGTGTTTCACTTACGTCGCAACAGACCGTCGAGACACTCGCATACTTATATAAGACTCTTAAACTGAGAAAATAATCATATAATTGGGTAATATATTATGTAATTAATAGGTAAGGCGCCCAAAATTATATGTGGTGTCGACCGCTATACTAATAGCGGTCGTAACACATAAATTGGGAATTACCTGTAATAATACTTATATTTTTATATTATATGGGCGCTATCTGAAAGTTTGTTCTAGAAAACAGATAAATATGAGTAATAATAACGATTTTATCGATTTAACAAACTTAGATGAAATTAGAACGGGAACACATATTATTATTGATTACATCTCGTGTACATTTCCGTTTCTAATACATGCAGAAGATTATGAATTATATGTTATTGAAGATATAGTTAATATGATTATTGATTTTTTGGGCTATACAAAAGAAGATATAGTGAAAGAAGAATATGCTCAAAATCGTTTTAAACATCAATATACAATAGCTGGATGTATAACTTTAAGATTAATTGGCCCTGAGTTAAAATCAGGATATCACTCTTGCAGCATAGAACTTAAAGGAGAAGGTTGCAGAGAATGGGAAAATCATAATAAAGATAAAACCTGGAAAGATTTTATAGAATTCTGTTTGATTCGACTTAATGGAACACCAACCAGAATCGATTTAACCATTGATGATTATGAAGGTAAAGATGTAAATCTAGAATATATCAGATATAAAATGGATAATGATTATTACACAACTTCATTTAGAAGTAAGAAATACATTATTCATGGAAATGATGAATTAGGTTTTACATTACAACTAGGAAGTCATGAATCGACTCAAGAACTCTGCATCTATGAAAAGAATAAAGAACAAAAAAAGAAAAAAGGATATTGCAGACAACCATACTGGTTAAGATTTGAAATGAGATTCAGAAGAGAAAAGGCATACGATGTCTGTATGAATCTAGTTAACTGTGAAGTAGACAAATATAGTGAATTCTTTTATTCTCTTTTATATGATTTGCTAGATCTTAAAGAAGATAATGATTATGACAACAATAACCAATATAAAATTGAAACAGACCATCAATGGAAAGCATTCCTAAATGATGTATCTAAATGTAAATTAAAAAGATATAAGATTAAAAAGAAATCAAAATTAGAAAATTATCGAGAATGGGCAGAACCAATTGTAGGCAAATATATACAATACATTTGTCTAATCAATAGAAATGACATAGATAAAACGATAATTGATTTACTAAAATTAACTCAAAAACAATCATTTAATAGTAGAGATTTTGAACGGATTAATGAATATTTAAAATCGTTATGCGCTAAACCTATAACAGGAAATGAAACAAATGATCTTGAGTTGTTAATAGAGAAGCGTATTCAAAGCTTTAGAGATTTACCATTTTAATAGAAGCAAGTTCCTTAAGGAACTTGTTTTTTTAAATATAGAATAAAAAAATAATATTGATTGTGTATTTTATTACACATTTATGATATAATGTTATGGGTGATAAAAATGGAAATACAAGAAGCTTTTGGAATTAGATTAAAAGAATTAAGAACTAGTGCAATGCTTTCTCAATTAGACCTTGCAAAGCTATCTGGCATTGAAAGAGCGCAAATTTCAAAGATTGAGAACGGAACAGCTAATGTCACTTTGGAAACAATGGAAAAACTAAGTAATGCGATAAAAGTTCCAATTAATGAATTATTAAATTTTAGATATCAAAAAGTGATGCATCCATTTGCAAAATGGGCTGGTGGTAAAACGCAACTATTGGCGAAGTTGAAAGAACTAATGCCTGAATCTTATGATACCTATTTTGAACCATTTGTTGGCGGTGGAGCCTTGTTCTTTGATATTGCTCCTAAGAAAGCTTATATTAATGATTCTAATAGTGAACTAATATGTGTATATGAGTGTTTTAAAAACGATGATGATTTTAATTCGTTATTAGAATTACTTGATGAACACGAAAAGAATCATAGTGAAGAATATTATTATTCAATAAGAGAAATGGATAAGAATCCATTCTTTAATACACTACCTATTTATGTTCGTGCTGCAAGAATGATTTATTTAAATAAAGCATGTTTTAATGGTTTATATAGAGTAAATGCTAAAGGCTTTTTCAATGTTCCTTCAGGAAAGAAAGAAAAAGTTAACACTTACGATAAAAACAATATGTATTCAATTAAAAACTACTTTGCAAATAATAAGGTAAATATATTTAATGGGGATTATGAAGAAGTAGTTTCTCATGCTAAAGCTGGAGATTTTGTTTATTTTGACCCTCCATATGACACGCTAGATGATAAAGATTCTTTTACAGCATATTCAAAAGATGCATTTGGAAAAGAAGAACAAAAGAGACTTGCCTTTGTATTTGATGAATTAACATCAAAAGGCGTTAAAGTAATGCTAAGTAATCATAATACTAAATTCATAAGAGATTTGTATAAAGACCATAATATTCATGTTATTGAAGCAAAAAGAATGATTAATTCAAATGCTAATGGAAGAGGTCCTGTTGAGGAAGTAATTATTACTAATTACTAAGAATAATATGTCATTAACGAAAAAAGATATTTATTTTAACGATAAAGATTTTACTTTGATTTATGGCGATTGTTTCAAAAAACTTTCTAAAATCGAAGAGAAATCTGTAGATATGATATTTGCAGATCCACCTTATTTCTTATCAGGTGGAGGCATCAGCTGTAGTGGAGGAAAACAAGTATCAGTTAACAAAGGTACATGGGATTCGAAACTAGAGATTGATGAAAGATTAAAATATCATAGAGGTTGGATAAAAAAGTGTAGAGAAGTATTAAAAGACAATGGTACAATTTGGGTGTCAGCAACTCTGCATAGCGTTTATGCAATTGGCGTTGCATTAGAAATGGAAGGATTTAGTATTATTAACAATATAATTTGGCAAAAGACTAATCCTAGTCCAAATCTAGCTTGTAGATGCTTTACCCATTCAACTGAAACTGTTATTTGGGCTAGAAAGCAACTTACTCCAAATAAAAAAGGTAAACATACATTCAACTACGCTTTAATGAAAGAAGAAAATAATGGCAAACAAATGAAAGATGTTTGGCAATTTGAAGAAGAGCCAGAATTCTATGTTTCATCAGTAACACCTAAATCTGAGAAAAAGGAAGGAAAACATCCTACGCAAAAGCCATTAGGTCTTTTAGAAAGAATCATTAAATCTTCAACAAACGAAGGGGATTTAATACTAGACCCATTTAGTGGAAGTGGAACAACAGGGATTGCTGCCATAAAGCTTAATAGAAAGTATATAGGCATAGAGCAAGAACAAGAATACTTAGATTTAACAATAAGAAGATATGAAAGGATAAAAGAAAATGAATAGAGATTTTAACACATGGCTATCATCATTTAGGGAAAGTATAGCTGATTACAAGTATTATATTGATTTTGAAAGTGCATATAAGAATTTAAATGAATTCAAAGTAGAATTAAACATATTAAATTCTTTAGTAGGTTCAAAAAATATCGAAACAGATTTCAAGAATCTTGTTGCTAAATATCCAGAAGTATTAAAAGCAATTCCAATTTTACTTGCTAAAAGAGAAAGCGAAATCTATTGTCAAGACGATAAAGGCGTATTCAAATACAATTTCAAAAACAAAAATTATGATATTGATCAATACTGTTATTTCATGAGAGAAACTGGTCTATTCGATTTATTAGCTAATAAAGTATTAAAAGACCTAGTTGATTATGTTCTTGGAGTAGAAGTAGGCCTTGATTCTAATGCTAGAAAGAATAGAGGAGGCCATTTAATGGAAAACCTCGTTGAAAAATATATAGTTGAAGCTGGATTTATTAAGGATAAGACATATTTCAAAGAAATGAAAATAAAAGAATTAGAAAAGCTAACAGGTTTATCACTTGCTGCTTTATCTAATTCTGGAAAGACAGTTAAAAGATTTGATTACGTTATAATCAAAGATAAGATGGTATATGCAATAGAGACTAATTTCTATGCTTCATCTGGTTCTAAACTAAATGAAACAGCAAGAAGTTATAAGACTCTTGCTTTAGAAGCTAAAAGCATTGAAGGATTCAAATTCGTATGGATTACAGATGGACTTGGATGGGTTGATGCAAGAAATAATTTAGAAGAAACTTTTGATGTCTTAGATACTGTTTATAATATTAAAGAACTTGAAGATGGAATTCTATCATCATTTAAATAAAAAGGAATAATTTTTATGGAAGCAAAAGAAAAAGAAATATTAAATGAGTTAATATCTGGAACAAAATGTCAATTTGTAATTCCTGTTTTTCAAAGAAATTACGATTGGAGAATAAAAGACTGTGAAAAATTATTTGATGATATTATTGATTTAGCGACAGATAAGGATCATCCAGAAAGAAAACATTTTATGGGTGCCTTTGTTTGCAAGTTCACAAGATTTGTGGATACAAATTATAATCAATTTACACTTATTGATGGTCAACAAAGACTAACATCTATCACGCTTATTTTGAAAGCTCTATATGATTATTTAGAACAATTTGGTGATAAATATGATGAAGTAAGAAGTGAAATACAAGAGACTTATTTGATTAATAAATTTGCTAAAGATTACACTTTAAGACTTAAGTTGAAGCCAAATCAATTGGACAATGACAATTTCAATAATTTAATGGATGGAAAAGAAGTGGATATTAATTCTACTATTGGTAGAAATTATAATGTATTCAAAAAAAGAATTGAAAAAATGGCAGTTCCTTTTGAAGATTTTTATAATGCTTTACAGAGACTTGAAGGTGTTGTTGTTTATTTAGATGATACTGATAATCCACAAGTCATTTTTGAAAGTCTTAACTCTACTGGACTAGAACTAACTGATGTTGATTTAATTAGAAATTATTTATTAATGAATTGTAAGCCATCAGAACAAGAAGAACTATACAAAAATTATTGGCTAAAAATTGAACAATTACTTGATAATAAGTTTTTGCAATTTGTTAGAGATTATCTTTCTTTCAAAAATGGAATAGTTACACCAAGTACTAAGAATATTCCATATACAACTTTCCAAAAGTATTACAAAAAGAATGATTATTCTAGAGCCGAATTCATGGAACATTTTTATTCAATGGCTAAAATATATACTAGATTATTGAAACCACAAGCTGATGAAAAAGTTTTGAGAGAAGCATTGGAAGACTTTGTTTCATTAGATATGGCGACAACATATCCTTTTGTTTTTGGGCTATTGATTGACAATACTCCTGATGAAGAAGGAAGAAAAAAGATAAGCGATGATTGTTTGGCAAAAATATTAAGACTTCTAGAGGCATATCTAATCAGGAGAAATGTTTGTAATTTAGCTGGTGGTGGATTGTCTCAAGTAATGGCGTCCTTATATAACGATATAATAAAAAGACATGGCGATGAATTTTATAAAGACAGCTATAGAAAAATTGCCAGTGCTTTAGCAGGTATTTCTACGAAAGCATATTTTCCAAGGGATGATGAATTTGTTAGAGAACTGACTACTAGAGATATGTATCATTCGAGAAATATTGCTTACATTTTGCAAAAAATGGAAACTTTTAAGCAATCAAAAGAAATAATAGATTTTAATAAGATTACTATCGAGCACGTTATGCCTCAACAACTATCAAAAGAATGGATTAAATACTTGGATAGAAGCGATTATGAGAAGTACCACGAGATGTACTGCAATAGATTGGGTAATTTAACTTTGACTGCTTATAATTCTGAAATGTCTAATAAGCTATATTCTGAAAAAAAGAGTCATATGGATTTTAGTAGACTTACATTAAATAAATATTTTGACTCAGTTGATGATTGGAAAAATGAATCTTGTATAGATGATAGAGCTGCAGAATTATCAAAACTCGCAATTCAATTATGGCCATATCCAAAAGTAGCTAATATAGAAGATATTGCAACAGAATCTCATTTCTTATTGGAAGATGAAGAATACGACTATATGGGAACAAATCCTGCAGGAATTATAATAAGAGATGAAAAAATTATTGAGGATTCGTGGTCAAATTTATATGCAAGCGTAATTAAATACTTGTATAAAGAGAATAAAGAATTATTACTTTCTTTGTTATCAAATAAGGATTTATTTAATTCTGAAAGGTTTTTAATTTCAAATGATAAAAATGACATTAAATCTCCACAACTAATTGCTGATGGTTTATATGTTGAAACAAATAACAATACCGATAGAAAGATTAAAATATTAAAAGTATTATTTGAAAATATGCAATATGAAGTTGTAGATATTATTATTTATATTAAATAAACTATGCTAGAACTATTTAGAGGATTTAATTTATGTCTAAGCAAGAAACAAAAAATCAAATACTAAAATTTAGAGATGATAGAGATTGGTTAAAGTATCATAATGGTAAAGATCTTTCTATTTCTATTTCTCTAGAAGCAAATGAGCTGTTAGAAATATTTCAATGGAGTGGTAAAGACTTAGATAGAGTAGATAGGCTTGATAGAATCAAAGATGAACTAGCTGATATCTTTATCTATTGCTATATGATGGCTGATTATTACCACTTAGATGTTGATGAAATAATTAGCAATAAATTAAAAAAGAACTTAAATAAATATCCCGATGGGAAAATGATAAATCTAACAACTAAGGATGATTAATAAATTTTTATAAAAAAATGGCGTATTAGATACTTTATTTAGTATTAATTAACTTAATTAACCGTATTTTGAAAAATAAAAATTGGCTGTCTAACAGCCTTTTTATTTTAGCCTAAAAATGGTATAATCTTTGTGTCATTTTAATGACAAATATACTGTGAAAGTGAGGTGTTCAAACAGTTGCTATACAATGAAGATTGTATAGAAGTATTAAAAACTCTTAATTCCAATTCAATCGATTTAATTTTTGCTGATCCTCCTTATTTTTTATCTAATGGAGGAAAAAGTATCCACAGCGGGAAAGTGGTATCTGTTAACAAAGGTGACTGGGATGATAAATCAAAATATGATAATCATCTTGAATTCACTCGTAACTGGTTAAAGGAATCATTTAGGGTTCTAAAAGAGAATGGTTCTATTTGGATAAGTGGAACTATTCATAATATCTTTGATGTTAAAAATATGGTTGATGAAATAGGTTATAAAATCATTAATATCGTAGTTTGGCATAAAACAGACCCGCCGCCATTGATCTATAAAAACAAATTAAAATTTTCTTATGAACTGTTAATTTGGGCATCAAAAGGTTTTAAGCACACATTTAATTATAATGACATGTTTAAAATCAATAATGATGAACTACAAGATGTATGGACAATTCCAGCAGTTCAAATGAGTGAAAAAAAGTATGGCTATCATCCAACGCAAAAACCAGAAGCTTTGCTTGAAAGAATTATTAAAGCTTGTAGTAATCCTGGAGATATAGTGTTAGATCCGTTTTGTGGAAGTGGAACAACATGCTATGTGGCAAAGAAACTAAAAAGAAGATACATTGGAATTGAAAAAGAAAAAGAGTTTTTTAATATTTCGAAAAGGAGAGTAGAATCAATCTAAACTCCGGAAGATATTCCTGGAAACGGGATATATCTTTTACGCAACTTGTTGATAAAAAAGCCTAAAAAAACATAGATAATCAATAAAATAGCAAGTATTTTTATTTATGAAATAAAGCTTATAAATGCTTTTGAGGGAATCTTATGAAACGTAATGAATATTTTGAAAAACTGAATAAAAAGCCATTTGAACAATTATCAAATGAAGATATAAATGAATTGTTTAACGATTTATTAAATACATTGCCTAATAAAGGAAGACTATATAAATATCGAAATTTTGAAGATGAGCAATTTAATAAAACTCTAGACTCTCTAAAAGAAAAATATCTTTGGATTGCAGATGCAGAAGATATGAAAGATAAGAGGGATGCTAGGTTAAATGTTGATTATCAAAGTGATATGATGGATTTAAAGAAATTTGTTCTAGAAAACCCATATGTTGCATTTGCTTCATTATATAAAAATAATCCTAATATTCAAAATCAGTTGACTTCTCAACATAGAAGAATAATTGAAATTTTCATCAAGAATATTAATAGTAATGATGGAAAGGTGAGCTTTGATAATTTGGTTGATTCACTCAATATGTCTGGAATGTCTCGTATAGAATCTAACGAGATGGCAAAGCGTATGGTGAAGATAATTAATGATTCTATCAGTGAGCATACAGAAGAAATTGAAAAATCATTTAATGATATTTTAAAAATAACAGAGAGAATAAGAAAAGATACTAAGATTTTTTCTATGTCTGGTTCGCATAATAATAATTTTATGTGGGATGATTATTCAAAAGGAAATGGATTTTGCATAGAATATGATTTTAATAAAGCTTGCATAGAAAAAGAAAGCATTAAAAGACTGCTTTTAAGATGCTTCAAGGTGAAGTATTATAAACAATTGAAAAAATTTTCTCTTTCTAAGATCTTGATGAGAATTGTTTTAGAAACTGCCGATAAAGATTTTTATAGCGAACAAGAACGATTAGTATATGAACAAATGATTTCTAAATTGTCATTTTATTCTAGTGAAGATGAATGGAGAATTCTTCAGTATAAAGGTGATAATAAATTGTTTGTAAATATTGTTTCATCAATTATCATCGATGAAAACGGTAAAGAAACAGAAAGAGCTAAGGAACTTATTGATTTAGCTAGAGAAAATAACTGGTCTATTAAGTATAGAAGGTTTAATAAATATATAAACGATTATATTTATGAAAATGATGATTATCAATAAAGCTTCAGGATAATAACCTGAAGTTTTTTTATGCAAAAATTTAAATTTTTTTCCAGACTATCATAATACGATAGTCCACTATGAAATAATGCTAGTGACATAGGGAAAAAGAGATAAAAAAGTAACTTTTTTTGTTCATGGCCATAATACGACCACCCTCCATGGTTTAATGTCCTAAACATTGGGAAAAAGATAAAAAAGTTTGTTCTTTATCACTATATGATAACCTCCCCATGTTTAATATTATCGAAAGGAGAAAATTTGAGAAAAACAAGTTAAATATTTTCTAAGAAAGCTGCATAGAAAAGGTATTTTATACAATATCAAAGAATTAAAAAATTACTCAAAAATGCTGTTCAAAAAACCTTCAATTTCGGGTATAATATCTGCGTGTACACGAGGTGTTGTTGTTTAAAAAGGAGGTACGATGAACAACAACTTGCAACAATTAAAAGAATTAGCCCTTAGGTATTCAAAAGTTTTTAAAAATATGTCTGATGATGATCTTAAAGCAAGATTCATTGAATCATTTGGAATAGATAAATGGAATGAAGAAGAAATGCTAGCAAAACTAATTCCATTTGGAGATGGAGTAGCTAACTATCTAGGGATAGATCCTGTTCCAATTGTGTTTGAAGAGTTAGCCAAAGAAGATTCAAGGATATATGTAAAAGAACAGTACATCGCAATTAATGAGGCATTAAGAGAGAATCTATATGAATGTTTAAAGTGTATAACACATGAATATAGACATTTATATCAGCTCTATTTTATAGCTTTATTTAAAGATGATACTTCACCACTTGGTGATATTGCTAGAATATATCAAGATAATTTTAAATATTATGTAGATGTTGAAGATTATGAAGGATATATGATGCAAACAATTGAAGTAGATGCCTATGCATTTACTAAAGTTTATTTTAAAAAACTATTTGGATTAGATATTAAAATATCTAATGATGACTATTCTAAGATTGTTGATGAGTACATAAATCGTTATTACTAAATACTCTTTTTCTGTTTTTTAGTTCAAATAATGACTAAAAAAGCCTTCTTGAGAAAATGTTTTAAGAATTTTTCTTCGATGGCACGATACGGCTAACCAGGGCTGTATGATGTTATCGTTTTAGGAGGTGCATTATGAATACTGAAAAAGAAAAGGAAAAATGTGTAATTTACGTAAGAGTGTCAACAGAGATGCAAGTTGATGGTTACTCACTCAGCGCGCAAAAAGAAACTTTATACGAATATGCAAAAAGGAATGACTTGCTAATCGTAGAAGAGTATGAAGATGCGGGAAAGAGTGGTAAATCAATTGAAGGTAGACCTGCCTTCAAAAAGATGATGGCTGATATTGGTAATGGTTTGAAAGTTAATTATGTATTAGTTTTTAAATTATCAAGATTCGGTAGAAGTGCAGTAGATATTTTAAGTAGTATCGAATTTATTAGAGATTATGATGTTCATTTGATTAGTGTTAATGAAGGAATCAATTCTTCAACACCATCAGGGAAGCTATTAATATCTGTTTTATCGGCTGTAGCTGAAATTGAAAGAGAAAACATCCAAGAACAAACAATGCTTGGACGTAGAGAAAAAGCAAGACAAGGTAAATGGAATGGTGGCTTTTCACCATATGGATATAGTATTCAAGATGGAATATTAATTCAAAACGAAGATGAAGCTAAAATCGTTAAATTCATTTTCGAGATGTATGCATCAGGTAAAATGAGTATTAGAGATATAGTTAGATATCTTAATATTAATCATCCAAGATTTGATAGAACATTAAAAGCATATACTAAGTGGACAGAAAGTGGTATTAAGTATATGCTTGATAATGAAGTCTATGAAGGATTAATGCCATATGGTAGATACTGTAAAGAAAAAGTCAAAGGAACTAAAAACGATTATCATCGAGTTAATAAAGAAAACTACTTAAAAGAAAAAGGCCAACACGAAGGCATAATATCAGAAGAACTATTTGAAAGAGTAAAGAACAAAAGACAACTTAATAAATCAAGATATGTAAAATCAAAGAAACATGTTTATTTATTATCTGATTTAATAATGTGTCCTACATGTTACAGATCACTTCTTGTTCATACTATCCATTATAAAAATAAAGATGGAGAGGACTATAGATCTCACTCCTATGCTTGCCACTATGCAATTCAAAAGAAGCATGATCAAGATAAATGCTCATTTAAACACAAGATACCAGCTGAAGCCATTGAAAATGTAGTTATCGATATAATCGATAAGTTTGCATGTTCGGACACTTTAAAAGATGTTGTAGTAAAAGAACTCAATTCTACAGAATCAGTAGAAGAGCTAAAGATTGAAATTGAAACTTATGAAGCTAAATACAAGGATTTAACGAAAAAGAAGAATCTATTAATAACAGAAATAGATAATCTCCCAACAGGTGATCCAAGATATGTAGATAAGAACAAAGACTTAAATAGAAGACTTGATGCATTCTATAATGATATGTATACAATACAAGATTTAAAAGAAAAAGCACAAGATAAACTAAATAACATTACCTCACGTTCTATCAATACTGAAAATATCTTAGGAATCATTAAAGGCTCAGGAACATTAATTAAAAATTTAGATCCAGATAATCAAAAGATATTGCTGCATAAGATAATTGCTGGAATTGAATTAAGAGAAGATTTCAAAGAAGGAGAAAACCCAATTAAAAGAATCGCTTTTCAATTTCCACTATTCAATAATCAAGATGAAACATCTGAAATCAAATGGGATAAAGATAACCTACCTTATATCTATCAAAAGTTAGAAGGAAGGAACGATGTTTCAATCGGAGTAGAAATTGATGACATTCTGGGTAAAATCGGTTTCCCAATAATTCATCATGAACACTACAAACCTAAAACTAGAAATCGGCCTATGGCCGTAAACTCTGACAACTTTATCGTAGATTACATTAAACAAACACACAATTTAAACATTCCAAGAAAATATATCATGAATGTCCGCCATGATATAATGGGTAAACAAGTAAAAGGGTATTTACCAAAAGGACAAAAATATTTAGTAATAAAGGAGGCTTTAGAACGTTTCGGTATAACGCCTAATAAGCCAATTAATATGATTATTGCTCAAAATAAGACTAATATATATGTAATGGACGAACCGACGAACAGCTGAAAATATATGTTAACTTGAGAAAAACTATTCCCAGGATAACACTCTTATACAAGTACAAATATGTCGATTCACGATGATACTCATATAAGACTTTTAACCTGAGAACAACAATTCTCAGGATAATACTCTTATACAAGTGCAAATATGTGGAGAGTGTATGTTCAATTATCTCGCGGACTGGGCAGTTAATAGAGAACAAAGAATAAAACTTTGTCCGAAAAGAGAAAACAAGAAGAAGTAATTAATGAAAAATTACTTCTTTTTATATTGACTAATAGTTAAATATAATATATACTATTTGTGTAAAAGCGCACAAAAAATAATATTTTGTGGTTAAATGCTCAAAGGTGACCTTATGATTTATGATTATGATGAAATAATTAAAAAGTATGGTAATTGGTACAAATTAAAGAAAGCTATTGAAAAAGAAGAAATATTTAAAATAGATAATGGTTTGTATTCAGCAACCAAATCAGTTAAAGAAATAGATATTGTTGTAAAGAAATATAATAACCCAATATTCACTTTCAAATCTGCTTTTTATTATTATGGTATAAGCGATGTTATTCCTGATAAGTATTATATAGCCTCAAATAAAAATGGGGCTAAATATAATGATCCAGCTATAAAACAGTTCTTTATGGATAATGACATATTATATCTTGGTGTTACTTCATTTGAGTATTTTGGAACTAAAATAAATATTTACTCAAAAGAAAGATTATTAATTGAATTAATAAGATATAAACATGATATTGCATAAGACTACTATAAAGAATTAATCAATTATTATCGCAAGAATGTTAACGAAATTAATTTTCAAGAAGTAATAGATATTTTAAAAGACTTTCCTAAGAAGGATATGATTCTTAAAATAATTCAAGAAGAGGTACTCTGATGGATAACATAAATATTTTAGAATTAACGAACTCAATAAAGAAAGAAGGATATGAAGGCGAATATGTCGATGCAAAACTATGTCAAGATATTATTTTGCTATTAATATCAAAAAGTGCTTATGCTAATAATATAACAATAAAGGGTGGAGTTGTAATGCGAAGTATAACTAATAATACTCGTAGGGCAACTCTTGATATTGACCTTGATTTTATTAGATATCCTTTAACTGATGATGGCATTACTAATTTTATTGAGTCATTAAATGGAATCATGGGAATTAGAATTGATGTTATCGGTATTCCTGAAGAACTTAAACATCAAGATTATGAAGGAAAAAGAGTATATATAAACATTAAGGATGTGTTTAATAATGCACTAACAAGTAAGATTGATATTGGTGTTCATAAATATGTAAAATTAGTACAAGAAGAATACTGCTTTGATCTTTCTTTTGATACAGGTGGGGCTACACTATTTATTAATTCTAAAGAACAAATATTAGCAGAAAAATTAAAGTCAATTCTAAAGTTTGGTTTCCTATCCACAAGATATAAAGATATTTATGATATCTATTATTTAATATCAAACGTAAATAAGGAAAAGACTATCAATGCATTTAAGGTGTTAATATTTGATGATGATAAGATGAAAGAAAAGAATGTAAATGACATCATTAGCAGACTAGAAAGTACATTTAGTAATCGAGTATATATTGATAGATTATCTTCATCGGATAAAAATTGGTTAGGTGTTTCTAACGAAGAAGTACTGAATGGAATAATTGTATTTTTGAAAGGATTAATATAACTTAAGTCAGCTGTTCGGAATTTCCGAACAACTGAAACTTAGTTTATTTGTTACCGAATACAAACTGAGTCACGTTGAGATAATTGTTTCTTTATCTTCGGTAGTGCTTTAATGCTAGTAGTCTTTTAGGTATTATTATATAATCATAAAAAATGATGAGGTGGCATATGAAAAGAATAGTTAGTATTTTATTATTAATCTTTGTTATCAGTCTTACTGCATGTGCAAAGAGGTCAAATGATAAAGATATTGTTATTATTTATACAACAGATATTCATTGCTCTATTGATGATGTCAGTAACAGCAATTCTTTGGGCTATGCTAAAGTAAGTGCCTATAAAAATGCGATGATAGAAGATAACAATTATGTTGCTTTGGCTGATGCAGGAGATTTTATCCTAGGTGATTATATTGGAACGATTTCAAAAGGCTCTTATATCATAGATATAATGAATCAAATCGGATATGATGTAGTTACATTAGGTAACCATGAATTTGATTATGGCTTTGATCAATTAAGTTCTTTATTAAGTAATTTAAATAGTGATATAGTATCTTGCAATATTAAATATGAAGGTAGTAATGAAAACAAGATAGATATGGTTAAACCATATGTTATAAAAACATATGGAAAATATGATGTTGGGTTTGTTGGAGTGACTACGCCGAATTCATTATCAGAATCATCACCTAGTAACTTTATGGAAGATGGGAAATATGCATATAGTTTTTCTTCATCTACAACGCAAGAATTTTATGATTGCGTTCAATCAAGCATTGATGCATGTAAAAATGATGGTGCTGATTATATCATTCTTTTGTCTCATTTGGGTTATTCTGATGTTACTATTTTTTCTTCTAAAAATTTAATTAAGAATATTAATGGCGTAGATGTTATTATGGATGGCCATCAGCATTTAGATCTTAATTGGATATCTTGTGAAGATAAAGATGGAAAAGAAGTTAGGATTTGCGATGCAGGTTATAAACTAAATGAATTTGGAAAATTGACCATTAAGAAAGATGGCAAATTAGAATATGATTTTATTACTGACTATGAAGGTATAGATCAAAAAATTGCAGATTATATAGGAATAGTAAGAAATAAATCTGAGGAATTAGGAAATAGAGTGTTAGCTACTAGCGATATATCGTTATCAATTTTTGATGAAGAAGGCATAAGACTAGTAAGAAGTAGAGAAACACCGCTTGGTAATTTAATTGCTGATGCTTATCGTAGTATAACAGGTGCTGACATTGCCTTTGTAAATGGTGGCGGTATTAGAGACAATTTAAAATCGGGCGATATCTCTTTCAAAGATATTATGGCAATTCATCCTTATGGTAATACCGTATGTATTGTGAAAGCAAGCGGTAAACAAATATTAGATTTATTAGAGATGGCATCAAGATTAGTCCAAAGTGATTATAAAAAAGACGGCATAGCTATTGGTGAATGTGGTGGTTTTCTTAATGTATCAGGGCTTAGATATAGCATTGATACAAGCATTGAATCAACTGTAGAAGTGGATAGCAATAATATGTTTGTAAAAGTAAATGGAGCAAGAAGAGTGAATAACGTAATGGTTTTAGAGAATGGCGAATATGTTCCATTAGATGTTAATAAAACTTATATTGTTGCGTCTCATAATTATTTAATTCAAAATGGTGGTGATGGCTTAAATCAATTAATGAATAATGAACTATTACCATTTAGTGAAAAATATGATTATGAAGTGCTTGTTGAATACATTGTAAATGTATTACATGGAAATCTTAAAGATAAATATAGTGATACTGAAGGCAGAATTACTGTGAAATAATCACAATATATTAAAAGTAACTATTAATGAAATAGTAAAGTATTTGTAGACACAAAAAGAAATAATTAATAACCCCATTCAGTTCTATATTGAATGGGGCTTTTGTACCCTAGGGTACAAGCCAGCCGCTCATTATTAAAGTAGGCAATATAATCATCTATTGCTTTATAAATATTATTTGATTTATATAGTTTAAAATCTTTATACAATTCTTCATTTATCCAACCATTTAAAGATTCAATAATTGGGTTATCAGTTGGTGTACTGTTAGTTTGTAAATGATGTGAGACTAAAAGGTGTATTAAATAATAACATATATGATAAAATTGAGTTGAAAAATATTCGGTGTGTGTTTTAATGCGTGGAGGTTTATATTACCCAAAAAGATAAGCGTTTATACGGATGCTATTTTTGATTAAGTTTTTGTAATAAGATGTCTTATATGTTCTCAAAAAAGCAAAAAGTGGTCCGAAATCATTTTTGCGAGACCAAGCCGTGGTCAGTTGAAGTAATAACTAGTCTAACTAGAAAATAAGGTGATAAGATGAAAGATGTTTATTTAAACTTAGTAGAGTTTTGGAATAAAGGTTTTGGAATTAGTGAAGAAGATAAGGATGAAATCATTAAATCAATTAATCCAGATGTTGATTATAAATCTTTAGCACCATCCCAAAAACAACATGATGCAATTGCTAGCTTTAAAGGATGCAGAAATGTTTTAGATTATGGCTGCGGAAGTGGCTGGGCATCAATCATTATGGCTAAAAATGGAGTAAGCCATATTGATGCGGTTGATGTAGCTAAAAATGCAAAGTTAATGGTTGAAGCTTATTGTGAAGGTTTTAAGGTAAACGATAAAATAAGCGCTTTTGCTATTGATAAAGAATGGCTAAAGGAACAAGATTGCAATAAATATGATGGGTTGTTTTGTTCTAATGTAATTGATGTAATTCCGCTTGATATGGCAAAAGAGATTGTAGAAGAAGCATCTAGAGTAGTAAAAGAAGGATCAAAGGTAATATTTTCGCTAAATTATTATATAGATCCCGTTTTAATGAAAAATAGAGGAGCAGAAGTTAGTGGCTCACTTGTCTTTATCGATGGGGTTTTAAGACTAAATTCAATGACTGATGAAGAGTGGATCAGTATCTTTAAGATGTATTTTAAAGATCTAAAAATAGATTATTATGCATGGCCAAATGAGGCAAAAGAGACTAGACGATTATTTACATTAATTAAATAAAATAATGTGAAATGTGGCGGGTATAAAGTTGACAAATAAAATATCTTTGACTATAATGAAATTACCTGGAAAGTTCGCATTTATACTATATTGCGCGCCGAACATTTTATTTTTAGGAAGTCAAGGTGTAGTGGGCGTGAACGCTTTGCCCCCCTGCAGAGAATCCCGAAGCTACGCAAGAGACATCCACCCTGTGAACTTTATGGTCCACATGCGTATTAACGGCTTTCTGGGCTGATAAAAAAAATGAGTTATAGTTTTAAACTATAACTTTTTTTGTTATAATGGAATAAATAGACTTGAGGAGGCTAATATGAATAAAAACTATACAGTTATTAAAGAAGAATTTATCGAAGAAATTCATTCAAAAGCTACTCTTTTAAAACATAATAAGAGTGGTGCAAGACTAGTATTACTAGCTAATGATGATGAAAACAAAGTATTCCAAGTAGGATTTAGAACACCACCTACTGATGATACTGGTGTACCTCATATTTTAGAACATTCTACATTATGTGGATCAAAGAAATTCCCAGTTAAAGATCCGTTTGTAGAACTATTGAAGAGTTCGCTAAATACATTTTTAAATGCCTTAACATTTGCGGATAAGACTTTATATCCAACTGCTTCATGCAACGATAAAGATTTCGCTAATTTGATGGAAGTATACATGGATGCCGTATTTTATCCAAATGTATACCTTCACGAAGAAATCTTCAAACAAGAAGGATGGCATTATGAATTAGCAGATAAAGATAGCCCAATCATTTATAATGGTGTTGTTTATAATGAAATGAAAGGTGCTTTCTCATCTCCTGAACAAGTAGTAGCTAGAGCTAGCATGCATGCACTATTTCCAGATACTACATATGGAGTAGAATCGGGAGGCGATCCTGAATTTATTCCGGATTTAACTTACGAAAACTTTAAGAATTTCCATTCTAAATATTATCATCCATCTAATTCATATATTTGTTTATATGGAAATATGAATATGGAAGAAAAGATTGATTGGTTAGATAAAGAATATTTATCTAAATTTGATAAAATTGAGCCTCATAGTGAAATTGCTTATCAAAAACCATTTGATAAACCGCGTTACGAACAAATATACTATCCAGTTGGTAAAGATGAATCATTAGATGATAAAACATATTATTCATATAATGTTTTAATTGGGGAAAATGGTGATACAAAACTAGCTAATGCTTTTAGTATTTTAAATTATGCATTACTTGATATGCCAGGTGCTCCACTAAAACAAGCATTACTTGATAGTGGTATTTGTAAAGATGTAATGTCAAGTTATGATTCAGGCATTCTTCAACCAGTTATTTCAATTGAAGTAAAAGATGCCAAAGATGGAAAAGTAGAAGAATTCGCTAGAATTATCAATGAAACACTTCGTAAAATCGTAAAAGAAGGTATCGATAAGAAAGCATTACTTGCTGCTATTAACTACTATGATTTTAAGATTAGAGAAGCTGATTTTGGTGGCGCACCAAAAGGTTTATTCTATGCGATTGGTATGCTTGAAACATGGCTATATGATGATAATGATCCATTCAATAGATTATTAACTAATAAAGTATTTGATGAGTTAAGAAATGATGCAAATGGTAATTATTTTGAAGGAATTATTGAAAAATATTTATTAAATAATAACCATATCGCTTATGTTACATGTTCACCTTCTAACACTTTAGGTGAAGAACGTGAAAAAGCAGTAGCAGAAAAATTAGCTAATTACAAAGCTAGCCTAAGCGATGAACAAATTGAAAAACTAATTAACGATACAAAAGCATTAAAAGAATATCAAGGAAGTCCATCAAGCCCTGAAGATTTAGCTAAACTTCCTAGACTTACAATTAATGATATTAAGAAAGATTTAGATGAAGTTAAAAATGATTGTGTGGAAATCGATGGAACTAAACTAGTTCGCCACGATTTATTCACAAATGGTATTAACTACATCACATTTATGTTTGATTTCTCTAAAGTAAGTAACGACTTACTTCCATATGTAGGATTACTTACTAGTGTACTTGGATCTGTATCTACAGAACATTACAACTATTCTGAATTATCAAATGAAATATTAATTAATACTGGTGGTATTAATTTTGCAGCTCAAGCATATGCAAATGCTGATGATGCCCTACCTTATTTAAATATTGATGTTAGAGTATTAGAATCAAAGACTGAATTTGCTTTTGATATGGTAAAAGAAATCATCAAAACTTCTAAATTTGATGATAAGAAACGTTTATATGAAATCGTAGCTAAAGACAAATCACGCGGTCAAATGATGTTAGCTGCTAGTGGTATGGGTGCTGGTATCGGTAGAGCTTTAAGTTATTATAAAAAGTCTGCTAAATATAATGAGTTAATCTCAGGAATTGATCAATATAAGTTTATTGAAGATTTAGAAGCTAATTTTGAAGAAAGATTCTCTGAATTTAAAGAAAATCTAGAGAAGTTAGCAAAGATAATCTTTAGAAAAGAAAACTTAATTTATTCATATACTAACCCTAATCGTATTGAAGAAAAGTTAGTTAAAGATTTTAATAACTGCTTATACAGTGGCGAATGTGAAGCAGGTAGCTTTGAATTTGTACCTGAATTCAAAAATGAAGGTTTCAAATCAAGCTCAACTGTTCAATTCGCTTGCTTAGCAGGTAGTTATGCTAATATTTCTAAGTATAATCCAGTTTTAAGAGTACTTGGTACGGCTTTAAAATATGATTATTTATGGACCCAAGTTAGAGTACTTGGTGGTGCATATGGCTTCACTTGTAACTTTACAAGAGAAGGCGATATCATGTTAGGATCTTATCGTGACCCAAAACTAGCTGAAACTTATGAAGTATTTAAGAGGATTCCTGAATATATCGATAGTTTAAGCGGTGATATTACTGGTTATATCATTGGTACATTTGGTGATATCGATGCTCCACTTCCTCCAAAGAGAAAAGGTGATGTGGCAATGATAGCTTATTTAACTAATGTAGATAGTAAGCAAATCATAGAAGAAAGAAATAAAATGATCAATTGTACAATTGATGATATTAAAGCATTAAAACCTTTATTTGAGGAAATCTTAAAGACAAGTGGTATTTGTACAATCGGAAATGAAAATAAGATTGAAGAGAATAAAGAATTATTCAAAGTTACTAAGAATTTATTCAAATAATAAAAGGAATTAATATGTATAATTTTGATGAAATAGTAGATCGCAAAAATGCGTTATATAGTTACTCAAGCAAGTGGGCAAAGAATGGCTTTGCCCTTTCTTGCTTTGGAGAAGATTGTATTCCTGATGATGTAATTGCTTTGCATGTAGCGGATATGGATTTTAAATGTGCACCAGTTATTAAAGAAGCAATTATGAATGTGGCTGAACATGGAATATATGGGTATTCTGTACCTAGTGATGATTATTATGATGCCATTAAGAAATGGTATTTAGATCGCTACGAGCTAGATATTAATGATTATCATATTTATCATTCACATGGTACGCATAAAGCGATTGAAGAAGCAGTTAAAAGAGTAACTAGTGTTGGCGATAAAGTAATCGTATTACTACCAAGTTATTCATATCACCGCGATATTGATAATATTGGTAGAATTATGCTTGGCATTAAAATGCATAATGATAATGGTAATTATACGATTGACTTTGATGAGTTTGAGGAAGCTTGTAAAGAAGCTAAAGCATTTGTTTTATGTAATCCACAAAACCCAACTGGTAAAATATTTAGCGATGATGAACTCATCAAAATGGCATATGTTTGTAGATTCCACCATGTAGTTATCATTAGTGATGAAGTACATGGCGACATAGTGCGATCAAATAAAGAATTTAAGCCCCTTGTTAAGGTAGTAGGACCAAAAGGAATCATTACTTGCAATGGTATTAATAAAACATTTAATTTAGCAGGTTTAGCATCGACTTATTTTTTAATTAAAGATAATAAATTGTCAAAATTATATGAAGAATATCATAGCAATGCTTCACCATTTGAAATAGCTGCTACCATTGCTTGTTATAATAAAGCGAGTGATTGGGTCGATGAATTAAATAAATATTTAGATTTAGAGATTGAAGAAGTGGTTAATTTTATTCATGAAAAGATGCCAAAAGCTATTGTTAAAAAGCCAGAAGGTACATATATCTTGTGGATTGACTTTTCTAAATATGGACTAACTGATGCCGAGCTTCATGATGTTATTTATAAAGAAGCCCATGTTATAGCGCAAGCGGGAAGCCATTTTGATGATAATGATCAATTCCAAAGATTTTGTATAGCTTCCCCTAAAAAAATGGTAATGGAAGCCTTTGATAGAATTGCTAAAGCAATTAATAGTAGGAAATAATCATGAAACGAATATTATTTGTTTGCCACGGAAATATCTGTAGAAGCGTGATGGCAGAGTTCATCATGAAAGATATTACTAAAGATCATAAAGATTACTTCATTGATTCCGCTGCTACATCATACGAAGAGATTGGCAATGATATTTATTATGAAGCTAAAAACACTTTAAATAGACATCATATTCCATATACTTACCATCAAGCGCGCCATATCCGAAAAGAAGATATTGATAAATTTGATCTAATTATCGGAATGGATTTAGAAAATATGGATGATTTAAATTATTACTTTAATGGATCTAGTAAAATTCATAAGCTATTAGAATATTGTGGACTAAATCGTGATGTAATTGACCCATGGTATTCTAGAAGATTTGAAGAATGTTATGATGATTTAGTTAAAGGATGCAAGGCATTATACGGATATTTAGAACAAAATTAGAGGGCATATAAAAATGCTCTCTAATTTTTAAATAAAAATGGAAAAAAACGGATTTTTCTTAATTATTTTACTTATATAAGTTGACTTATTTTGAATATAATGTTAACATAAATTAACCGATAAACTAATTGTTAACTAAAGTGAGGGGTCAATATGAAAAAACATTTATTTTTAACATTATTTTTAGTTGTTTTAATGTTTAGTTTAGTAGGTTGTGGAGAAGGCGGAACTGAAACTGTTACGCTAGATGCACCTACAGGCTTTAAAATTGAAAATGAAACTTTATTATTTAACGAAAATGAAAACGCTAACAGTTACGTGTGCGAAATAACACCTGCTGGTGGAAGTGCAAGGACTGTTACAGTTAAGAATGGCGATAAAATCGATGCTCTTAACCTAAGTAATGGGGAAAATAGCTTAAGAATTAAAGCGGTTGGCAATAACGGAGTTGAATCTGAATGGAGTGCAGCCATTACTTATGTTAAACAAACTAAGCTTGCTAGTCCAAAAGGATTATCAATCGATGATGGTTATGTATTCTTTAATGTCATTGCCGCTACTAGCGAATATGTCATTAAGTTTGAAAACGGTGATACTGTTATTGAAAGAAGCGTTGATGCGGGAATGTCAATTTCAGAACTTGTAATTCCTGAAGGTACTTATCAAGTAAGCATCAAGGCTAAAGCTGATAAAGAAGGATATGTAGATTCTGATTATTCAGCACCTATTGAATATACTAAGGCAGAAGAAATTATGGAATTTAAAGAAAAAGCATTAGTAAGCGGTGGCTATATTAAGTGGATGGGTAGAACTTATTATGATGAAGAAAACAAAGTTAATAGAGTTTACCATTCTGCAAGTGGTTTTGAATTATTCTTCAAAGGTAGCGAAGTTGTAGCTACAATTACTGCTACAAATTCTGCTAGCGTTAATGCTCGCCCTTGCATCGTTATCGTAATCGATGATGATTTCGCCAACGCGAAGACATTATTCTTAGATAAACCTACTCAAGATGTAGTATTAGTAAGTGGTAATACAGATGCACTTGAACATAAGATTGATTTATACAAGAGAAGTGAATCAATCGATTCACATATCGGCATTACATCGATCAGAACTGATGGTGTATTTATCCAAAAGATCGTCAATAAAGAATTAAAATTAGAATTCATTGCCGCATCATCATCAACTGGTTATGGTAACTTAGGTAGCCCTACTAGTCCTAGTAAGACTACAGAAAACTCAGATGCTTTAAAAGGATTTGCATTTTTAACTGCTCAAGCATTAAATGCAGATATTAGCATTTTCTCTGCAAGTGGTTGGGGATGCTCAGCAAGTCAGTGGACTTCTCCAAATAATCTAAACGTTCCTGATGCATATGATTATGTAGATTTCAGTAGTTATAAAAACAAGACTGAAAGTCAAAAGTGGTCAGCTGGTAAATATATTCCTGATGTAGTAGTAGTTAACCTTGGAACAAATGACTGGTCTTACATCAATGCTGCTACTTCCGCAGCCGAAAAAGATGCAAGAATGAACGCATTCCAAAGAAAATATATTCAATTCTTAGAACATCTTCATGAAGTATACCCTGATGCTCAATTAATTGTTTTATATGGTCTAATGAATGAAGTAAATATTTATGATGCAACACAAAATATCGTTAGTGCTGCTCAAGGTAAGATTCCAAATCTTGCTATAATTCAAATTATTGGTGATGGTATGGGATACAATTCACATCCAAGTGCTGCTAGTCACCAAGTAATAGCAAATAAATTAACAGCATTTATTGAAGAATTATTAGATAAATAATTATAGAAGGTAAGAATATGCGCAAAAGTCTAAATGGTAGCTGGCAACTTAATAGTGACTTTTTAAAAAGGCGTAATATAGCTAATTTAAAAGTAAAAGTTCCGGGTTCGGTTTATAGCGATTTACTTCGCTATAAATTAATTGAAGAACCATATTTTCGCGCTAATGAAGCGAAAATGCTAGCTATCATGGAAGATGACTACACATATTCGCGCCAATTTAATATCAACGCTAGCGATTTGAAAAAAGAAATCAATTTAGTATTTTTAGGAATCGATAGCGTATCTAATATTTATGTAAACGATAAGTTAGTAGCAAATACTTTTAATATGCACCGCAGGTACTGCATTAATATTAATGATTATGTACACATTGGTAAAAACGATTTAAAAGTAGTTATTAAATCTTGCTTAGATTTCATAAAAGAAGAAGATAAAAAGAATACCCATCAACTGATGAATATGCAATATGCGGTTAAAGGATATGCTAATATCCGCACAGCGCATTGTATGTTTGGCTGGGACTGGGGTCCACAAATGCCAGATGGTGGTATTTGGAGAAAGTGTTTCCTAGAAATATTAGATAAAGGTAGAATTGAAGATGTTTTAGTTTACCAGCATACATCTAAAGATATTTCTAAACTAAATATTAAAGTAAATAATCATTTATTAGCTAAAGGCTTAGATTTAGAAGTTGTTATTAGAGATGGTAACGATGTAATTACTAAAAAAATTAAAGCAAATGATGCTAATGAGATTAATATCGATATTGTTAATCCAAAACTATGGTATCCAGTAGGATATGGTGATCAACCTTTATATGAATTAGAAGTTAGATTAGCCCATAAAGGTAAAATAGTAGATACATATAAACAAAGAATTGGCTTAAGAGATATCAAGATAAAAAGAGAAAAAGATGAATATGGGGAATCATTTACTGTTTGTGTAAATGGGCAAGATGTCTTTATTAAAGGATCAGATTACATTATTGAAGATAATATTCTATCGCATAAAGATATTAAACATACGAAATTCTTAATCGGTGCGATGCTTGAAGGCAATCAAAACTGTATTCGTGTATGGGGTGGAGCATTATATCCAAGCAATGAATTTTATGATTTATGCGATGAAGCCGGTATTTTAGTATGGCAAGATTTAATGTTTGCTTGTGGATACTACAATATGGAAAACCAGTTGTTTGTTTCTGAAATTAGAGCGGAAATCATAGATAATGTGAAAAGAATTCACAATCATGCGAGCTTAATGCTAATCTGTGGAAACAATGAAAATGAAACAGCAGCTCTTAATTGGGGAATACCATCATTTGAATATACAAAGAAATGGTATTTATACCAATATGAAGATTTAATTCCATCTTTAGTTAAAGAAGTAGCACCAGATATCTTTTACTGGCCATCTAGTCCATCAAGTGGTGGTGGTTTTGATGATCCAAATAGCGATAATCGTGGTGATATGCATTATTGGGATGTATGGCATGGTAATCAACCAATTGAAGCATACCGTACAATTTACCCAAGAATGTTAAGCGAATTTGGGATGCAATCATTCCCTTGCATGAAAACAATTAAACAGTTTACTTTACCAGAAGATCGAAACATTTATTCATTTGTAATGGAAAGACACCAAAAGAATCGTAGTGCTAACCAAAAGATTATGAATTATATTGGCTCAATGTTTAAATATCCTAAGGATTTAGAATACATTGCTTATGTATCACAACTTATTCAAGCAGAAGCTGTAAGATATTGCGTAGAGCATTTAAGAAGAAATTATCCACGCTGTATGGGATCAATTTATTGGCAATTAAATGATTGTTGGCCAGTAGCTTCTTGGAGTAGCATTGATTATTATGATCGCTATAAAGCATTACAATACTATTCAAAGAAATTTTATGCACCAGTTATTGTAAGTATCGAAGAAGAAAACAGTGCAAGCCTAGCTTACACTGTAAAAGATGGATCGCAAAGCGCTAAAGTAGTCTTAACAAATGAAACTAAAGATGCATTTAGTGGTACATACAAATGGATGTTATGTAACTTTGATGGCGAAATTTTAAAACAAGGTGCTAAAGAATTTAGCGTAGATAAATATTCTAAAGTCGATTTAGATAATTTAGAATTTAATTTAACTTTCGAAGAACAAACAAATTGTTATTTAAGAGTTATCGTAAATGATAATAAAGGTAGAAGATTTGAAAATTATGCTTCATTTGTTAGGGATAAATATTTAAGTCTTAAGAAACCTAACATAAGTTATCATTTAGAGAAAAAAGAAGATGAATATTATATTCATCTAGTAAGCGATACTTATACAAAATATGTATGGGTAGATTTAAAAAATACCGATGTTTACTTTGATGATAATTTCTTCAACCTTTATAAAGGTGAAGAAAAGATCATTAAGTTTAAAACTAATAAAAATATTAAAGAAAGGGATATTAAGATTATCAATCTAGTTGATAGTTTTTAGGGTTTAGTATGCGTCCAAAAGTTAGCATGGAAGAAATCGCTAAAATGTTTGGGGTCAGTAAAGTTACTGTTTCCAAAGCTTTAAACGATAAAGCGGGCGTTAGCGAAGAACTTCGAAAAGAAATTAAAGATAAAGCAAAAGAACTTGGTTATCGTGTAAATCCAGCTGCTCGCGGACTCAAGACCAATAAAAACTACAATGTTGGGGTAATTATTCCTAGCAGGTATGTAGGGTCAGATAGTTCTTATTACTTCGGGGTTTACATTAAAGTAGTAACAAAACTTACAAGTTTAGGTTATTCTTCAATTTTGGAAGTAATTCAGCCGCAAGATGAAAAAGATTTAAAACTACCAGAGATTTATATCGACCATAAAGTAGATGGCTTAATCGTCATGGGACAGTTAAGTGATGACTACTTAGAGCTATTTGAGGAAGCCGATATACCCGTAATATTCTTTGATTTTTATATAAACGATACGCAAGTTGATTGTGTTGTAACCGATAATTTTTATTCAGGTTGGAATTTAACAGAAATGTTAATTAAAAAAGGCCATCGCAAGATCGGCTTTGTAGGGAACGTTTACTCGACTTCCTCAATCCAAGACAGATTCTTAGGATATTGTAGAGGAATGCTAGCGCATAAACTAGAAATTGATAGCAATCTAATCATTAGTGACCGAAATGATGAAGGTGAGTTTATTACATTAACTTTACCAGAAAACTTACCTACTGCCTTTGTCTGTAATAATGACCAAGTAGCATATGATTTAATAAAACTACTTCAAGATAAAGGTTATAAAGTACCCGATGATATATCGGTAGCAAGCTTTGATAATACGAAGTTTTCGATTAGATCTAATCCACAAATCACTACCGTTGATAATAATGTGGATGAAATGGTCGATGTAGCGTGCAAAGTTATCATTAAAAAGATTGAAAATCCAGTAAAACAATACAATCGTATATTAATTAAGACGACATTAATTGAACGTGATTCAATAAAAGACATAAATAAGGAGAAAAATAATGATTAAAGTATTAGGTGAACAAAGCATTCCTAACCTTCCTTGGGAAGATAAACCAGCTAACTGTCCTGGTCCCATTTGGCGTTATTCTGGAAATCCAGTTATCAATCGTCATCCTGTTGATAAAATAGCTAGAATATTTAATAGTGGTGTAATTTATAAAGATGGCAAATATATTGGTGTCTTTAGAGCAGAAACTATAGCTTCCCTTCCTCATTTAAGAATGGGTTATAGTGATGATGGAATCAATTGGAAAATTGATGATCATGAAATTAACTTTGTAGATGAAGATGGTAATCCTTACCGTCCATATTATGCATATGACCCACGTTTAGTTAAAGTGGAAGACGCATATTATATTATTTGGTGTACAGAATTTTACGGACCTGCTTTAGGAATTGCGCGCACATACGACTTTAAGACATTTGTTAGATTAGAAAATCCTTTACTTCCATTTAATCGTAACGGTGTATTATTCCCACGTAAAATAAATGGCATGTATAAACTAATTAGTAGAGTATCAGATAATGGTCATACACCATTCGGTGATATCTTCATTTCTGAAAGCCCAGATATGCGTTACTGGGGCCGTCACCGCCACGTTATGGAAAAAGGTGGCAATGGCTGGTGGCAAGGACTTAAGATTGGTGGCGGTCCTGCTCCAATCGAACTTGAAGATGGCTGGCTAATGTTTTATCACGGCGTTATTAATAACTGCAACGGCTATGTTTATAGCATTGGCGGTGTAATTTTAGATAAAGATGAACCATCAATTGTAAAATACCGTTGCAAATATTACTTACTGACACCAGAAGCACCATATGAGGAAGTAGGATTTGTACCTAATGTATGCTTCCCATGTACTAGCTTAGTCGATAAAGATACTGGCAGAATCGCTATTTACTATGGCGCTGCTGATACATATTTAGCACTAGCCTTTACAACTGTTGATGAAGTTGTTAAGTATATTAAAGAAAATCATGAAGGAATTGGCAGAGATGCTGATTTAGGTAGATAAAATGGCAACTAGGATAAAGAAATTACTATTCTTGGTAATGGCTTGCTTATTTATCCTTGTCTTAGGTGGTTGCGAAGAAGAACCGACGCGTAAAATAATCATTTCGATTAGCGGCGCTAATAATGTATATGTGGGTGAACAAATAACATTATCAGCTAAAGTTGATGGAAGTGATGAAGAAGTGGTTTGGTCAAGTAGCGATGAAACCGTTGCTACTGTAGAAAACGGAGTAATCACCGGCATAAAACAAGGCACGGCGACGATTAAAATCCAAGTAGAAGATAAGATTCAAGAATATGATATTAATGTAAGGGAAAAAAAGGAAACAAGAGTGAGTCTGTTTTGTGGAATAAATACGATTAGCGCTCCAGTAATTCATGAAAAAGTTGAGATTGCTTTAGAAGAAAGAAATTTAGGCTTTATTAAAGAAAGTTATAATCCATTTGATTATAATGCAATTCATGTTTATGGAGTATTTACATCGCCAACTAATAAAGAAATTAAAGCTTCAGCTTTCTGGTATCGCGATTATGTTATTAGCCTAAATACTAATATGTCTACAGGAACTGCTAAACCAGGTGAACCTGATGGCCTAGAAATGGTTAATTTTAGAGGCGATCCGGAATATCGTATTCGTTTTAGACCAGATGAAGCTGGACAGTGGAGCTATAAAATTTGTGTCGCTTTAGGTGAAAATACTTACGAAGAATTAAGCGGCAATATAGAAGTTGCTGATAGCGAAGAAGAATACAAAGGTCAAATCCAAGTAGATAAATCTAATAATCGTGTATTTATGTACGAAGATGGCTCAACATTCATGCCAATTGGTGAAAATATTGGTTGGTGGACTAATAATTCACGTAAGACATATGACTTTTATGTATGGTTCTTAAATGCTCATAATAACAATATGAATATCGCGCGTATTTGGATGGCTACATGGGGCTTTTGCTTACACTGGGGTAAAAGTATTTATGATTTAAGCGATAGATTAAATTATGCCGCAAGGTTAGATAGAACCTTAGAATATGCGGATCAATTTGATCAATACATTATGTTAACGCTAGTTAACCATGGCCAGTTCTCATCACAAACTAACGCTGAATGGGCATCAAATCCATATAATGTTGCTAAAGGTGGAATCCTAACAAAACCAGAACAATTCTTTACAAATGATGAAGCTAAAAAAGTTTATAAAAACGAATTAATGTACATTGTTGCAAGATATGGTTACTGCGATCATATCATGTGCTGGGAATTATTTAACGAAGTAGATTGGACAGATAATGCTTCAATCAATGCGGTAAATATTAAGAATTGGCACAAAGAAATGGCAACATTTATTAAAGCAAATGATCCATATGGCCATATGGTCTCTACATCATATAAAACTGAACAAGGTTTAGCATTTACTTTAGATGAAATTGATTTTGTATGTCCACATAACTATGGATATGCTAATAAAAATATTTGTGAAGCGCTTCCTAGTGTTCAAGATAAACTATATAGCCAATATAAAAAACCAGTCCTTTACGCTGAAATCGGTATAGACTGGGAAAATGGTCAAAACAATTATCGTCTAGATCCACAAGGTGTTAGCCTTAAACAAGCTAGTTGGGCTGGTATGATGGGCGGTGGTGCCAGTGGAGCTATGAACTGGTGGTGGGATTCATATGTTCATCCATATGATCTATATCATCAATTTGCAGGTGCCGGAGCATATGCTAAACTACTTAATCTAAAAGGTGCTGATTATAAGCAACTTAGAACTTTAAGTGGCGTTAGCAAATCAAGTGGCGTAGGCCTACTTGGATATCGATTTGATAATCGCATTTATGGATATGTTTATGATACAGCTTGGAAGTATAACAATGCTACTGGTGAATTAAATAACATTAATGTAGTTATTCCATTCACAGATGGTACATATACTCTAACTATTTATAACACTAATACCGGTTATCAAATATCTTCAAATAGTATCACAGTAAGTGATGGATCGGTTACCGTTAACTTCCCAGCATTTACCAATGATATCGCATTTATTATTGAATAAAAGGAGGAAGTAATGATTCCATTTAGATTAAAAAAATACGAAGGAAATCCAATCTTAAAACCAAATCCCAAAAATCAGTGGGAAGAATTAGTAGTATGTAACCCTGCTGCTTGGTATGAAAATGGTACATTTTATATGCTATATCGTGCAGCTGGTAATGATAGAGATCACTTCATTTATTTAGGATTAGCTACTTCTAAAGATGGTTTTAATTTTGAAAGGTATTCAGATAAACCAGTTTTAGCACCAACTCCTAACGGATATGATGCTGGTTGTTGCGAAGACCCAAGATTAGTTAAGTTTGATAATGAATTTTTCTTAACTTATGCATATCGTCCTTGGGCGCCCGGTCAATACTGGCGCGATGATAAAAAGGTCACAATTGACCTACCAATGAATGACTTTTTACCAACTGGACTTCGTTGGAATGTTAGTCAAACAGCATTAGCGATTTCACCTGATTTAATCCATTGGAAAAAATTAGGTAGAATTACTAAATATGATTCAGATAACCGCGATGTTATCTTATTCCCGGAAAAAATTAATGGGAAATTTGTGAGATTCGAACGTCCAATGGAAGCATATGGACCTGAATATGGATGTGACGTTCCATCAATTTGGATCAACTATTCTGATAACTGTCTCGATTGGGGCGAAGCAAAATTATTCTTAACTCCGAAAAATGATTGGGAAAAGAAGAAATTAGGCGGATCAACTCCACCACTTAGAACTAAAGATGGTTGGTTAGTTTTATATCATGGTGTATCAGATGTGGATGATACTTATAGAGTTGGGGCATTGCTACTAGATTTAAATAACCCAGAAAAGATTCTTGGTCAGACTAAAGATTTTATTTTAGAACCAACTGAAGATTATGAAACAAAAGGGTTTTATAACGGCTGTACCTTCCCAACAGGTAATGTAATTGTTGGGGACACACTATATGTATATTATGGTGGTGCAGATAGATTCTGTTGTGTCGCTACTTGTAAAGTAGATGAATTGATTAAGGAAATAATGAAATAAGTAAGGAGAGAACAATGAAAAGAATTATGAAATTTTTACCTAAACTTGTTATGCTATGCTTCGTTAGCTTACTTGCATTAGCATTAATCGCCTGCGGTGAAGAACCAGGCGGTAATGGTGGTGGCGGTGGCGGCCAAGGTGGCGGCCAAGGCGGAGGCCAAGGTCAAGGTGGCGGCCAACAACACGAATGGACAGAAAATGAATTATTCTGGGATGCAGATAAAAACGGCACTCCTGATTGGCAAGAAAAAGAAATTACTTTAACTTACGCTACATGGCAATGGGTTGATCCAGAAGTTGTCACTATTGATACTTTAATGCTTAGAGCATTTATGGAAAAATATCCAAACATCACTGTAGAGATGATGCCTGTTGGTGAAGACTACGAATTTGAAACTAACTTATTAGCTCGACTTGAAGGTAGTGTTGATGATAATCAACTTCCAGATGTTTTCCTAATCAATAGATTAGAAAACTTATTACCATATAATATGTTAGCTGATATCGGATCATTCTTTGATCATGATGATGATGCTAAATACATGTTTGATAGTCTTAAAGATTTAGGATTATATAAAGGCAAGAGATATTGCTTACCAACATTCGTTTATCCAGAAATTTGGATCATCAATAAAGACTTACTTGCAAGTTGCAACATTCCTGCTCCTAAATATGATTGGACATGGGAACAAATGGAATCAATCGCTAAAGCAGTATATGCAGCTAGAGGAACTGAACATAAGATTGGTGTTTTTGGAACTGAACAATATTATTTTGAATTACCAAAGATCATGAAACTTAAAGATAATCCTACAGAAGGTGCTAAATGGTTAGCATATGGCTTTGATGGAACTAAGTTCAACTTTGATGACTTAGCATACATCAATGCAATGGCTAAGATGGAACAAGGCTTATCTGAAGGTTGGTTAGTTAATGCTCTAGATGAAGAAACATTAAGCGCATATTACGGAAGCACTGATGATCCTAGATACTCTGGTCAAGTTGCTATTTGGCGTGAACCAGCTTGGTCATTCAAGAACGTTATGGCTGACTTATTATTTGAATGGGATGTATATCCAGGCCCAAGCGGTGTAACTGGTGGAAACACAGATATCGCTGGTGTTTGTCAATTATGCGAAAACAAAGCAGCCGCTTACCAATTATTAAAGTGGATGAGCTTTGATCAAGAAGGTATTATTACAAGATATGCTCTATATGAAGAATATGGCAATGAATTATATATGTCAGCTAATAACTATCCTTATCCAGTATCTGATTATGGATATAATGCTCGTGGTGAAAACCTAATTTGGGATCATATTCCATATACAGAAACTGCTCCTGGATTTGGTGCTGTTAACTTCGCTGAATCATTAAGAAATGGCGCAATTAAGGCTAATAAAGAAATCGTTGCTTGGGATTTTGGTGAAAATACATTCAAAGATTATTTAGCATCAATTCTAAACGGCGAAGCACATTATGCTACTCTATATGAAACTATTCAATTAGCTGCTATGCAAGGCTACAATAATGCTCTTGCTGCTTTAGAAGAATCAATTGCTTCTCATCAAAACAACTAAAATATAATAAGAAAAGAGGTATTCAGTATGAATAAAAAACTGAAACCGAACGCAATTAAATACTTAAATAAAATAGCAATGATTGCTCTTGCTATCATAGCTATCTTATCTCTTTGCTTTATGAAGGTATCTGCTAGCGATCCCGCTAGCAGTACCTCAAGCATAGATACTTCTGAATTCAGAGAAACTGCTTACTTCCAAACATTAAATAGATTATCGAAAGATTTTAGTAAATCTAATATCGACGAAGTACGCTTTAGTATCGATGATCCAGCAGTAGAAGCTCTAAATCCTGAAATCGATTATATTAATAATGAGGAAGGAAAGGCAGCCTTACTAGAAGTGGATCAATCATTCAATATGATTATAACTGCCCCTGCTAAAGGGTTATATCATATGGGTATGCTATATCGAATTGCTTCTGAGTTTGATGATGAACCATATATTGAAATTAAAGTAAATGGCGTGATTCCATACAATGAAGCATCTGAATTACCGCTTGAGGTAATGTGGGAACTTGAAGTTAGGGAAGAAGCAAAACGTTACAATAGTTTTGGAAACGAACTACTTCCTTACTCAGTATCGATTGATAAAGCATACAAATATTATTTTGATGATGTCAATGCAAGATACATTGAGCCATTCTATTTCTTACTTGAAGAAGGCGAAAACATCGTCACAATTAAAACCTTTGATTATGACTTAGAAATTGAAGAGTTTTACATTAAAGGTAAAGAAAACTTGAGTGATTATAATGACTACATCAGTAATTATAATAATGCGAAAGTAGTAGGCGGAATTAATACAATTCAAGCCGAATCATTCAAGTATAAAAATGATATTGAAATTAAAGCTTCTTATTATAAAGATCCCGGAATGACTCCTTCAGCTTATAAAAATACCGTTTTAAATATGGTTGATGGATCATCTTCGAGTAGAGGTGGTACAAGTTATTCTTATGAAATAACTGTGGAAGAAACGGGTCTTTATAGTATTGCATTTAAGTATTTACAAAATAGTTTAAAAGGCTTAAATGCAATGAAGAACATTTATATAGATGGGAAAATTCCGTTTAGCGAAATGGCAGGATATGCTTTTCCAGAAACGCAAAAATGGCGTAATCACACATTAAGTGATGGTAGTGGAAATCCATACATGTTCTATTTTGAAGCGGGACATCCATATACGATTACGATTGAAACTAGTTTATGTAGATACAATGATTACATTCAAGAATTATATTCAGTAATGGATGGCATTAATAGCCTAGGTTTACTGGTTGCATCAATTACTGGATCATCATCGAATGCTTATAATGATTGGAATTTATTAAAATATATTCCTGATTTAGTTGAAATCTTGCAAAACTTCGCAAAGCGTGTTGATGATGTATATGATGCTATTAATGCGATGAACCCAGAATCTAGGGAAGCATCAGAAATTCAAACATTACATAATGCATCAAAACTTCTTAAGAAGTTATGTGCTAGACCGAATCGAATTCATTTAAAGCTTAACCAACTTAATTCTGGAAGCGGTTCAGCTTACCAATTAATTGGTAATGCAATTGGTACACTACTTAGTGAACCGATGAATATTGATTGTATTTATTTATACAATGGTACTGATAAGCTTCCAAAAGCTAAATCTAATATCTTTGCAAAAGCATGGTTTAGCATTAAATCATTTGTATATTCATTCTTTGACAAGCGATACAAAGTATCAGGAAATGCTAATGATGATGTCTTAGAAGTATGGATTGCCCAATCAACTTTATACTTAGATATTCTTCAAAACATGGTTGATGATGAATATACAGCAGCTACTGGTCAAAAAGTAAAGATTAGTATTTTACCATCGACACAAAAGATAGTTTTAAATAATGCTACTAAGACTAATCCTGACTTAGTATTAAGTATCGATAGTTGGGAACCTTATAGTTATGCTCTTCGTGGTATTTTACAAGACCTTAAAGTTTTTGAAGATTTTGAGGAAGTTACATCTAATATTTACGCTAACTGCTTTACACCAGTTATTTGTAAAGATGGTGTTTATGCGATTCCTGAAACTCAAGGTATGTATATCATGTTTTATCGTAAAGATATTCTAGATTATCTAGATTTAGATGTACCATCAACTTGGGAAGAAGTGCTTAAGATGTTACCAATTCTTCAAAGTTATCAGATGAATTTCTATCATCCTTTAGGATCAGATTCTACATACAAAAACTTTGGAGCCACAACTCAGTTTATTTATTTATTCGGTGGCGAAGTATTTAGTGAAAGTGGTGTTACAACTACTGTAGATAGCGAAGAAGTAATTAGTGCAATTACTTATATGACAGATTTATTCAATGTTTATAATATGCCACTTCAAGTATCTAACTTCTTCGAACACTTTAGATCAGGAACGCTACCTATTGGGGTTGGAACTATTGATATGTATTTACAACTTAAATATGCATCTCCTGAACTAACTGGTCAGTGGGGCATTAGCCCAATTCCAGGATTTGATACTGATGATGATGGCGAAGTTGAAAGATGGGCAACGGCTTATGGTAAGTGTTCAATCATGTTTAAGAATTCAAAGATGAAAGATGAAGCTTGGAATTTCTTAAAATGGTGGCATTCTACTGATACGCAAGTTGAATATTTACAAAACATTCAAATGCGTCTAGGCGAAAAATATTTAGTAATTCCTGCTAATGTAGATGCATTAAAGAGAAGCCCTTGGGATCGTGAGATTAAAGAACAAGTATCACTTGCTGCTAAGTGGTCAAGAATTCCTGCAGTTCTACCAGGAAGTTATGTGGTAGAAAGGGAGCTATCAAACATTTGGAATAAAGTTGTAATCGATAGAATGGACGTAAGAGTAGCGGTAAGTGAATCGGTTGATAAGATGAACCGCGAATTATATCGAAAATATCGTGAATTTAATTTAGTTGAAGAAGGAACAACTAATTCAAGTTATGTAGTACCAAATAACTCTAATATTTCTAGATGGGTAAGAGGTAGACAAAGTGAATAAATCGCAAGTTATAACAAAAGATCATAAAACAAGAAATCGTAGATTTAATACTGCCTACTTGTTTATTGGGCCTTATGCGATAATTTTCTTAATATTTGTAGTACTACTAATATTAATTTCCTTCTTATTATCGTTTGCTTATTACGATGGTGTTAATATGCCAAGATTCATAGGTCTAACAAATTATGTAACACTGTTTACACAAGATTTAGACTTTATGCAATCAGCATTACCTAACACGATCAAATATGCTTTAATTGTTGGTCCGGTTGGCTACATGTTAGCATTCTTCCTAGCTTGGGTTTTAGCCCAACTACCAAGAAGGTTTAGAAATGTAGCTGCTATTATCCTTTATAGTCCATCACTGACTGGTAGCGTATTAATATCAGTTGTTTGGAAAGCAATGTTTAGTGGTGATAGTAGAGGTTACATTAACTACCTACTTCTAAGCTGGGGAATCGTTAACGAACCGCTTCAATTCCTTCAAGATAAAACTACCATCTTTATCATTATGGTATTTGTAGGGTTGTGGAGCAGTATGGGTATTGGTTTCTTAGCTATGTTATCAGGTATCCTAAATACCAACCGTGAAATTTATGAGGCCGCTTATGTAGATGGAATGAAAAACAGATTCCAAGAAATTATTTATATTACAATTCCTAGCATGAGACCACAAATGATGTTCGGTGCCGTAATGGCAATCGTATCAACATTTAACTCAGCAGGCCTTGCTAGCGCCTTAACCGGTGCGAGTCCAACGCCACAGCTAGCCGGTTGGCTAATTAGTGACCATATGCAAGATTATGCATTTAGCCGTATGGAAATGGGATATGCCTCAAGCTTATCAGTAGTATTACTGATGTTAGTTCTTGTATTCTATTTCGTTGCTAACCATTTATTTAAGTCGGATGATTAATTATGAGGCGAACTACTGAATCCGAAAATAAAAAACTTCACAAAGTGAAGAAAAAGATGGAAGCAAAAGAAAGAAGAAGAAAGAGGCCTTCTTACTTTGGGGCAATGATTGACCCTAAAGGCTTCCATCCAAGTCAAATCAAATTTTATTTGATTTTACTTCCAGTTTTAGTATTTACAATCCTACCAATATTATTTATCGTGTCGCATGCATTTAAACCGATCGAAGAGTTATATGCATATCCTCCTAAGTTCTTTGCGAGTAGAATAAGCTTTGATAACTTTAGAGCGTTAGTTAATGCGACTTCACAAACCGATATTCCATTTGGCAGATATTTATTTAATAGTATTATCGTAAGTATATTAGTTATCATCATATCTTTACTTTTAAGTAGTTTAGCAGCATTTGCTTTTACTTACTTAAATTTCAAAGGTAAAAAGTTCTTGTATGCAGCAAACCAACTTGCCATTATGTTTATTGCGATTGCGGTTGCCGTACCAAGATTTATGATGATTACATATTTAGGAATTGCTAACACATACTTAGCGCATATAATTCCGTTAATTGCAATGCCAGTAGGGGTATTCTTACTTAAGCAGTTTATGGAACAAATTCCAAAGGAATTAAATGAAGCAGCGATCATCGATGGTGCCACAAAATGGCAAGTATATTGGCATGTGACTCTACCGATGGTTAAACCTGCCTTAGCAACTGTGGCAATTCTAGCCTTCCAAATTGTATGGAACAATACCGAAACTTCAGCTTTATATATCGTTGATGAAGCGCTAAAGACTTTACCATACTACTTTGGAACTTTGACACTCGCTACAAACTCTATCGCTGCCCAAGGTATCCAAGCAGCATCGAGCTTAATCATATTCTTGCCTAACTTGATTTTGTTCATCATTCTTCAAAAACAAGTTATGAATACGATGGCTCATTCGGGTATTAAATAATGAGTAAAAAGGTTAGTTTAATTACTAAGTATTTTATCGTAGTACTAGTAATAGTATTAGTTATTTCTTGTATAAATGTTAAAGCAAGCGCGCCATATGTTACTAAAACAGTCAACCGTTATGGCGAGATTGTGGAAACACAAGGGGCATATGACCCAATTCAAAACATCAAATCATTTGAAAAAGCAGGTGTTAACGATACCTTTAATTCACCGCAAGATTTATTCATTGATAAAGAAGATTACTTCTATGTATGTGATACAGGAAATAAACGTGTTGTAATTTTAGATAAAGATTGGACATACATTACCGAATTTGGTAGCGATTTACTGATTAAGCCAAATGGTATATTTGTGCGTAATGAATATATTTATGTTACTGATTTTGGTGATGATTTAGATACTCATTCAGGAAAAACAGTTGTTTACAAGTTCGATAAAGATCTAGGTACGGTAACTTATGATAAAACATTTGGTAGACCGACAGGATCTTTAATGGAAGTAGATGACTTCTTATATAGACCGATGAAGATCGCAGTTGATTCTAACTATACGATGTATATCGTATCGCACGGATCAAGTAATGGTGTTTTACTAGTTAATAGTGAAAATAGATTCTTGAACTTCTTTGCACCTAACTCATCAACTGGTAACTTTATCGACCTACTAAGGACTTACCTTTATGGGGAAAATGAAAAAGTTGTGTTATCGAAGAAGATTGCTCCTGCGCCAGAAAACGTAATGTTAGATGATTCAGGTTATATCTATACCGTAACACAAGGGGTAACGAAGAACGAATTAGGTGATACGCTTAAAAAAGTAAATATCGGTGGCCTCAACTTCTATACAGACGAAATGATCGTTTCTAGTAGTTTTGTGGACACATGGAGCTCAGCTCATAAAACAGTTTATGCTGTTAGTAAGGGTGGAGTTATCTATGAATACGATATTGAAGGTAACTTGTTATTCATGTTCTCAGGAACAATTAGCGGCGATGAACAATTAGGTTTATTCAAATCTGCTTCCTCAATCGCTGTTAATAGCAGTGATGACTTATATGTAGTGGATGATCAAGCTAACTCAATCCAAGTATTTAGAAAAACAGAATTTACAAATAACGTTCACCAAGCATTAGAACTTTATATGGGCGGTAAATACACCGAATCGAAAGAACTTTGGGAAGAAGTACTAAGATACAATTCGATGTTTGACTTAGCTCATAAAGGTATCGGTATGGCATACTATACCGAACGCGACTTTATTAATGCAATGGATAAACTAAAGCTTGCTAATGCGAAAGAACAATACTCTGAAGCATTTTGGGAAGCTAGAAATATCTGGTTAATGAATAATATTACAAAAGTTGCCATCATTGCAATTGTCTTAATTGCTGGTCTTATTGTAGTAATAAAGACTAACAAGAAACATCATTACCTAGATAAAATCTTTAATCCAATTAAAAAGTTTGCATCTAGACCGACAATAAAGAATATTTTGATAATGTTTAAATATATCCGTCATCCATTTGATGCCGTATATTATGTAAGGTATGATAAAAAGATTAAGATTTATAATGCTTTTATCGTATTAGCATTATTACTTGGTATTTATTTATTATCTTTAGTCTTTACCGGCTTCTTATTTACGGATGTAGTATTAGAACGAACTATTTTATTAAAAGAATTAACTAAAGTAGTATTACCGATTGCTCTATTTATTGTAAGTAATTATTTGATTTCTTCGCTAATGAGCGGTGAAGGAACATTTAGAACAATTACGATTAATACAATGGGCTCACTAATGCCAATTGTAATCGTAATGCCTTGGATTATCTTAATATCTAATGCATTAACTCTAAATGAAGGATTCTTATATTACTTCCCACTAGTAGTTATGTTTATTTGGTCATTTATTTTGCTATTCGTAGTTATCAAAGAAACTCATAACTTCTCAGTGAAACAAACAATTGTTAATTTCTTGTTAACATTATTTATGATGTTTGTTTTAGTAATCGTAATTATCTTAGTTTATTTAGTATTCGCTCAATTATTTGGCTTTGGCGTTGATATTTTCAAGGAGGTGATTTTCCGTGGCTAAAAACTTTAAGAAAATTATCACATTCTTGATCATATTGATGATTAGTTTATTCATAGTAGCAAATAGTAATTTAGCATTTGCGAAAGAGACAAGTGGGGCTGTTGAGATGTTACACGAACTCGATCCTTCAAGTAACTTCTTTACCCAAGTAGAAGATACTACGCCTATTGAAATTACCGATAAGCGTGCAAGCATCCTAGCTGATGGGTATACTCTAATGGCTCAAAACAGTAATCTTGAGTTGTATTTCAAAGCAAAAACATTTGGAATTGCAATCTATGATAAAGAAAATGGTTATACATGGTTATCTACATACGAAAGAGCCCATGAATTTATTAATACTGCTGCTGTACAAAACAAAATCGATTCGGGTATCACATTAGAATATTATTCAGTAGACTCAAAAGGAGTTATCAAATCAGCAGAAATTAGTTATTGTTCTAAATCAAATAACAAAACTGCTGGAGCAGCTACTGTTACTAAAGTTGATAATGGCTTTGATGCTGCAGTTGATTTTGCTTCATATGGTATTAGTTTCAAAGTAGAAATTAGAATCGATGGCGGCAAGTTAACAGTTAGTATTCCTTATGAATCAATTACTGAAGTGACAGTAGGTACGCTAAATCCCAAGAATTATAAACTAAAGAGTATTATTTTATTCCCATATTTGGGATCAGAGAACTACGAAATTAATGGATATTGCTTTATTCCTGATGGCAGTGGTGCTTTAATCAGATACAATGATCATAAATCCTCTACAGCATATATTAAAAAACTATATGGTGATGATTACAGTTTCACTGATTATCCACAATCTTCAAACATCAAAGAAAATGGCGTCTTAAGCTTACCAATATATGGTGTAAATCATGGCTATAACCAAGCAGCCTTCTTATGTCAAGTAGAAGATGGCTATGGTAGTGCCGAACTTCATTCATATCCATATATGTATAGCTTAATTCCAGTAAATACATCTTTCTTTAAATATTATGTGAAGGATACATTTACAGTTAAGATGTCTACATCTACCATGACTTTATTAAATGAAGAACCATATCCATGTAATTATAAGTTAAGTTATACCTTCTTAAATGGTAACAGTGCTAACTATGTTGGTATGGCTAACACTTATCGTGAATCTTTAGGTTTAGATCAAACTACTGAGGCTGATAATAATATCCCACTTAGACTTGAATTTTTAGGACTCGACTATAAACCAGGCCTATTTGGTAAAAATTTTGTCAAGATGACTTCATTCAGTGAAGCCCTAGATATCATTCGCGACTTAGAAGATAATAATGTTAATAACTTTAATATTACTTATCTTGGTTGGAACAGGGGTGGCTACTTCACTAAAGGTGCCACAAACGCGAAAGCGGCCTACCTTCTAGGAGGAAAAGCTAAACTTAAAAAACTTTCAAGCTACATTTCCGAAAAAGGATATGATATCGACTATACAGTTAATCCATATGTATCTAATAATTATGGAGCTGGTAGTAAGAATGTTAAAAAGATTGGCTTATCGCCATTTGAAGTAACGCAAAAGTCATCATTAGAACAAACTGGATATTATGTTCTACCAACTGATTTAGCATCTATTATTAATAAAAAAGCAAACAGATATGCTAGATTAGGTATTACTAATTTGAAGTTAGATAATCTCAATGTTGCTTATTCATATCGTTATAAAGCAAATGCGGTATATCGCACGCAAATGATTGATCAGGTTGCTAATGAATTAAGCAAACTAGATGGTTATAAAATTAGTGCGGAAAAGCCTAATAGTTACCTACTTAAATATCTAACGAATTATTATAGTGCATTTTATGAATCTAATAAGTTTATTTATGAAACTGATTCAATTCCATTTATGTCAATTCTTTTAAGTGGAGTAATTAATCAATACATGCCCAGTATCAACTATATTAGCGATTATGACTTAGCGATTCTTAGAATGATTGAGTACAATATCTATCCATCATTCATCATTACTCATGAGGAAGCATATGATTTAAGATATACAAATTATGAGTATTTGAATTCAACTCAATATGATTTATGGAAAGATTTAATGATTAGAATGTATACAAAAACTAACGATGCTCTATCTAGTGTAATTGGCGCAAGACTAACTGCGCATAGTTATGTAGATAATGGGGTTAGTAAGTGTAGTTATAGTAATGGTGTTACCATTTATGTTAACTACAATAACAAAAATGTTAATGTAGATGGCGTTAGCTTAACTCCTTATAGCTATTTAGTGAAAGGAGGTAACTAATGAAAAAGATTAAAGCATTTTTCCAAAAGATTGGTGATTTCTTAAAAAAGATTTGGATCATCATCAGTGAATTTATTAGATGTAAGTTAGCTGTTTGGATTGGGAAAGGACTAAAGTTTATTGGTAAATATACGGGTATTAGCTGGTTAGCCGCTAAATACCGTAAAAATGTTTCTAATAAACATAAAAAAGCGATTGCTGGTTATCTATTTATTGGTTTATGGATTATTGGTTTTGTGCTATTTGCTGCTCGACCAGTTGTCCAATCAATTAGAATGGCAACATCAGATTACGCAGAAACGCGAGTTGTTGTTGGGGAAGAAGGAGATAGCTCAG
This sequence comes from Bacilli bacterium, assembly GCA_017962745.1. Classification (GTDB taxonomy): domain Bacteria; phylum Bacillota_I; class Bacilli_A; order ML615J-28; family CAG-698; genus RGIG8164. The sequence goes on along the minus strand of JAGCUR010000016.1, from coordinate 83,414 downwards.
TTAAATTCTTCATTGGTGGCTTTGGAATTAGTCAATTTAAGCAAATCTTTAAAGATAACCCCGATGATGTGGAAGCGATTGTGTCGACACTTGTAGATATTGCTGTCGTTGTTCCGCTTGTACTAATCTTTTCACTATTACTGGCGTTATTACTTCATCGTAAGTTGAAAGGTATTAAAATATTTAGAATGATATTCTTCATTCCGGTAATTTTACTATCAGGAAACTTACTTGGTTACTTTAATTCATATGACTTATTGACAGTATCAACATTACAAAGTTCAGAACTTCAGGGAATGTTAGCGTTTTATTTGCCGGAAGAGGTTGTTGATGTTATAATTAATGTGTTTGGTAAAATCATATTAATATTATGGTTTAGCGGTGTCCAAACCCTCGTCTTCTTAGCCGGTTTACAAAAAGATAATAATGCAATTTATGAAGCTGCTAGTATTGATGGTGCTAATAAGTGGGAAATGTTCTGGAAAATTACCTTTCCGACATTGATGCCCCTAATAAATATTAATATTATCTACACTACTGTAATATATGCTAATACAGGAAATGAGCTGACAAGGATAATTAGTGAAAGAATCGCTCCCGCAACATATGGACGTGATTATGCTTCAGCTCTATCTTGGATGTTATTCGGTATTGAGATAGTAGTAATATTTGTATATGTATTAATCTTCAAACTTGCTAATAGGAAGTATAAGTAGGTGGGTTATGGAAAATACATTTAAGAAGAAGAAAACATTTAAGAAGTTTTTACTCGGTGAAAGAGGCGAATCTGGATTCGTTGGTAAATTCTTCATTTACTTGTTGTTAATCGGTATTAGTTTTATTTTCATGTATCCTATCCTAAAGATGATTTCGAAGAGTTTTATGGGTTTGGAAGATTTAATGGATCCAACGGTAATTTGGATTCCAACAAGGTTTGTTTTTGGTAATTATCAAAAAGCAAGCGAAGTATTAAACTTTTGGAAATCGCTTGGCGATTCTCTAAAAGTTGGTATTCTGCCAACATTATGTGCGGTGATCTCATCATCACTGATTGGTTATGGATTTGCTCATTTTGAGTTTCCAGGTAAAAAAATCTGGATGGCTTTACTTGTTGGTATATTCTTACTCCCAACAATGTTAATGAGTATCCCGACGTATGTTATATTTCAAAAGTTTCATATGTTAGGCAGTCTAAAGGCGTATATCTATCCGGCCTTAACTGGATTTGGGTTGCGTCAAAGCGTATTCATCTTAATCTTTTATCAGTTTTTTAAGGTTATACCTCATGAATTAAGTGAATCCGCTGAGATTGATGGAGCGAGTGAAGTAGGAATTTTCGTTAGAATCGCGATTCCTATGTCGGTACCGGCATTTATAATATGTATATTATATTCATTTGTTTGGTACTGGAATGAGACGGTTTTAGCTACAACTTATTTCCAAGGAAACATTACTACTTTACAGATGGCATTATCTAGTTTTGAACACATGTATTCACAACTATTCCCATCTGGATCGATTGGTATTGGAAGTGCAGCAGAATCGTTCAATCAAGGTGTTTTATTTGCGGGAACAATGCTGACAATTTTGCCATTATTGTTATTGTATGCGTTCACTCAAAAATGGTTTGTAGAGAGCGCGGATCGTTCAGGTATTGCTGGTGAATAATTTTAAACAAATCAAATTATAAAAGTTAAGGAGGAAAAGTTTTAAAATTATGAGAACAAAAAGAATTTTGATGTCAATTTTATTGTTACTTGTAACATTTAGCTTAGTTGCCTGCGGAAAAGTAACTGTTAAGTTATCAGGCGATGCACAAGTTAAAGTTGGTCAAACAATTAATTTGACTCCTGAAGCATCAAAGAAGGGAGCTACATTCACATGGGCTTCAAGCAATGATGCTGTCGCAACTGTAAATAATGGTGCTGTTACCGGTGTTAGTGCTGGTAAAGTTACTATTACAGTTACCGCTAAAAGCGGAAAAAAGACTGGCGAAGCTAGTCTAGAAATCACTGTAGTTGCTAGTAACAAACCTGTTATTAGTGGTGCAGATGATGTACAAATCTTAAAAGGTGAAAGATTTGCACCAATGGATGGCGTAACTGCACGCGACGAAGAAGATGGCGATTTAACAAATCAAATCGACATTCAAGGTAGCGTTAACTACAACCTAGTTGGTGAATACACTGTTACATACACTGTAAGAGACAATGAAGGCAATGTAACAACTGTAGTTAGAAAAGTTACTGTCGTTGCTAACGACACAGATGCTCCATTATTAACTGGTACTCAAAATAAGACTATCATTATTGGTGATGCAGCATTCAAACTAACAGATAATGTTAGCGCAAATGATGCTATCGATGGTGATGTTTCTGCTAATATTCAAGTTTCTGGCGAATTAAATATTTGGAAACTTGGCGATTACGAAATTAAATATTCTGTAACTGACGCCGCAGGAAATGAAGCTAAAGCAACTAGAATTATCACAGTTGGTTTAGGTGAATTCCAATTTGAAGAATTAGCAGATAAAGAATTTACTAAAGAAGGTAATGATTATCAATTCGCTGTTGCTTTAGAAAGCATTAACACTCAACTTTCTGATTTCGCATTAGCTAAGTTATCATTCAAAGTTAATGCAGCTGCTGCTTGTGAATTAGTACCTGCTATTACTAATGGTACTGCTCAAGCTAAGATTGAATTAGCAGCTGGCGATAATGAAATTACTATTTACTTCAGAGTTAATTCTGCAATCGCAGAAGGCGCTTTAAAACTTACTGCTCCAGAAGATGCTAACTTAACATTCACTGAAGTTAAATTCGCATTCGCAGAAGCAAAAGACGTTACTGCTCCTGTAATTAACGTTCCTGAAGGAAAAATAGTTTTACCTGCTGACGTAGATGACTTAAATGTATTAAAAGGATTCATCTTAAATGGCGTTACTGCTCAAGATAACGTTGATATGGTAATGAATTCTAAACTTGATGTTGATATGACTGGTATTGCTGCTGGTACATATGAAGAAAAACAAGTTACAATCTTTGCTATTGACACAGCTGGAAATAGAGGCGAAGCTACTAGAACTGTAGAATTTGCTAAAGCATATAGTACAAATCTAATCGCTGATCCTACATTCTCAACTGATTCAAGATATGAAGAAGGCACAACTGACCCAATTTGGGAACATTGGCGTTTACATGGTGGTGCTGGTGATCCTGAAATGTACATTGCTGATGGCGTATTAGTACATCACAATAGATCAACTGATGCTCCTGGATATGACTCAGCTTCTTGCCCAATTATCGATACAGATTCAACTGTATTGCAAGGCGGCAATTGGTACATGTTGAAGTTTGATGTTAAGGCTGCAGTTGCTAGACAAATGACAGTTCGTATCGGTCTTGCTGCTGATGCTCCAGTATGGCTTGAAAACTTTGCTGGTGCATCTAACTATCCATTAAATGTTTCAACTGAATTTGAGACTAAATACGTTGTATTCTACGTACATGCTAACGCAAGTGCAGATGGATATACTGGAATTTCTTGTGAGTTAAAGAATGGTACATTTGAATGGAATTCAGAAAAAGAAATCGGAAATACATTCTATTTCGATAACTTACAATTCTATCTATTATCTAACCAAAATGCTGCTCCAACATTAAAGATTAATGGTGAACTTCCAACTACATTTGGTAAAGGTCAAGAAAAACCTGATCTAACTCAATATGTAATTGCATACGATAGAGAAGATGCAAGAAACATCGAAATTACTGCTGCTCATATCACTGAAGCTATTGATATGAATACTCCTGGTACATATGATGTTGTTTATAAAGTTGCTGATAGTGAAGGTGCTGAATCTACTATTACTTTAAAGATTAAAGTCTTAGAAGAAGCAGATACTGTTGCTCCAGTATTAACTGAAGCTGAAGGACTTGTAAAAGTATTTGATCAATTCTCAGCTACTCCAGATATCACTAAGTTCATCACTGCTACAGATGCTGTTGATGGTCCAATCGAAATCACTATGGATATGATTGAAACTAACGCTAACATCAATAAAGCTGGAACTTATGACATCGTTTATACAGTTAAAGACTCAAGTGGTAATGTTGCTACATTAACTGTTACTATTACAGTTAACGATAAAGAAGCTCCAAAAGTTGAAGGTAAAGACCTTAAGACTTATGCTGGAACTGCTTTAAGCGCTGCTGATATTATTGCTAACTTCACAGTTACTGATAATGTAGATGGTGCTATTACTTTAACTGAAGCAATGGTTAAAGGTTTAGCAGATGTTGACTTCACTAAACCTGGTGAATACCAAGTTATTATTGAAGTAGTTGATGCTGCTGGTAATAAGACAGAACACCCTGTTAAAATCTCTGTAAGAGAAAAAGGTAACACTATTTCTGTTCCAGATGAAGTTATTCTTGATTTAGCTCCATTAGCACCTGCTGCTGCAGAATTCTGCGCAGTTACTGAAACAGAAGGCGAATACAAGGTTGAAATTTCTGCAATCGGTGATTGGGCATCAGCTAATAAGATGAAGTTCAATCCAACTGTTGTTCAAGGCGAAACATATGTTTTAAGATTCACTGCTAAAGCTGACAAAGCAAGATCAGTTCAATTCAACATTGGTGAAGCAATGGATGGAAATGCAACTGGTGTATGGATGGAAAAATATCCATTAGCAGAAGAAGGAACTGATGTTGTTGCATTAACAACTGATTATAAGACATTTGATATTATGTTCACTGTTCAAAATGAAAAATTTGAATGGGGTCCAACAATTGAATTCTGTGTAGGTCCTGTAGCTGGCGCTTGCGAAAACGGCAATAACATTTACTTCACAGAATTAGCAATATATTCTGTAAAAGAAATCGGTGATGTTAACTTATTACCTGTTACAATTGATCCTCAACATCACATTGCTGGTGAAGGCTTAGTTATTTCTAAGGCTACAAACTCAGGCAACTGGGATTGGATTGCTTTCAAACCTGAGGAAACAGATTTAGAAGGCTATGATAAGATCGTTGCTAAAGTTTATGGTCCAAAGGATGGAATTTTATTATTCAAACCTAATGATCTTCAACCTAAAGAAACTAGATATACAATGAATGGCCAATGGCAAGAAATTGAACATGCACTAGACTTTACTTTAGATGCAAGCAAGCAAGCATTACTTTTAATGCCTGATGCAGATGTAGTAGGTACTGGTAAGTATTATCTAATTGCTAGCCTTGAATTACAAGGCGAAGGCAAGGATCCAATCAATCTATTAGATGCTACTATCACTAAAGCAGATCCTTGCACTGCTCAAAAAGCTTTAACATTAACAAAAGCTGCTGACAATGCAGAACAATATGACTGCGCTAAATTCCAAGTTAGTGATGATTTAACTGGTTATGCAGCTGTTAAATACGCTATTATTGGCGCTCCTGGATTCAATACAATAGCTACACTCAAACCTAATGATAATGGAAGTTATCAAAGACAAGTTACTTTAGATGGTACTCTTCAAGAAGGTATGATTGATTTAACTGGTATGCAATATAACCCAGCTAAGTCAGCAATGATTTTATTCGTTGATTTACTTGTTAATGGTACAGACAACCCTGTATTCATTCTAGAAATGAAATATATCGTTGAAAAACCTGCTGAACCAGAACCAGAAAATCCTGGTCATGTAGAACCTGTTGCTGTTAACCAAAGCTCTCCTACATTCGCTAGTTGGGAAGGATTACAAACTGTTACATTCACAGGTCTTCCTGCAGAAAACAGTGGAAATAATGGATGGGCAAGATGGGATTTTGATTCTGTAACTGATAAAGGTTATACAGATGTAGTAGTTAAATTTAAAGCTACTCCTGGTTTAAGAATCTGTGCTAAGATTGATGCTTCAACTACTCCTGAAAGTAATGCATATGATGCTATTAAAGGTAACAAAACTACTCAAGTTGCTGGAGAAGATGGCCTAGTTACATTCACATGGAACTTAGCTGAATTCAAAGCTGCTGCTGAAGCTGCTGGTAAAGCATTCGCTGTAGAAAATATTCGTAAATGCGTCGTATTCCCAAGCAGTGGTCTAGAAGGCGATGCAGCTTTAACAACTGGTTCAATCGAATTAATTTCAATTGATTTTGTAAAAGCTGAAGAGGTATATGTTCCTGTTTACCCTGAAGCTGTAGCAGATAGTATTGACCTATTAACTGGTACAATTAATCCTAAGACTATTCAAGTTGCTCATCAAATTCGTATGATGAAGAACGGTGGTGGTGCATGGAACTGGGTTGGATTATTATATAATGGTGATTTAACTGGTTACACTACGATGGTTGCAGAAATTACTGGACCTGAAGGAGCTGCCTTTACATTCAAAGTAAATGACACTCTTGAAAAAGGTGTTACAACAACTGGCGAAGCTTTAGCAGTTGAGTTTGATTTACCTGAAGGATTTACTTGGGATGCTAGCAAGAAGGCGATGATTATGTTCCCTGACTTCAATATACCTGGTCTAGGAAATGAATTCACGCTTACAAAGCTTGAATTACAAGGCGCAGATAAAGATCCTATCGATTTATTAGTTTGCGAAATCGTTGTTGATGCAAATGTTAAGGCTTGTAGAGATTTAGTTTTAACTAAAACTACTAACAATACTGAACAATGGGATTGCATCGAAATCACAGTACCTACTGATCTAACTGGTGCTACAGAAGTTAAATATGTAGTTAGTGGAACACAAGGTGATGTATTATGCATTAAACCTAATAATAACCAAGATGCTGAAAGCTGGATTGAAATGACTGGCAAAGCAATGGAGGGCACAATTAATTTTGCAAATGCTACTTATAATTCAAATGCACCTGCTATGGTAGTATTCCCTAACATTGGTACAGCTGGTTCTGGTAACCCATTTATTATCAGTCAATTAGTATATGTTAAACCTGAAGTTCCAGTATTAACTGGTGTTAAAGTAAGTGGTGCTGCAGATGTTGCTCTAGCATACAACGCAGAAGGCAAAGTATGGGAAGGCAAATTTGAAATCAGTGCCTTATGGGGCAGTGTAGCATTTGCTGAAGTATATAGCGATTCTTCAACTGTAGCTCTAACTTATAACAATGCAACATTCTCTGGCGATGGTATCTTGTCTGCAAAGGCAGCAGGATCTCCTGAAAATGCTCAATTATATGCTGATGAAGATGCAGCTGTTGCAGCTGGTAACTTCTGCCATGGAATTAGTGCTAAGACTACTTATAAAGTTACTTACAATCCAGAAACTAAGGCTGTAGTAGTTAATGTAGTTGAACCTGAATCTGAATTAGTTAAGATGCAAATTGCTGGTACAGTAAGTGCAGATTTAGTTAAAAATGAAGAAACAGGCGTATATGAAGGATCATTTACATTAACTAATATTTGGTCTAACGTACGTATTGAAAAAGTATTTGCTGATGAATCAGTATTCTCAATTAAATATAGCAATGCTAAGATTGTAGGATCTGCTGTTTTGGATGCACCACATGCAGCTCCTAGTAGCAATGTATTATATGCTGATGTTGATGGAACATCTGCAGCAAACGGACAATTCTTCCTAAGCAAAGCTGGTGAAACTCATTATAGCGTTTCATATAATCCAGCAACTAATACATTATCAATTGATTTTGCAGTTCCTGCAGTTCCTGCTTCAATTAAAGCAGTTAAATATGATGGAGCTAAGCAAGGCGATTTTGTATTAAAAGATGGTAAATACGAAGCATTAGTTGAACTAGGTGCATGGAATAGAATTTCATTCGTAGTTGTAGCTGAAGATGATTCAGAAGTTGCATTATGGTATACAAATGCTAAATTCGAAGGTGCTATTACTGCTGCTGACAAACTTGGCGATGCATGGAATAAATATTTATATCATGAAGCAGGCGATGGCGCTCGTTGGATGCCAGGACAAGCTTTGAAATATAAACTTGTTTATGATCCTGCTACAAACACTATGACTGTTTCAATCGATAAGACTGCTCCAGTTGTTACAGTTGCTGACGCTGTATTACAAGCATTAGCTGCTGCTAACTTAACTGAAGGTCAAGATGCATCTGCATTATTCGCTCAACTATTAGCTGGTTTGAGCGCTAATGATGATTTCGATGGAGCAATCACAGTTACACAAGAAATGGTTGATTTAGGTGGATTAACACTTAACCAATTAGTCGCTGGTGATTACAAAGTTACAGTTACAGTTAAAGATGCTGCTGGCAATGAAGGAAAAGCAGAACTTCCAGTTCATGTTGCTCCATATCCATATACTAAGCACACTTTAGATGCTTCAACTATGACTCAAGAAACAATTGAAGCTGCATTAACAGTTGACAATTTCTTCACAGTACTTCCTAATGGTACAAAAGTTGTTGTAGATGGTAACAATAAGAATGCTGGTTCTGTTTCATTCACTCAAAGATTAAAACTAGGTGGAAAATCTACTACTTCAGCAGGTGCTGTTAAATTCGTTACAAAATCATCATCTGTAAAAGTTACAGTTTATGCTTATAGTTCATCAAGCTCTGAAAATAGAAACGTTCATATCTTCGGTGAAGATGGCGTTGCTGTTGCAACTAAATTAGCTTATGGTGCTGGTGAAATTACTATTCTTGAAGCAGTTCTTGATAAACCTGGAACATACTTCATTGGTGGATTAGAAGCTGCAATTAATATCTATGGCGTTGTTGTAGAAGAAGGATATACTGCTCCTGCTGCTCCTGCAAATGTTGATTTATTAGCTGATATGCCTGCTCCAAAAGCTGATTATAAGAGCCCTAACTGGAAAGTTGAAAAGTATACAACTGACTGGACAGTACAAACTGATGTACAAATGAGATCTAGAACTTCTGATGGTGGTGCTATTGTTACTAACATGGCAAATGGCTATGGAATGACAATGCGCTTCACATATGGAACTGGTTCATCATTAGGCCTAGCAAATACTCTAAGCTTCAAGATGGGTAACTATTGGTCAGACAAGGCTGAAATGAGCATTAAGATTAAGGTTGTTACAGTTGCAGGTAAAGAAATATATGTCTTAGGTAGTTCAAGCGAATGGTATGCATTCCATACTACTACTGATGTAGAAGATTTCAACCTACATTTCGATGCTGCAGAAATTAAACAAGTAGTATTCGTAACAAAGAGTGCATTACAAAAGAGCACATATTTATATGTTGGTAGTCTTCATTTAACATATGAATTATCATCTCAAGAACATCCATTAACTGTAGAAGAAGCTCTAGATATTGCTGCAAGAATGAGTAGATCATCAGATGATGTTCAAGAAGTATGGGTTAAAGGATATGTTGTAAATGCCGGCGCAGATCAAAATACATATGTACAAAATATTAAGATTGCTAGTACATTAGGTGGCAAACCTGCATTATTAATCTTTAGTGCTAATAAGGGTGCTGATATTACAAAGATTTATGTTAACGATGAAATTTTAATCCATGGTTACTTAATGAATTATAGTGGAACACTTGAAATCAGTAGTACTAAAGTTGATGGACAAACTCAATATTCTGAAATTGCTGCTTGCAAGGTTGGAAATGGTACAGTTAGCGTTTCTGAGACTTCTAGCGAACATGCTACAGTTAAAGAAATTAGTGCTGAAACTGGTGCAAATGGCTCAACATTCACATTCAAAGTTGATGTAGAAAACGGTCATGAAATTGAATCAGTAACTGTTAATGGCGTTGCTGTATCTGCTGTAGAAGGCGTATACACTGCTGTTATTGGCGGACCTACTCAAATCTTAGTTCAAACAACTGAAGCTGGTGTTGTTGTATTACCAAGTCTATCATTTGATGGCTCAACTCCTGTTGTTGCTGGTGGTGCTGCTACAACTGATATGTCTGTTAAGAACACTGGTTCTGATTATTACTATCAAACTGGTGGAACTGCAGAAACAAAATATAGTTATCAAATCTTAGGAAGCAAAGCATATTTTGCTGAAGCTCCTGCTAAATTAATCGTTACGGTTAAAATTGGTACAGGTAGCAATAAAGATTTAGATGATGATCATGCTGCATATGCTGTCTTATTAGATAAAGATGGCAACGAAATTGAAAGCACTAGAACAATGATTACTAAGAGCTTCAAGACAGCTGCTGTTGAATACACTATTGAAATCGTTCCAACTGCTGCATTTGCTGGTATTAAAGTTTACGAAACTAAAGTTGCAAGCTGGAATATGCGTTTATATAGCATTACAGTAGAAGTTGATGAAACACCTGCATCAAGCCCTGCTGCATTCCAATTAGCTAACTTAGAAGCAGAAGGCAATGCACGTAACCATATCGAAGGTGCTGGCGCATGGATTTGGATTGATGCATCAAGCATGGGATTAACAGCTGAAAACAAGGCGGAATTCACAGTAGAAGCAGAAACTTCTGGACAAGCACCTGCAATCGTTGGTCAACAACTTGATGATTTAGCAAATGGTGCAGTTAGATGTTATGTTACATTTGCAAATGCAGAATTTGCTGCAACTACTACTATCAATCTTACAATTCACCATGGTGATGTTGCTTACCAAGGAACTGTAATATTTAGTGGTAACGAATTAGCTCAATAATTCAAATTAATATAAAGGATAGTATTACCTATGGTATTACCTTCGGGTAATGCTATCCTTTTTATTTTTATATCTAATAGAGGTAAAATTATGAATAAAGATAATGATAAAGTAATATTTTTAAATAGCCCTTTAAGAGAAATGATTTGGGGTGGCAATTATTTTAAAGATGTATTAAACCTAGCAAAAGATGATAAAGACTATGGGGAATACTGGACAATATCAGGATATAGTAGTTTCCCATCAATTATTAAAAATGGAAAATACCAAGGCGTTAGCCTTGATAAGTTATATAAAGAGCATCACGAACTATTTGCAAATTCAAATTCCGATGAATTTCCAATATTAGTTAAGATGATCGCAACAAGCGCTGATTTAAGCGTGCAAGTTCATCCTGATGATGAATATGCGAAAAAAGATAATGATCTAGGTAAGACTGAATCATGGTTAATTATAAATAGTAACAATGGTAAAATCGTTTATGGCCATAATCAAAAAGATAAAGAAAGCCTAGAAAAGATGGCAAGAAGTGGCGATTTCTCATTCCTTAAATACCATAATGTGAAGCGAGGTAACTTTGTACCAGTACCAGCTGGCACAATCCATGCTTTAGGTAAAGGCTTAGTCCTCCTAGAGGTTCAACAGTCATCTAATCTAACTTACAGATTATATGATTATAATCGAAAAGATAAAAATGGTAATTTAAGAGAATTACATTTAGATAAATCATTAGATGTAATTAAAGTACCAAATGATCTAACCATTGATGATACGGATTACCTAGATAGTAGAGATGATGTAGAGTTATGGAATAATGAATATTTCAATATTAAATTAGTAAATGTTCCAAGAAAAATTAGATTTATGAATAAAGAACATAAATATTATTTATGTACAGTTGCTAGTGGCTTATTTAGATATGAAGATATGATAATTAGCGTTGGTGAAAGTTTTATTGTAACTTCACTAGCCGAAACTGAAGAAATTGTAGGGAAAGGAAAACTATTGATTGTAGAATCATATAGGTAAAAAGATGTTTGATTTAAATACTCTAGAATGCAAAGTATCTACAACTAAACCTGCTGATTTTGATGAAAGATGGGCTAAATGGTTAAAAGAAGTCCATGATGTTAAAAATAGTATTGAAATCATCAATGAAGATGTGAGACTCGATGGTTTTGGTAAGATCATTAGTTTTTATTATGATTCAGTAGATGGAGCTAAAATTTATGCCAAACTATATTTAAGATGGGAACCATCGCTTCCAGTAGTAGCATATTATCATGGACATATGAGTTATATCGATCATCCAGATAACGATTGGCACTGCATGAATTTAGTAGCAGCATGATTTAACGTATTTGCTATCGATATGCGTTTCCAAAATGGAAAAGTAATCGATAATACTAAATATCGTTATATGGATTATCCATCAGCCTGCTTCAATATTGATGATTTAGAGACTTGTTATAATAAAAGACTAGATCAAGATGCTTTAAAATTATTAGATATTATTAAAGATCCTACTTTATTTAAAGATATTAATGGTACACCTTTAGCAAATCAACCGCTAATTGTAGCGGGACCTAGCCAAGGTGGTGGCTTATCTTTAATGGTTTCAGCGATGTCTGATTATGAAATAGCTGTATCTTTATCAGATGTACCAAGCGATTGTGCAATTAAAGATAGAATTATTAATCGAGAAGGTAAATATACAGTGATAGATGATTTTTTACGCGATCATCCAGACCTAAAAGAAGTTGTAATGGCAAATCAAGACTATTTTGATGTTATCAATATGGCACCTAGAATTAAAGCAGCTGTTATATCTTCAGTTGGAACAATTGATAATGTGTGTCCACCTAAATATTTTTATCAAGCATATAAAAAGATTAATAGTGAAAAAGAAATACACCCATATGAGGGATATGGGCATGGTGGATTTGAAGAAATACATTTACCAAAGAAGATTGAATTTGCAAAGAAAGTATTAAAGTGTGATTTTTAAGGAGGTAAACAATGGAATTTGGCAAGTTTGAAGATATTAAATATGTTAGACCCGATTTTAAGAAAGCAAGTAAAGATATAAAAAATAATGTTAAGGTAATGAAGAGCGCTGCTAATTATGAAGAATTTAAGAAAGCTTATGTTAATACAGAAGAAATCTTAAAAGAAGTAATTACCATGGGCACAATTGCATCAATTCGTAATACGATTGATACAACTGATAAATTCTATGATGAAGAAGAAAAATACATTAATAAAGCAAGTGCACCACTTTCTTTAGCAATGCTTTCCTTAGCAAACACAGTTTTAAAGAGTAAATATAAAGAAGATATAAAAAAAGATTATGGACAGTTCATTATTCAAGATTTAGAAATGTCTAAAAAAGTAATGAGTCCTAAGATTATTCTTTTATCGATTAAAGAAGGCGCTTTAACGCAAAAGTATTCTAAAGATGTTGCCGCATGTAAAACTAACTTTAGAGGTGAAGAATGTAACTTCTATGGTTTGCTTAAACATATGCAATCTACTGACCGCGTTGAAAGAAAAGAAGCATTTATCGCTTGGGCTGATTTATATGCTTCAATTAGCGATAATTTAGATGAACTATATACTAAATTAATCGATTTAAGAGTTAAGAAAGCTAAAAGATTAAAATTTGATTCATTTATTGATTATTCATATATTGCTAGAGGAAGATATGATTATACTAAAGAAGAAGTAGCTAAATTTAGAGAAGCAGTTAAGAAATATATTGTGCCTTTATGCTCTAAATTATATGAAAAGCAAGTTAAAGATTTAGAAATTGATAAACTTCATTGGTATGATGAAGAATTAACATTTAAAGAAGGCAATGCAACACCAATTGGAACCGAAGAAGAACTTGTAGAAAAAGCGAGAATAATGTATCACGAGTTATCAAAAGAAACTGGTGAATTCTTCGATTTTATGTGTGAACATAAATTATTTGACTTAACTACTAGACCTGGTAAGCATTTAGGTGGATACTGTACATTTATACCTAACTATAAAGCACCATTTATTTTCTCTAATTTCAATGGTACTAGTGCTGATGTGGATGTTTTGACACATGAGGCAGGTCATGCTTTCCAAGCATATTTGGGATCACGTAACATTGAATTAATGAATCAAATGTCATCAACTAGTGAAATTAATGAAATCCATTCAATGTCAATGGAACATTTCACATATCCATTTATGGATAAATTCTTTGGGGAAAATGTAGATAAATATCGCTATCATCATTTAGTAAAATCGATTGAAGTTATTCCATATTTAGTAAGTGTCGATGCATTCCAACATGCTATCTTTGAAAATCCAAAGATGAGCGCAATGGAACGCCGCGCTACATGGAAGAAAATTGAAGAAGAATTTATGCCATGGCGTGATTATGATGGCAATGAATTCTTAGGTCAAGGTGGTTTCTGGATGCAGAAACAACATATATTCTTATATCCATTCTATTATATTGATTATGCATTAGCTCAAACTTGTGCTTATCAATACTTCTTAAAAGGATTAGATAATTTTAGCGATGCTTTTGATGGCTATATGAATTTATGCAAACTAGGTGGAACTAAAGGTTACTTTGCATTACTTAAAGAATCTAATTTAGATAATCCATTTGAAGAAGAAACTGTTAAATGGATTAGTGAAAAGATTAGTAAAGTTATCGATGAATTTGAATCTAAATTGTAATAATATGGAATTAATTAGACTAGATAAAGATAACTATACTGAAATTGAAGAAATGTCTACCATTGCTACCGCTATTTTAAAAGATTATTACGATAATATAGTAGGTCCTGTGCAAAATGATTATATGCTAGCTAAATTTCAAAGCATTGATGGAATAACTGATCAACTTAATCATAATTATCAATACTATTTTATTAATGTAGATAAGATCAATATTGGCTTTATAGCATATTATAAAAAAGGTAAAGATTTATATTTATCTAAACTATATATTAATAAAGAAAATAGGGGTAAAGGATGCTTAAGAAGTATTTTAGATTATTTAATTAACTATTGTAATGATAATAATCTAGGTGGCATTGAATTAAATGTTAATAAACATAATCCTACTTGTATGATTTACGAACATCTTGGTTTTAAAAAGATTAGAAGTGAATGCAATGATATTGGTAGTGGTTATTATATGGATGATTATGTTTATTATTATAAGATAGAAAAATAGCTAATAAATGTACATTATTATAAAAAATAATGTACATTTTTATTTTGTAAAATGTACGTTTATAATATATAATTAAATTGAATGGAGGAATATTATGAATATTACAGCAACAGAACTAAAAAATAATGTAAGTAAATATCTTGCTTTATCTAAAGAGGAAGATGTATTTGTGACTAAAAATGGTAAAGTAATTAGTAAGCTAACAAATCCTTATAAAGATCGAGTGGAAAGGTTAAAAGGAATTTTTGGCTGCTTGCCAAATGATATAGATATTGAAGCTGATTTAGAAGAAAGGATTAATAAAATATGAAAGTATTAATCGATACTTGCGTAATCATTGATGCCTTGCAAAAAAGGGATCCATTCTTTCAGGATGCCCAAAATCTATTATTACTAGCTGCTGATGATGATTTTGAAGGATACGTTTCAGCTAAGTCAGCAATTGATGTGAGATATATTATTAGAAAGCATTCACATAGTGAAATTGATTCTAGATATATTTTGAATGTCATATATGATTTTTTAACTATAATTGATACAACTGGAGAAGATTGCATTAATGCACTTATTTCAAACAATAATGATTATGAAGATGCAGTGCTAGTTGAAGGAGCAAAGAGAAGCGGAATAGATTATATAGTTACAAGAAATATAAAAGATTATGCAGATTTAGGAATTCCTGCAATTGAACCTAGTAAGTTAATCGATATGATTATTGAAAGAGCGTAGTTTTTTATCTTTATTAAAGATAGCTTTAGTAGTATAATCTATACATAGGTGAATAATATGATAAATCAAACATTAGACAATTTAAAATTAGATTTGAAAGAAATAATTAAGGATTTAGGGGTAGAAGAAGATATTGATATTTTCTTTGAAGTTCCTAAGGATCCTTCTTTTGGTGATTATTCGGTAAATGTTGCTATGAGATTAGCAAGAGTTTTAAGAAAAGCACCGTTAGTTATTGCTAATGAAATCATTAGCAAAATTGATCTTAAGAAGAATAATTTAAGTAAAGTTGAAGTAGCTGGTGCTGGTTTCATTAATTTCTTTATGGATCAAGGACATCTTAATGATGTTATCTTTCAAATTATTAAAGAAAATGATAAATTTGGTTCTAGTAAGATTGGGGAAGGTAAACGCATTAATTTAGAATATGTTAGTGCTAACCCAACTGGTTTTCTCCATGTAGGTCATGCGAGAGGAGCAGCATATGGTGATTCAATGGCTAGAATCCTAAAAAAATGTGGATACGATGTTACTAGAGAATATTATGTTAATGATGGTGGTAATCAAATTAATAATCTAGCTAATAGTATTTATGAAAGATATAAAGAACAATTAGGCTTAGATTGTAATTTATTAGATGATTATTATCATGGACCAGAAATCATTACGATTGCTAAGGATTTAGTAAAACTTCATGGTGATAAATATTTACATGAAGAATGGTTTGATTACTTTAGAGATTATGGGGTGAAATATTTACTTAATAATCTAAAAGAAGTATTAGTAGAATTTGGCGTTGACTTTGATGTTTGGTTTAGCGAAAAGTCTTTATACGATAGTGGCGCTGTAAAAGCAACTATCGATAAATTAGTTAATGATGGTGATACTTATACTAAAGAAGGTGCTATTTGGTTAAAGACTGAAGCTAGAGGCGATGAAAAAGACCGTGTAATCGTTAAAAGCGATTCGACTTTAACATATCTTACTCCAGATATTGCTTATCACTCTAATAAGTTAGCTAGAGGCTATGATACAATCATTGATGTTCTTGGTGCTGACCACCACGGCTATATAGATCGATTAAAAGCAGCTATTTTCTATATGGGTTATGATCCAGATAAACTAATTGTAGAGATTCTACAAATGGTTAGAGTTTTACAAAATGGTGAAGAGATTAAGATGAGCAAGCGTAGCGGTAAAGCAATTACGCTAAAAGACTTAATCGATGAAGCTGGAGTTGATGCTTTACGTTATATGTTCTCTTCAAAAGCCTTATCTAGTCATATGGATCTAGATTTAGATTTGATTGTAAAACAAACAAATGAAAATCCAGTATATTATGTGCAATATGCTTATGCGAGAATTTGTAGCTTATTTAGAAATATGGAAGCTAATAATTTAGAATTTAGGGAATCAACTAGTCTAGATAAAGTTGATGAAGTAATTAAAGAGTTAGTAGGCTTACTTCTTCAATATCCAAAAGTTATCGAAGAAGCAGCAACTAAGAGATTACCTCATAAGATAGCTAGTTATGCTTACAATCTAGCTGGAGCCTTCCATTCATTCTATAATGATAATAAGATAATTGGTGAAGATTTAGAAAAAACTAACGAGCTATTAACTGTAAGTAGGGCTGTTGGTATCGTATTAAAAGATGCTCTAAGTTTAATTGGGGTTGGAATTAAGGAGAAGATGTAATGAAACAAATATTTAAAAGATATTTATGGCTCTTTGAATTCATTGGTGCTGCTATTATTATAGGAGTAGGACTAGTTTGTAAATTTGTACCCGTAGTTTTATATTTTATAGTCGGTACTATCTTTGTCTTTATGGGATTATTTAGAATTATCCCTCTAGTAAAGACTACCGAAGATAAATTCTTAAAATGGTTTTATGCAGGTGAAATGATAATAGAAGTGGCAGCCGGCGTGGTTTTAATCGTTTTAGCAATTAAAAAAGGTAATGATATCGATGATTCGAAAGCATTATTTGGTTATATCGTCGGCGGTATATTATATCTACATGGATTTGTATATTTCTTAGGCACATCACTTCGTAAAGACGTAACAACCTTCTTACCATTTTTAGCAAATATCATTTTACTAACAGTAGGTACTTGGAGTATTGCAAGCAAGGGCTTTACTTTAAGCACATTAGGCTGGGTCATTTTAGCATTCGCGATTTTATCAGCTGGCTTTATCGTATTTAGTGGCATTAAGAATTATTCTTCATACCGTAACGAACTTGCTGCTAAGCGCATTACCGAAAACGTGAAGGTAGAAGATACTAAAGAAGCCCCAACGAGCGATCAAATTGAAATTGAAAAAGAAGATGAAACAAATTCTAATATTGATGGCGATAATGACAATGCGCCAGAAGTAACAGCTTAAATTTAGAAGATTACCAATTTGATTGGTAATCTTTCTTTTTCCGCTTTTTAAAAATATAATTGTCCGTAAAATCAATTGCAAAGAAGCCTAATTCGGTGTATAATGTTAAATAGTAATAGTTATAAGGAGAAGTATCGCTTGTCGATACGAGATAGACATGGACATTAAAGAAAAAGTTGAAAAAGTAAAAGCGGAAGCGGCAAGATACGGAGCGAAAGTTGTCGCAGCCACAAAATACCTTGATATTGAAGGTACAAAGAAAATAATCGAAGCCGGCATCAATGAAATCGGTGAAAATAGAGCTGATATGTTTTTAGAAAAATATGAAGCTTTGAAAGATTATGATGTTAAATGGCATTTCTTTGGCATTGTTCAATCAAGAAAAGTAAGAGATTTAGTTAACAGAATCGATTGCTTGCATACACTTGATAGATTATCAATCGCTATGGAATTCGATAAGAGACTAGAAAAACCGCTTGATTGTTTCATTCAAGTAAATATATCGGATGAACCTAATAAGTCAGGTGTTACTTTAAGCAAAGTAAAACCACTTGTTAAGAGCCTTGCTAAGTGCTCAAAGATTAGAATTGTTGGTCTAATGTGCATTGCCAGACTTACAAATGATGAAGAAGAATTAGCTAGATCATTTAAGAAGATGCAAGATATGAAACAAGAAGTTGAAGAGATGGGCTTAGATTATGCTCCATGCCATGAATTATCAATGGGCATGAGCAATGACTACCGCATCGCTTTACAATATGGATCTACTTTAATTAGAATCGGATCTAAATTTACAAAATATATTAATAAATAGGAGGATATTATGCGTTTTAATCGTAAAAAAGAAAAAGAATTTAAGTTTTCAGATTATAAAGGTGAAAATAAACCGGGATTACAGACGTCATTTGACCGCCTAGATTATATTTGTGTACAGACTAAAGAAGATGAAGAATTATTTAAGATTTGCGATACATTACTTGGTGGTAAACCAGTTATCGTAAACTTCGATAAATTAAATGGTGCTGATTGCAATTATATGTTAGCTTTCATATCAGGTGTAGTTTATGCTCTTGAAGGACAAGCTATTAGAATTGGACCAAAACTATTTATCTTTGGTAGCAAGAAAGATTACGAAGATGGATCGCTTCTTCAATATGTAGAGGACAATAAATAATGTTCTACATCATTTATGCTTTATATTGGCTAATGCTAGCCTATGAAGGATTTATGATGATAAGTATCATTATGAGTTGGATACCTCCACTATATGGTACAAAAGTATTTGGTTTCTTCAAAAAAGGAACTGATCTATATTTAAAACCTTTTAGAGGCTGGATAGTAATAGGATTTTTAGATTTAACACCTATTATTGGCTTTCTTATTTATTCGTTTGGCATGAATTGTATATTTTATTATTTACAATTATTGTCGAGTATATTTTAGGTAGGTAAACTATGGCAAAAGATTATAAAGATACATTACATATGATGAATACTGAGTTCTCTATGAGAGCTAATCTTAATCAAAAAGAACCAACTATGGTACAGACTTGGGATAAAAAAGATATTTATCATGAAATTTTAAAGAAAAATGAAGGTAAACCAACCTTTATTCTTCATGATGGTCCACCATATGCTAACGGTAGCATTCATGTTGGCCATGCTTTAAATAAAATCTTAAAAGATTTCATAATTAGATATAAATCAATGAACGGGTTTTATGCACCTTATGTTCCTGGTTGGGATACACATGGTCTGCCAATTGAAAATGCATTAACTAAAAATTCGAAAGTTAATCGTAAAGAATTAAGCGTTAGTGAATTTAGAAAATTATGTGAAGAATATGCGCTTAAGCAAGTAGAAGGTCAAAAAGTTGGTTTTAAAAGACTTGGTGTAATCGGTGATTTCGATAATCCTTATTTGACACTAGCTAAAGATTTTGAAGCCGAACAAATTAGAGTATTTGGTAAGATGGCGTCACATGGTTATATCTATAAAGGATTAAAACCAGTATATTGGTCTCCATCTTCAGAAACTGCTTTAGCTGAAGCGGAAATTGAATATCATGATATTACTTCACCTTCAATTTACTTAGCATTTAAAGTAAATGATGGTAAAGGTATTCTAAATAAAGATGAAGAATTAGTTATTTGGACAACAACTCCTTGGACAATTCCTGCTAACCTTGCTGTTTGTGTAAATGCTACATTCACTTATGTAGTAGTAAGTTTAAAGAAATTTAATAACCGTAAATTCGTAGTAGCTAAAGAACTACTTGAAAGTTTCTTAAACCATGTTTGTGGCGAAGATAACGAACATAAGATTATTAGAGAAATTAATGGTGCCGATTTAGAATATGTTACATATTTCCAACCATTAAATAATAAAATATGTCCAGTTATTTGTGGAGACCATGTAACACTTGAAAGTGGTACTGGTTTAGTTCATACTGCTCCCGGACATGGTGAAGATGACTATATTGTAGGTAAAAAATATAACTTAGAAGTAGTTTGCCCAGTTGATAGCCGTGGTTT
The DNA here is from genome assembly GCA_017962745.1 of Bacilli bacterium. GTDB lineage: Bacteria > Bacillota_I > Bacilli_A > ML615J-28 > CAG-698 > RGIG8164. The sequence goes on along the minus strand of JAGCUR010000016.1, from coordinate 62,925 downwards.
TATGACGGAAGAAGCTGGTGAATTTGAAGGAATGTTCTATGAAAAGGCTCAAGGCCCAATCATGGATAGGCTTGCTGAAAAACAAATTCTTCTTAAAGCTGAAGAAATTACCCACTCATATCCTCATGATTGGCGTACTAATAAACCTATTATCTTTAGAGCAACTGCTCAATGGTTTGCTTCAATCGATGATATTAAGAAAGATATGTTAGAAAATATTGCATCAGTTCACTGGATCCCATCTTGGGGTGAAGTAAGAATTAGCAATATGGTCAAAGATCGTGAAGCTTGGTGTATTTCTCGTCAAAGAGTATGGGGTGTACCAATTCCAGTATTCTACTGCGAAGATGGTGAAATAATTCTAGATACCGATATTATCAATCATGTAGCTGATCTATTTGAAAAGTATGGATCAAATGTATGGTTTGAGCGTGATGCTAAGGAATTACTTCCAGCTGGTTATACTAACCCTCATTCTCCAAATGGTATCTTTACTAAAGAAAATGATATCATGGATGTATGGTTTGATTCTGGAAGCAGCCATCAATACATTTGTAAACGTGAAAAATATCCATATCCTGTTGATTTATACTTAGAAGGTGCTGACCAATATCGTGGTTGGTTCAATTCTAGTTTATCAACTGGCGTTGCTGTAGCAGGAGTATCACCATATAATGAAGTATTAACACACGGATTTGTATTAGATGGTGCTGGCAATAAGATGTCTAAGTCACTTGGAAATACAATCGATCCGCTTAAAGTATGCCAAGAATTTGGTGCTGATATTTTAAGATTATGGGTTGCAAGTGTAGAATATACAGCTGATGTTAGAATTAGTATTGATATTATTAAACAAAATGCGGAAGCTTATCGTAAGATTAGAAATACATTTAGATTCTTACTAGGTAACTTAAGCGATTATAATGATGATACTGATAAAGTAGCATATGAAAAATTAGCTGAAGTAGATCGTTACATGGTATGTAAACTAAATGATTTATTAGAAAAAGCTTATAAAGCTTATGAAGAATATAACTTTAGTGAAGTTTATCGATTAGTTTTAAATTATATGACTAATGATTTATCGGCATTCTATTTAGACTTCACAAAAGATATTTTGTATATTGAAGCTACTAACAATTTAGCACGTAGAAGCATTCAAACAGTATTCTATATGCACTTAGATAGCTTACTAAGATTGCTTACACCGATGATTCCATTTACATGTGAAGAAATTTATTCATATATGAATGGAACTAAAGTTGCTTCTGTAGCAATGCTTGATATGATTAAAGTAGTTAAACATGAAGAAGCAGATGATTTATTTAATAAATATGCTAAGTTAATGGCTTTAAGAGATGATGTCTTAAAAGCAATTGAAGAAGCAAGAAATGAAAAGATTATTGGTAAATCATTAAGTGCTCTTGTACAAATTAAACCAACTAACGAAGTTAGGGATTTACTTGCTAGCTTACAAGCGGATCCTAAGACTTTATTTATCGTATCGGAATTTAAGATTAACGATAATTTAGCTGATGGAGTGGATTATCCAAGTGGAGCAATTAAAGTTAGTGCAAGGGAAGGCGTAATTTGTGCTAGATGTTGGCAAGTAGTTGATCACGTTAGTGAAGATGAATTATGTGATAGATGTAAAAAAGTATTAGAGGAGGAAAATAATGGCAATTAATATTCATTTCTTTCGTAAGAGTAGTCTAGAAAAAATCGATTTCGATAAAGTTTTAGATTATTTTGAAACATTACCTAATTTTAAAATTTATTATACTGATGAATATGTAGAAGCAGTATGCAATGATAAGGATTTCGAATTTGAATATCGTTATTTAATTACCCGTCAATCACGCGTAAAAGGTATTTATGATTTAAATCCTGCTTACATTAACATTAACTTCTTACTTGAAATGCCAGTATTAATCCCATCATTCTTAGCTAAAGAAATCTTAACTTTAGCCCAAAAGATTTGTAAACAATTCGATTTAGATATTTATCACGAATCATTTGCGGATGTAAAACCATTCAACGTAGTTGATATGTTAGTATTATTCGAACAAATGCGTGCTCAATATGTAGATGAATATGGACTTCAAGGAAAGATTAAACTTGATGGTGAAAAGCTTGGTATCGTATTTAAATATCAAAGAAGCATTCAAAGCTTAATTGATTATTATAATGGTGAAGTAACTGTCGGTAGTTGTTTCCCAATGATAAGCCATGTTAACAGTGTATCTGGTATTGGATACAGATGGACATTAGGTGAAGCAGCCGTATTTCCTCCATACATTGATTACATTTATGTAGAGAATGAAGGACAAACTTATTTAGTTAAAAGAGCTGATTTCTATCGTATCTTAAGCAAGTACTTTATTGAAATTAAGACTTTCTTACCTGATTTATATGTAATTAAAGGTAAGAATGCTAAGTCTTGCAAGAAGGAAGTTAAGAAACTTGCTAAGTTTGCGATTGATGCATCTACATTCGTACCACTTCGCCTATGCGATGCAATCGAGGAATAAAAATGGTTAATAAATTAATCGATCATACATTACTTAAAGCATTCGCTACTGAAGGGGATATCATTAAACTTTGTAATGAAGCCAAAGAATATCACTTCAAGAGCGTATGCGTTAATCCAGTTAATGTTAGCTTAGCTGCTAAATTATTAAAAGATAGCGATGTCTTAGTATGTACAGTAATTGGTTTTCCATTAGGTGCTAATACAATTGCAATTAAAGAAGCCGAAACAACTGATGCAATTAATAACGGTGCTAGGGAAATTGATATGGTTATCAATGTTGGCAAAGCTAAAGAACACGATTTTGCTTATATCGAAAAAGAAATTGCAGCTGTAGTTAAAGCTGCAAAAGGTAATACAGTAAAAGTAATTATTGAAACATGTTATTTAGATGATTTTGAAAAAGCAGAAGTATGTAAAGCCGCAACTCTAGCTAAAGCTAATTTTGTAAAGACATCTACTGGTTTTGGAACTGGTGGGGCAAACTGCCACGATGTAGCTATCATGAAAGCTAATATTGCTCCTAATATGGAAGTAAAAGCTAGTGGTGGAATTAAAACTTATGAAGATGTTAAAGCATTAGTTGCATCTGGTGCCACAAGAATTGGTGCTTCAGCTGGTATTGCAATTATGGAAGCAGCAGAAAAGGAGAATAAATAATGAGCATTCCTACACCTCATATTGAAGTAGTTAATAAAGATGATTTCGCTAAAACTGTTTTAATGCCTGGTGATCCACTTAGAGCGGAATATATCGCTAATAAATACTTAACTGATGTTAAGAAAATTAATAAAGTTAGAAATATGTTTGGTTTTACTGGCTATTATCATGGTAAAAAAGTAACAGTTATGGGCTCAGGAATGGGTCAACCTAGTATTGGTATTTATTCATATGAATTATTTAAATTCTATGATGTAGAACAAATTATTAGAATTGGTTCAGCTGGTAGTTACGTAAAAGAACTAAATGTATATGATGTAGTAATTGCTGATAAAGCATATAGTGAATCTAATTTCGCTAAAGTTGCATTTGGCTATCGCAGCCATACAATTGCTGCTAATAAGAGTTTAGTTAAAAAACTAGAAGCTAGTGCAAAAAAACTAGGTTATCCTGTATCAGTAGGTAAAGTACATTCTTCAGATGTATTCTACCGTGAGCACGGCGATGTTTATCAAGATGTAGTTAATCCTCAAGGTGTATCTTGTGTAGAAATGGAATCATTTGCTTTATTTGCTAACGCAAAAGCGTTAGGTAAGAAAGCAGCTTGCTTACTTACAATATCTGATTCATTTGTAACTCATGAAGCTACTACATCAGAAGAAAGACATAAATCATTAATGAAAATGGTGGAAATTGCTTTAGATGCAGCTATCAAATAAGAAGAACCTGACTAAATGTCAGGTTTTTTTTATGAAAAGTATTGACATATATAATACCTCGTGATATGATGTATTACGTGAGGAGGAGTATTATGGATGCACAATTAAAAAGAGGAATACTCGATGTATGCGTCTTAGCTGCTATTAAAAACGAAGATAGTTATGGTTATAAGATAATTAAAGATGTAAGTCCATTCTTAGAATTATCAGAATCAACGCTATATACAATTTTAAAGAGATTAGAAGAAGCGAAGATGTTAGTTACTAGATCAGTGGAACATAATGGTAGACTTCGAAAATATTATCATATTACAAATAACGGATTAGCAAGAATTGAAGAGTTTAAAGAAGAATTTAAAGAGATGATGACAGTGTATAAGTTCATCTGCAAGGAGGATATTGATGACTAAAGAGGCATTTATATTAGAATTAAGAGATAGATTAGCGGGAATTTCTAAAGAAGCAATTGATTCAAGAATTGAGTTTTATAGCGAAATGATCGATGATGCTATGGAAGAAGGCTTAAGCGAGGAAGAAGCTGTAAGCAAAGTTGGTAGTATTGATGAAGTTGTAGAAAAAATTCTAGAAGAAACACCACTGCGTAATATCGTAAAAGAAAAGACTAAAAATACAAGAAAACCAAGAGGTTGGGAAATAGTACTTCTAATAGTTGGATTTCCGTTATGGTTTCCATTACTACTCGTAGCAGGAATTTTAGCCCTTGTTGCATATTTATTAATATGGATATTTGTACTAGTGGTATATATCGTATTTATTGCTTGTGCTGCAGGAAGTATTGCCGGTATCATTTTGGCAATTATTAATGTAGCTGGCGGTAACCCGGTTGCAGGTGGACTATATATTGGTTGTGCAATAGCGGGGGCTGGACTAGCCATATTAATGTACTATGCATCAATTTGTATTACTAAACTAGTTATTAAAGTAACTAAGAAGAGTTTATTAGGAGTTAAAAGATCTTTTGTAGGAGGAAAGAAGAATGAATAAAGTAAGAATTATTATATTAATTGTAGCGGTATCGTTAGTATTAGTTGGCGGAGCAGTCTTTGGCATCGTTGTTGCCAAAAATGGATTTGCCAATGTAAATGGTAAAATGGAAGAAAATACTCATGAATTAACTACTGATTTTGATAAGATCAATATTGATGTAGATTTATCAGATATTGAAATTGTTGTAAGCGATGAGAAAAAAGTAGTATGTAGAGAAATTGAAGAATTAAAACATACTGTAGAAGTAGTAGATGGCACATTATTTATCAAGCAAGAAAACAACTTAAAATGGTATGCTCGTATTGGCTTCTTTGGTTCTATCAAGAGTTCTGTTACTATTTATATGCCAGCTAAGACATTTGAATCAATTCAAGTTAAAGGAGCAACTGGCGATTACACAGTAAATGGCGCTTATATGTTTAATAATGCATATATTAAGTTATCGACTGGTGATGTAACATCATCTGCTAATTATGGTGAGGCCGCAATCACTGTTTCTACTGGAAAAGTAAATGTAAATGATTGTACAGTAAATAAACTAGGTTTAAGCACATCAACTGGTGATATTAACTTAAAGAATGTAGTAGTTAGTGATACTTTAGTAACTGATTCAGATACTGGTGACCTAACAGCACAAAATGTTCAAGTAGGTAATGAAATTATTGCTATCGCCGATACTGGTAAGTTTAGACTTACTAATGTCACTTCAAAAGATATTTATTTAGAGACTACAACTGGTAAAAAAATCTTAACTAGTGTTATCGCATCAGGAAAAATGGTTATCAAAGCATCAACTGGTGATGTTAAGTTTGATAAATGTGATGCAGCTGAAATTACAGTTAAAACATCAACTGGCGATGTAACTGGTAGTTTTCTAACTGATAAAGTATTTTATGCAAGTTCATCAACTAGTACACCAAATGTTCCAAAATCAACTACTGGTGATTTATGTGATGTAACTACATCAACTGGTGATATCAAACTTTGGATTGAAAGTGGTGAATAAAATAAATGACATATCAATGATTTAGATCATTTGATATGTCTTTTTTTGTTATAGTAGCCATATAATTTGCTTTATTGATGATAATTTAGTATTATGGATATAGAGGGAAAAGAATGAAGCGCTATTTAGAACTAGTTATTATTTTATTATTAGCATTTGTATTAATCGGTTGTGGCGAAGAGGCCCCGGATGTAATTGATAATACGGATACTGTTGAAGTAGAAGAAAAAGTTTACCACAGAGTGACATTTGTAGCTAACAGTGGTGGTTACATCAGTGGTACAGATATCCAGGATGTAGAAGATGGGAAATCTAGTACGACTGTAAAAGCGATTGCCAGCGAAGGATATGAATTTGTATCTTGGAGCGATGGCGAAATTGATGCTAAAAGGTTTGTGAAAGATGTTACTAGCGATATATCATTAGTTGCTAATTTTAGAAAGATAGTTTATGAATATCCAACTATTTTTATTAGAACTGAAGGCAGTAAAGTCGTTACTTCTAAAGAAACTTACTTAAACTGCACAATTACAGTCGATGATAATAAAAATCCAGAATATAGCTTAACTAGAGTAGAAGCTAGAATTAAAGGTCGTGGCAATTCTACATGGGATAAACCAAAAAAGCCTTATCGTATTAAATTCAATCAAAAGGTAGACCTATTTGGCAATGGGGCTAATAAAGATTGGACCTTAATTGCTAATTATGTTGATCCAAGCTTAATTAGAAACTATTTAGCTTATTCACTTGGGGATAGTTTTGATGATGTTCCATATACTACATCAACTCAGTTTGCATCTGTTTATTTAAACGGAGAATATCTTGGTTTATATATGGTATGTGAACAAATCGAGACTGGAAAAAATCGCGTAGAAATAAATGATGATATTGATAATCAAATTAGCTTTTTATTAGAATTAGACCAACGTATTTTAGACGAAGGTAAGACGGAAGGAATTGATTATTTCTTCGTCAATGGTCAACCTTACGGTATTAAAGCACCAGATACAGAAGATGAAGCATATAATGCAGATCAGTGCACAAGAATTCAAAACTATATTCAGTTCTGTATTGATACCATTAGAAATGGTAGTTACGCAGATGTAAAGACATGTATTGATGTTAATAGTTTTGCGGATGGATATATCATCCACGAACTATTCTCTTCAATCGATGTTAACTTCTCTAGTTGGTATATTTCCAAAGATAAAGGTGATCGCGTTAAAAATGGACCAATTTGGGACTTTGATATTAGCGCTGGTAATGTAGATTATAATGATCAAGCAAGATTTAATGATCGTCTATTTGCTAACAATAATACATGGTATAAATATTTATTAAGACATCAAGAATTTAAAGACTTAGTTAAAGAAAAACTAACTAAATATTATAATTTAATCCACCAAGTAATTGACGAAAAAATAGCAGAAGTAATGATGTATAAACCATACTTCTTAGAAAACTTCGAAAAGTGGAAAATATTAGGTAAATACGGTTGGCCTAATCCACCAGAAATTGTAGCCATTAATACTTGGGAAGGACAAGTAGAATTTGTTAGAGAATGGTTATTTGCAAAACTTGATTTCATGGTTAATACCTATTGTAGATAGTTTTATAAAGATTTAAAGAATAATTCTTTAAATCTTTTTTTATCCAATACACATTAATTTATAAATTATAGTTATATAAGTTTACAAAAACGTTTCAGTATGATACAATGCATATGTATAGTTATTGAAACGATTCAGTAAAACGTTTACTAAACGAGGTATTTATGTTTCCGAAAAATCAAATCAAAACGTATGTTATTGGTAGTGAATTTCTTAATGCTAAGATCTTAGAAAGTGGTAATATCCAAGAAATTAGAAGCGGAATAAACCGCATCAATACATATGTTGGTAACAACTTAGAACCATCAGTTGCTAACTTATTCATTAGAGTAGATGGTAAATATTCTAGAATGATTGGTATTGATTCGCCAACAAAAGTAATTTTTACTAACGATGATATTAATAATTATGTCGTATATAAAGGTAGTTTTGAAGGTGTATCGTACCATATTATTTTTTCAATTATTGAAAACGCTTTACTATTTGATGTCAGATTAAGTGAAGCTAAAGGTAAAATAGTAGAAGTATTTTATGGTTTAGATGTATCAATTAGTAATATTTATGCGATCTCTAATAATGAAGCATATGTATCACAATATATTGATCATAAAGCATATTTAGATGATGATGGCTATACTTTATGTTCACGTCAAAACCAAGGTGATAGCTTATATCTTGAAACATCAACGCTTTCTAAAAATGTTAGTTATGATATCGATGGTTTTCAATTCTTTGGTAAAGATTATAAATTTACTAACTTACCAGTTAGCTTATCTAAACCAAAGCTAGATAGCGAAATTTATCAATATGAATTTGCATATCATGCAATTCAAAGTGAAAAAGTTGATTTAGAAGAAGCAAAAAGAATAGTATTTTATTCATATTATAGCGATAGGCATCCAGAAGCTATTTCTAAACCTTTATATAAAGATCAAGTTAAAGAACTTTATAAAAAAGTCGAAAATAGAAAATATATTTTTGAAGAAGATAAATATTCTAGTCTAGATTTAAAGATCAGTTATCTAGATTATCTAAACGGTAAAGATTTAGATGAAGAAGAAGTTAAAGATTTATTTCCTAATCGATGCTTAGAAGAAAGAATCGATGGAATATTAGCATCATTCTTTCTAGATAATAAAGCGCATGTTGTTTTAAATCATAAAGAAAAATATTTAGAGCGACCTAGTGGCAATATAATTTACAGTCAAAACAAGTTTAATGATGTTACTTATGATTTTGAAAATGTTATGGCATCAACTGGTTATATATTTGGTCTGTTCAACTCACAAGTTGTGTGTGGAAACACATCATTTAATAAATTATTAAGTAATTTGCGAAATCCACTGAATGTACAAAAGATTAGTGGACAAAGAATTTTTATTAAACATGGTGATAAATACAAGCTACTTTGTATGCCGAGCGTATTTATCATGGGTATTAATTACCTTAAATGGATTTATAAACTTGAAGATGATACTTTAGAAATTAAATCATATGTAAGTTATGAAACATCAAAAGTTGAATTGGAATTTAAATCACTTAAAGGAATTAAATATGATTTAATCATCACTAATCACTTAGTTATGGGTGAGAGGGAACATGAAAGTCTAATTCATATAGAAAAAGAAGAGCTAGTTACTAAAGTATTATTTGATAAAGATTCAATGACTTATAATAGATATCCGGATTTATATTTCAAAGTTGGTATAAATCAAGTATATGAAGTAAGTGATGATCGCGTATTTTATTTAGATAATAAATCAAGAGATGAAAACTTATTAACATTTAGCCTAAATTCTAATAACTTTAAGTTATTTATTGGTAGCAGTTTTACCGATAGTAAACATTTAGAGTTTGAAAAAGAAGTTCCTAACTATTTAGCTGAAGCTAAAAAGTTTGTTAATGGCTTTAATATTGAAGGGGTTAAAGAGTTAGAATCATTAAATTATTTAGTATATTGGTATTATCATGATGCGATGTGTCATTATCTCACTCCGCATGGACTAGAACAATATAGTGGTGCTGCATGGGGAACTAGAGATGTTTGCCAAGGCCCAGCCGAACTATTCTTAAGTATGCATAAGTTTGGTAGTGCTAAAAACATCATTTTAGATGTTTATAAGCACCAATATATTGAAAATGGTAATTTCCCTCAATGGTTTATGTTTGATAAGTTTTATAACATTCAAGACTTATCAAGCCATGGGGATGTTATCGTATGGCCAGCAATGTTACTAGCTAAATATTTAGAAGCAACTGATGATTTTGCGATTCTAGATGAGAAAGTACCATATACTAGTCGCGAAGGTATTAAATATACTGAAGCTTATAGCATTAAAGATCATTTAATAAAAGAAATAGATACAATTGAAGCTAATTTCATAAATGGTACTAAACTATCTTGTTATGGTGGTGGTGACTGGGATGATACACTTCAGCCTGCTAATAGCGACCATAAGAAAGAAATGGTATCAGGTTGGACAACATGTCTAACTTATGAAGCATTTAAGAAATTATCTCTTTCTTTAAGCGAAGTAGATTCGAAATTATCGATTAGATTATCAAAACTTGCTAGTGGCATTAAAGAAGACTACAACAAATTAGTCTTTAAAGATGGAGTGCCAGCTGGATTCATTCATTTTAGAAATGAAGGAATTGAATACATCCTTCATCCATCAGATCAAGCTAGTGGCATTAAGTATCGTTTGCTGCCTCTGACTAGAGGAATCATTAGCGAAATGTTTGATTATGATCAAGCGATTAGATGCGCTAAGATTATCGATGATAATTTGATGTTTCCAGATGGCGTAAGGTTGATGAGTGATGCTGTTAAGTATAATGGCGGAATTAAAACTTATTTCAACCGTGCAGAAACTGCTGCTAACTTTGGTAGAGAAATTGGACTTCAGTATTGTCATGCTAATGTAAGATATTTAGAAGCAATGCATAAATTAGGTTTATCATGTCATTTCTATGATGGACTTAAAAAGATTAATCCAATCATTGTAACGGATGTAGTTAAAAATGCTTTACCGCGCCAAAGAAATTCATATTTTAGTAGTAGCGATGGTTGCTTTAATACTAGATATGATGCAATTGCTAATTTTAATAAACTAAAAAATGGTGAAGTGGGCGTTAAAGGTGGCTGGCGAGTATATTCAAGTGGCCCAGGAATTTATTTAAATAATTTAATTACTAATTTCTTAGGAATTAAAGAAGAAGCAAAACAAGTTATTATGGATCCGCTAATTCCTAGTTATTTAGGAGATTTTAGCCTCAATTATCAAATAAACGATAAAGATGTATTAATTCATTATCATCTAAATCAAACTAAGAAGAAATTATTAATAAATGGTAAAGAGATAAAATATCAAGATGCAACTAACCATTATCGAAATGGTGGCTTTGTATTTGATAAATCATTAATTAAAGATAGTACAGTTATTGATGTTTATTTAGAAAATGAATTGATCAATAAAGAAATTAAAGGATGCTTAGATTTTTTCTTAGGTGAATCAGGAGAAAATGGCTTAACCCTTGATAAAATCTTTGCAACATCGAAAAGATACCGCTGTTCTACAGCAGGCGTTGGTTTTGAACTAGCAGCGATGGTAGTAGCGGCAAGTAGAAACCTAATTAGTCAAGATGAAGCAAGAAAGATTGTAAGGAATACCATTGATTCAATATTAAAGATTGAAGATTTCCATGGATTGTTACCACACTTTGTGGATCCAGTTACGGGGGAAAATCAAAATAGTGAGTTTTCTACAATCGATACCGCCATTTTATTAATGGGGGCAATCACAGCAGCAAGTTACTTTAAAGGTGATATTGAAAAAGATGTTAAGTATTTAGTCAATCGAGTTGACTGGGATCACTTTGTTACTTTAGAAAATGGCAAGAAAGTAATTAAGATGGCTTATTCAAATCATATTTGGCAAGAAAATAATGGGTATTGTCCAGCGACTTGGAATCATTACGCAGAACAATTGATGATGTATTACTTGTATGCGGCTAAAGATGATACAAGTAAGCAAGACTCGCTAGATTTATATCATGGGTTTACAAGGCACATTGGTAAATATAAAGGTGATGAATTAATTCATTGTTACACAAATGCCTTATTCATCCATCAGTTTAGTCACTGTTTTATCGATTTTAGAAATCTAAAAACCGATGATAATATTGATTGGTTTAAAAATTCGGTTGAAGCAACCCTTGCAAATCGAGAATATTGTATCGATCAAACATGGTCTAAATCATATGGGGAAAACTCTTGGGGCTTAACCGCATTTCAAGGAGAAAAGTGTTATAAGGTATTTGGAGCACCACCTTGGGGCTTTGGTAAACCAATTGAGCAAGAATTAGATGGTAGTGTTGCTCCTTATGCAGCTCTATCAAGTATTGTATTTACGCCAAAAGAATCCTTAAAAGCATTAGAATATTTTAATACAATTGAAGGATTAAATAAAAAATATGGGTTATGTGATTCATATAACCTAGATAGTGGCTATATTAGTGATTGCTATATTGGTATTGATAAAGGTCCAACCATTATCATGTTAGATAATTATCAAAATGAGACGGTTTGGAAGTATTTCATGTGTTGTGATATGACTAAGAAGGCTTTAGAAAAATTGAATTTTATAAAAGGAGAAGAAAAATGAAAAAAAGATTCTTAACAATTGTAATGGCAGTATTTATTTGCCTATTTAGTTTAATTCTATTCGCTTGTGGAGAAGGCGGAAATGAAGGCGGCGGCGGAAGCCAAGGCGGTGGCGGTGGTAAAACACGTAAGACAGTCGTAACATTCTGTAGCTGGAATTTTGGTACAGAAGAAGATAATAATTTAACAAGAAGAAGAGTTGAAGCTTTTAATAAAGCATCAAGCACTATTCGTATTGAAATGGTAGTTCCAGTAGATGGCTCTGGTTATGATGAATTCTTAGCTACAATGGCTGCTTCAGGCGAACTTCCTGATGTATTCTTTGTTAATAGCGTACCTAGTGCTGTTATTAACCAATGGGCAATGGATATTACTAGCCTTGCTAAAGCCGATAGCGAATGGACAGATATTCCAGTTGCTTTAAGAGATTCAATTACTTACAATGATAAGATCTATGCAGTTCCTGCTGGTCAATACTACATGGGATTATTTGCTAACTTAGATTTAATCGATGATTATCTAACTGGTGACAAGAGTGCAGAAGAATTATTCGCACCTGGTGAATTCACTACTGAACAATGGATTAATGTAGTTAAATCAATGAAAGATATTAACCATATGGATGGAACTGGTGTTATCGGTATGAACGCTGTTGGTGATATGATCAACTGGCTTCCTGCTACATTCGATACAACTGGTAGAACTAAACACTTTACTTGGAATGGTCATGAATTTGATTTCAGAAGTGAAGCATTACTTGATGCTTTAAGAGTTATTGCTGATTTAGGCGATCCACAAAGCCAATATGTTTATAACTCAATTCCAGCAACAGTCGGTGAAGGAGAAGACGCCGAAGAATATAGATCTTTAATTTTAGGTCCAGGTTCTCCAAGCGATGTATTTATCGCTGGTAGAATGGGCTTCATCCAAGAAGGTTCTTGGGCTGGAACATATGAAAATGTTGATTTCGATTGCACATTTACTTCATATCCTAACGGAAAAGTAACAGCTGCTACTGACTTCATATGTATTTCTAAGAGCACAAAACACGCTGAAGCTGCTTATGAAGTTGCAAAATATATGACATTCGGTGCTGAAGGCGCTCAAGCAATGTTCGATATTTTAGATCAAAACCCAGATGCAGGTTTATCTTTAACTTGTATTCCACTAAATACAAAACCAGAAATCTCTACTAAATGGTTCTCATACATTAAGATGAAAGGTTTACAAGAAACATTTGATGCAGTTAATGCGGGAAAAGTAGAAGTTATCGTTGAAGGTAATAAGACAGTTCCTGGCTTCTTAAAAGCAAGATATACATTTAACACTGGTATTTCAATTGAAGGTGTTAGAGAAGGTAATCTTCTAACAATTGGTGACTTAGTATGGGATACTTGCGAAGGCAAGATTTCAATTAATGATTATATTAACTATATGACTAAAGAATTAAATGACAAGATCAATAAGCTTGTTGCTGATGACTATGCTTCAATGGGATTAGAATATTAAGATTAAAAAACAAAACTTTTAAAAGCACTTAATAAAAAAGAGGAGGGAACATGGCTCTCAAGTTAAAAGGTAAAATTACCGGAGCGATGATTAAAAAGTATTTTATACGATTCTTTCTCGTCTTTGCTTTAATAAATCTTTTATTAATTATAATTTCATTTTTTGTTAACGTGAGTAAAGATGAGCAAGGGAGCAACTTGTTCCCTGCTCATACTACCTTACTTTCGTTTGATGAAGAGAGGAATTATCAAAAAGTTGAAATTAATACAGTGATTGATGAAGCAAACTTACTAGATGATGAAGAATACGGTAAAAAAGTATATCGTTGGTCTGGTGATGATATCATTACTTTTAATATAAATGTAGCGACTAGTGATGAATACGAGCTAGCTCTAGATTACAAGTCTCTACAAAACGATGTCCAAGATATTACTGTTAACGTAAGAGTGGATGGCGTAAACAACGATGATTATGCCAATGCCTGCTTACCGACATATTGGACGGACTCTTCAAGAGAGGAAGTATATGATATTTACCAAAATGAAGTAAATCAAATGCAAGTTAGATATGATGTTTGGAGCAAGTATTTCTTATACGACCAACGTTATTATAACGATACACCGATGTCAATTTATCTAACTAGTGGAGCTCATACGATTGAAATCGAAAAAGCTACAGGTGATTTACTACTTGGTGATATTTATATTTTTGGAAAGAGTTCTTACAGTAATTATGAAAAACCAAATAATGTAGCATCAAGCGACAAGATGATAGTTTTAGAAGGAGAAGAGCCTACTTATAAATCATCTCCTGATATTTCTGCTACATCTAGTCAGATGCCACATTTAACACCATTTTCAACTTCAAAGAATAAGTTAAACAACTTATCAGGTGATTCATTCAATCAATCTGGTAATAGTATTACTTATGCTTTTAAAGTAAATGAAGCTGGTTATTATAAAATTGCTATTAAGTATTATATTTCCCAAACATTTACATCAATTTATTCAAAAATATTATTAGATAATGTTGTTTTATATGATAACTTAAATAGATATTGTTTTAAAAACAATTTAAATAATCGTAAAGGTTCTTACGATTATGAAATACTTAATAATAACGATGAAGACATGTATTTTTACTTCACTGAAGGTGAACATTTCTTAACATTCCAACTTGATGCATCTTATCAAGCACCAATTTATTATGAACTTGTTAGCTTAATTAATGAAATAAATGAATTATATCTAGAAATTATTAAGTTAACTGGTGGTAATAGCGATAAGAACAAGACTTGGAATATCGATGCTTTTATTCCAACTGCTAGAACTAGACTTAACAATTGGAAAGAAAGATTAGAAGATTTACTTGAATATGTTAGTAAATATAGTATGTCTAATCCGAAAAAAGAGAATCGTTTGTATCAACAAATCAATAATGCATACAAAAAGATTGTCTCTTTAGCTAAAGATCCAAATAAGTTACCGACTAAATTAAATATTTTATATGAAGGATCTGCATCAGCATCACTAATGCTAAGTAATTCCCTTCATACATCAACATTTAGTCCATTATCAATCGATAAGATTTATATTTATGGGGATCAAGCAAAACTACCAAAGATTAGAAATAATTTCTTTGTTAAGTACTTTGCGACTAGCCAAAGAGTATTTAGATCAAAAGTAGATGCAGCTGATAAAGATTGCGTAACTATTTGGATGAATCGTTCAACATATTATGTTTCCCTTCTTCAACAGTTCGCAGATGCTTACTATACACCAACAAGTGGTATTAAAGTAAGACTAAGCTTACTTCCTGATGAATCTAAACTAACATATGCTAATGCCTCTAATACGCAACCTGATGCGGCAATTGGGGTTGGATCAGGGGTTCCTTATACATTAGGTATTAGAGGGGCTCTAGCCGATCTTAGGAGTATGGACGGGTTCTATACAACGATTAAGACGATGTCACCAGGTTCACTAATTAGTTTTATTGAAGGTGAAAAAGTATACGGCTTACCAGAAACGCAAGATTTCCAAGTTCTATTTTATCGAAAAGATATTTTAGATAAGATTGGCTTAGAAATTCCAGAAACTTACGAAGATATTATCGGAATGTTACCTACTTTGCAGCGTTATGGAATGAATTTCTATATGCCAATGGCCGGTGGAGCAGGTTTAAAATCACTTGGAACCACTTCCGCATTCTATTATCAATATGGATGCAATATTTATAGCGATGATTTCCTAAGAGCGGAAATTGATACGCCAGAAGGAATTCAAGCGATGACAATGATGGTTGATTTATTCACGATTTATTCGCTTCCACTTACAACCCAAAACTTCTATAACGATTTTAGAAATGGTATGAGTCCAGTTGGTATTGCTAACTTCGATACTTATTTACAATTAACTCATGCTGCTCCGGAAATTGTAGGTAAATGGGGTATTACATTAACACCTGGTGTTAAATATAATGAAGGAACTGAAGATGAATACATCAATAGAACCCAAACTGCTGATTCTAAAACAGTTGTAATTTTTGAAAAGTCAAAGAAAAAAGATCAAGCTTGGGATTTCTTGAAGTGGTGGTTATCTACCGAAACGCAAACAAGGTTTGCGGCCGGAATCCAAGCTACTTATGGTCAGTTATTCTTATGGAATACTGCTAATCTTGAAGCATTTAAGACGCTAGCGATCCCAGAAGAAGATAAACAAGTCATCTTAGATCAATGGGAATACTTATATCAAGTTCCTCAAACACCAGCTACTTACATGATCGAACGTGGAATTTCTAATGCATGGAATTCATGTGTATTTAACACGGTATCAGTAAGAGCAGCAGTTACGGATTATTCATTAGAAATAAACCGTGAGATTAAGCGTAAGATGATAGAATTTAAATATTTAGATAAAGACGGTAATGTTTTAAAACCTTACAAGGTTCCATCCCTTGAAGAAATTAAGTCTTGGCAGGAAAGAGGCTAATTATGGAAAATAGTGTAGAAAAGCAACCTTTCCTTAAGAAAGTTAAAAAGTTCTTCCAGAATATGGGTGATAAGATTAGCCAATGGATGGATAAAGGCAATCGAACTAGTATTATTTTCTTATTCCCATATGTTTTAATGTTTATCGTATTTATTGTGCTACCAATAATCGTAGCGATTATCTTTAGCTTTACATATTATAATGGTATTTCAAAACCAGAATTTGTAGGGCTAGATAACTATGTATATTTATTCACGCAAGATTCTGACTTCATGAAGACAATTTTACCAAATACATTGGTATTTGCTTTAGTAGTTGGTCCTGGTGGATATGTACTTTCATTTATTTTAGCTTGGATTTTATCACAAATCCAAAAAGGTGCTAGAACTGTATTAGCTTTAATTATTTATTCACCATCAATGACATCAGGTGTCGCTATGACAGTTCTATGGAAGATTATCTTTAGTGGTGATGAACAAGGTTACTTAAACTCAATATTATTAAACATGAGTATTATAACTGAACCAGTTCAGTGGTTACAGTCACCTGAATACTTAATGCCAGTTATGATGATGGTAACTTTATGGAGTAGTATGGGTATAGGATTCCTTGCCATGTTATCTGGTTTACTTAATGTAGATCAAGAACAATACGAAGCAGCTGCCATTGATGGAGTTAGAAACCGTGTTCAAGAAATATTCTATATTACGATTCCAAATATGAAATCACAAATGTTATTCGGTGCCGTTATGGCAATTGTAGGGGCATTTAGTTCCGGAGCCATTGGTGTTCAGCTATCTGGTTCGAACCCAACTCCACAAAATGCTGGCCAACTTGTTGTTAACCACATCGATGACTATGGCGTTTTAAGAAAAGAACTAGGTATGAGTGCCGCATTATCAGTAATCTTACTAATAATCGTGTACATCTTCAATCGTATTTTTACTAGCGTCTTTCGTGAAAAGAAAGGGGGTAAAAAACGATGAGAAATAATACCGGAACAAAGTTCAACCCTAAACGTTTTACTAAAGATCAAATCAAGTTCTACATCATCATCGTCCCACTAGCTGCGTTTATGGCTTTACCAATCATTTATTTGTTTGTATCAGCCTTTAAACCATTAGATGAGTTGTTAGAATTCCCACCAAAATTCTTTGTACGTAACCCGACATTTGGTAACTTCGTGGATCTATTCCAAAGAAGTGGTTCAACTGGCCTGCCGATTTATCGTTATTTAATCAATAGTATTATTGTTACTTTAGCGGTAACGGCCCTATCAGTTTTGATATCTTCAATGGCTGGTTACATCTTATCAAAGAAGAAGTTTAAACTAAAATCAGTATTATTCGAAATCAATACTTTATCAATGATGTTCGTAAGCTGTGCGGTAATAATTCCAAGATTCTTAATTATCTCAAAGATTGGTATTATTAATACTTTATGGGCGCACATCTTACCATTACTTGCTATTCCAGTAGGACTATTCTTAGTAAAACAATTTATTGATGAAGTGCCAAATGAATTAATTGAAGCCGCTAAGATGGATGGTGCTGGTGATTTCTTCATTTATACGAAGATAATCTTACCATTAATTAAGCCAGCCTTAGTAACGGTAGCAATTCTAGCCTTCCAGACAGCATGGAATAATACGGAAACATCTAATTTATATGTTAACCAAGAAGAATTTCAAACATTTGCATACTACTTATCAACTCTAACTAATGCTTCTAATAGTATTAGTGGAGCTGGTGTAAGTGCAGCTGCAGCGTTGATTATATTCGTACCAAATTTAGTCATCTTTATCTTCTTACAATCGAAGGTTATGGACACTATGTCTCATTCAGGTATTAAATAATGAAGAAAATGATAACTAGAATACTAATGGTACTAGTAGTATTCTGCATTTGCCTATTAGCATTTAACTTAAAAGTAGTCGCAAAAAGCGAAATCAATTCGAACCCATATAATACATATGCGGTTGGCCTAGATGGCGAACTTGCAATTTCGCCACTAGCATATGAAGGTGTTAATGTAATTAATATTGGGCTAACTAATCCGCAAGATATTTATATCGATAATAACGATATTGCCTTTATTGCGGATAAGGGAGCAAAAGTAGTATACCGCTACGAAATAGCTACGGCTAATGTTACAACGATTGGGGAAGGAACCCTTTCTAGTCCGCAAGGAGTATGTACTGATAGTGATGGCAATATTTTCGTAGCTGATGAAAAGAGCGTTTATAAATTTGATAACGCGGGTACGCTTTTACGCGAGTTTGGCCGTCCAACAGAAGCTTTATTTGGGGAAGATAGCCAGTACCGTCCAACAAAAGTAGTGGTAGATAAGAACGGTAATATTTTCATTACGAGTGAAGGTAACTCAACTGGTATTATCCAACTAAATAGCGATGGTGAATTCATGGGCTATTTTGGTCCAAATAATGTAAAGTTAACTGCATCATTATTTATTAAACGTTTATTCTTATCCAAAGAAGACCGCGAAACTTATGCATCTTTAGCACCAAAAGCAACAACTAACTTAGCGATCGATAAAAAGAATATCGTCTATACTGTAATTGATGGTGAGACAGGAACGAGTCTTAAAAAATATAACATTAGTGGTACTAATGTTTTAGCCAAAGCATCATTCTTCTCTACATCATACAAAGATATTACGGTTGATAATAATGGCTTTATTTATACAGTTGATGCTTCAAGCGAAGGGGTTATCCAAGTAATGGATCCCGAAGGAAGCCTACTTTTCTCCTTTGGTTCCACAAAATCAGGATCGAGCTTGATCGGTGAATTCGATAGTGCAAAAGGTATCGCTGTTGATTCTAACTTTAATATTTGGGTATTAGATGGTGGCGGAAAGAACATTCAAGTCTTCCGTAAAACATCATTTGCTAGTACAGTCACTAAAGCAATTCTTGCATATAATGAAGGTGATTATGAAGCAGCAACTAGCGCATATGAAGAAATATTACGCCAAAGTGCTAGTTTTGTAAGTGCTTATATTGGCTTAGGTAAAATTGCCCAAAGATTAGAAGATTATGATAAAGCAATTGAATACTTTAAACTAGCTAATTATAAATCGGGTTATAGTGAAGTATATTGGGAATTAAGAGATGACTGGTTTAATAAAAACTTAGTATGGATGATAATTGTTCTAGTTGTCTTAATCTTATTAAAGATATTCCACGTATATTCAAGATTATGGCACTTAACAAAGATTGATTTAACGAAGTTTAAAGAAAAGATTAATAATTCTAAATTAATAAATGAATTAAAATATTTGCTTAAGATCTTTAGAAAGCCAAAAGATGTCTTTTATGATATCAAGTTTGGTTTAAAGATTAGAACGAGAACCGCTTGGTTATTATTCATTGTATTTATTTTAATTAACATCTTTGGTGATTACTTTATTAGAGGCTACTTATTTAGATCTACTAATGTAAAAGATATGAATTTTGCTTTTGAATTATTGAGATGGGGACTAGTAATTATCTTATTTGTAATCGGTAACTATTTAGTATCAACACTGCAAAGTGGTGAAGGATTCTTTAGAGATATCTTTATTGGTACAATGGTATCATTTGCACCGATAATCTTATTTAAGATTCCAGTTGATCTAATTAGTAACTTCCTAACTTATAATGAAGGATATCTATATCAAATACTAAATGGATTGTTATGGGCTTGGTCTTTCGTTAACTTAATAATAATGATTAGCCAAATTCATAATTATAAGCTAGGTGAATTTATCTTAAATGTAATCCTTACATTTGTAGCAGTAGTGATTATGGTACTTTTATATTTAGTATTCTATATCTTAACTATGCAATTCGTACAATTCATCATCGGACTATTTAGGGAAGGAGTGTACAGGACATGATTAAAAAATTAAGAATCATCGTTTTGTTTTCATTTGTACTAGTTACAGTATGCTTCCTTGCTCTAAATAATAATAAAGTAAAAGCTAAAGAAGAAGAGCTTCAAGATACATCTGAATTCTTTATCGATTCATCTCTATTTACCCATATGGATGATGAAACTGCATATAACCAAGGAGCAGTAGACTTAAGCGATTTTGATTCTAAATTAGAAAATAGCCACCTAGAATTATTCTATAATAAAGCAAATGGTGCTATTAGAATCTTAAATAAAGATACAAGTTACGTATGGGCAAGCGATATTTTAAATATCGATGATTATAACTTTAATAATGCAGTAAAGAAAAGATTAACATCTGCCTTTAAGGTTTTATACCGTAATGAAGATGGTAATGTAAAAGATGTATATGCGGCAGATACTGCAGCAAAACTTACAGATTCTGTTAGTGGTAATAAACTAACTGTTAATGTATTGTTAGATAAAGCAGATATTAGATTTAGTTATGAAATAACGCTAAATGATTATTCAATCGATGTCTTAATTAAAGCTAGCGAAATTAGTGAAACGGGAGCAAACAAACTAACTGCTATTACGATGTTTCCATATTTAGGAGCTGTTTATAAAGATAACATTCCTGGTTATGTATTTTTACCATCAGGAAGTGGCGCCCTAGTTAGATATTCATCAACTTCCCCAATCACATCTACATATTCTGCTAAGTTTTATGGAACTGATGCTAATATTTCTAAAAATACGGAAAATGAAGTATTGAGCTTACCGATTTATGGCTTATGTCATGGTGTAAATCAAAATGCGATGCTTGTAAATATTAAAAGCGGTGAAGCATTCACCACTCTTACATATAGTCCAGCTAACATCGATCAAGGATTTAATTTCATCTACACTACATTTAATACGCGTGAGATTTATTATTTATCAATCCCTGGATCTGATCAAATATTAATGATTCCGGAAAATAATTATGATGTGGATATGGAAATTGAATATACATTCTTATCTGATGAAAAAGCTAATTATCTAGGAATGGCAGAAGCTTATAGAAATACTTTAATCGAAGATGGTATTTTACAAAGAAATAGCGATTCTAATCCAATAGATATCCAAATTGAAGCATTTGGCCGTGATTATGAAAAAGGTTTAATCTTTAAAAAGTATAAAAATATGACTACTACTAAAGATATCATTCATATTAATGAAGATTTAGAAGAAGGTGGAGTTAATAATATTTTCTATACTTTACGTGCATTTAATAAAAAAGGTTATTCAAACCAAAGCGTTAAGAATTATAAGTTTGATGGAAAACTTGGTTCAATGCATGATTTGAAAGATTTAGAAGCATATTTCTACTATAATCCAGTGGAAAGTTATAACTCAAAGAAGAGTTATCCAAATAAAGTATTAGTTAACTTATATAATGAAAAGAATTATATTGCGGTGGAAGCCAATAAATATAAGTTTTATGCTAATGCGAAAGATGTAGTGAAATATACTTTAAAAGCAGTTGATAAATATGATGGTAGGATTGCTTTAGATGGAATTGGATACCGTTTATATGGTGATAAGAATAATAAATTAACAAGAAGTGAAATGTTAGCAACATATTCTGGCCTGTTAGGGGAAGATAAACTACCAATGTATAAACCTAATTATTATTTCTTAGCTAATACATCAAAATATTTAAATATGCCACTATATTCGGAAAGAACAAGATTTGTAACGGATTCCGTTCCGTTCTTAGAAATCTTACTTAAAGGATATATTGATTATTATTCACCTTATCTAAACTTTTCTTCAAACATCGATTTAGATGTTTTGAAGTGTATTGAATATGGTGTAAGTCCAGCATATTTAATTAGTAAGCAACCAAGTTACTTATTATCAAATACTTTATCTAGTGATTATTATGCTACATATTATGATTCTGTAGCTGATATGATCAAAGAACAATATGTAATGATTAGTAGTGTACTTAATCAAGTGAGCGGGGCAACTATTGTTAATCGTATTATTCCAAGTGAAGGAATAAGCGTAGTTGATTATAGCAATGGTAAGCGCATAATCGTTAACTATACTAATAATGAATATAATTATGAAGGGCTTTTAGTGAATGCTAGAAGTTATAAGGTGGCATAGATGGAAGAAACAAAAGTATTATCTAATGCCCCAATGAAACAAAAGAAAAGACTAAACAATGCTCAGCGTGATAACTTAGCTGGTTTAGCATTCGTTAGTCCTTGGATAATTGGTTTTTTGGTATTCGGTGCCTTTCCGATGATTTATTCATTATTCTTAAGCTTTAATAAAGTAACAATTAGTGCTGATGGTATTTTAACTGATTGGATTGGCGTTGGTAATTACCAAACAGCTTTTACTACCGATCGTACGATGATTCAAGCATTACTAAGTTTCTTAAAAGAAAGCTTAATAATGGTATTTATTATTAACGTCTTCGCGGTATTATTTGCGGTTATCCTAAACGGTAATATTAAAGGAAGAGGATTCTTTAGAACGATATTCTTCTTACCAGTAGTTATCGTATCAGGACCGGTAATGAGCGAACTAGTAGATAAAAACGTTATTGTAATGAGTACTATTGGTGATTTTGGTATTGTTAACTTAATCGGAACTACCCTAGGAGCTACCGTATCTAACTTTATCGTTAGGACATTCCAAAACTTAGTTTATATGTTCTGGTTTAGTGGCGTACAGTTAATCGTTTATTTAACAGTGCTTCAAAAACTAGATAAGAGCATGTACGAAGCTAGTCAAATGGATGGGGCAAGTGTCTGGGAACAATTCTGGAAAATAACCCTACCTTCACTAAAGACAGCGATTTTTATCAATTTAGTATATACATTTATCTTGCTAGCAACATTTGATAACAATGGCGTTATCAATGTTATCAAGAATTGTATGTTTGATACGCAAATTGGTAAAGGATTTGGTTTCTCATCAGCTTTAGCTTGGTTATACTTCCTTGCTTTAGCGATTATAATTGCCATATTATTCTTAATCTTCTTTGGTAAATTTAGAAAGAAAGAGAAGAAATATGGTTCAATTGAAGGATACTTCACAACAACTAAGAGATATGATTTGCAACCTAACTTCTTTAATTCAACTCCAAAAGGAAAGAAGATTAAACGTATCGTTTTAGGACGTAACTTATCGGATGGTATTATTGTAAAGATATTTACATATGTTTTACTTGGTGTAATGAGCTTCGCTTTCTTATATCCATTTATTTATATGTTATTAATTAGTTTACAATCGCCTGATGATGTTTTAAATCCATCAGTTAATTTAATACCAACGAAGTTATATTTCCAAAACTTCGTGAAGGCCTTTAAGACAATTGGTTTCTTTAAAGCTTTAGGCCAGTCAGTACTATATGCTTTAGTGCCAACACTTTTACAAGTGGCATCAACATCCCTAGTTGGTTACGGCCTAGCTAAGTTTAAATTCAAAGGTAAAAAGGCAGTATTTGGTTTAATAATTGCTTCATTTATTATTCCATCGCAAATTTTAATGATTCCAACCTATGTTACTTATAGTAAGCTTGGCTTACTTGGATCTATCTTAACATTTGCATTGCCAGCAACCTTTGCGCAAGGTTTAAAGAATGCCATATTTATCTTATTGTTCTACGAATTCTTTATTATGTTACCGGTAGAATTAGATGAAGCAGCGATGCTAGATGGTGCTGGTCGCTTTAAAATATTCTTTAGAGTAGCGATTCCACTTTCATCTACCATCTTCATCGTAGCGTTTATCTTTAGTTTTGTATGGTATTGGAATGAAACATATTTAACATCACTATACATTGCTAACTCATCGACGCTACCAATGCAGCTATCGAGGTTTGCGGAATCGTATAGATCAGTATATGCGTCCGCGGGACAAAGCAGTAGTTATACCGATAAATTAAATGATGCCGTTTATATGGCAGGTACTTTGATCAGTATTTTACCATTACTACTTTTATACTTCGTATTACAAAAATGGTTCGTTCAAGGTATCGATAAGACAGGACTTGGTGGTATGTAATGAAAAATCTCCTTAAAAAATTCTTACTAATATTATTATTACTAGCTTTATTTGTTTTACCGTGTTGCGGGGGCGAAGGCGGAGGTGGCCAACAAGGCGGGTCAGGAACCCCTTCAGGCAAACGCGAAACATATTTAAAAAACGAATACATGCTAGCTGAGGAAGAAGATAGTTTTTATTTCTTCTGGGAAACGCAAAATACTAACGAATTACTTGGTGGATGCGGTCTAATTCCAGACCGCTATCCATCAAATGGGTTAGCATCAATCGCATCAGTCGGTTTTGGCCTTGCAAGTTTTGTAGTTGGCGTTAATAATGGCTATATTACAAGACAAGAAGGTTATGATAGATGCTTATTGACATTAACGCATGTAGCCGATCTTCCAAAAGAACATGGATTCTTTTATCATTTCTACCAAGAAAAAATGGGAAGTGTTGCTAGTGGATCAGAAGTATCTAATATCGATTCCGCAATCTTTTACTGCGGAGCGCTAGTAGCTGGTAAATATTTTGGCGATGAAGTAGAAAGATTAGCAAGACAGTTATATGAAGAAGTAGATTGGAACTGGTTTGTTAATCCGAAAACTAACAATTTCTATATGTCATATAAAGATGGTAATTTTGGCGGTGCCTGGGATGTATATGCAGAACAACTTATGATGTATTTCTTAGGAGCAGGCTCACCTACGCATCCAATCGATAAAAAAGTTTATTATGCATTTAGGCGAAATAGAGGCACTTATCAAGGGGAAACATTAATTAATTCTTGGTTTGGATCATTATTTACATACCAATTCTCGCATGCTTTCATCGATTTTAGAGATATCGTAGATGAAAATGGCACTAACTGGTTTGATAATTCCGTTAGCGCTACAATCGCTAATTACAAATATTGTGTAGCTAACCCGCAAGGTTTTAATACATTTGCGAAAGACCAGTGGGGAACAACTGCTTGCGATACACCAAGCGGCTATAGCGGCTTAATTGGCGCTTATCCTAGCGGCAATGGTAACGAAAAGAAGTTTACTAATGATGGCACTATCGCTTGTTGCGGCGCGATTGGATCACTACCATTTGCACCAGATCTCGTTATGCCAGTCTTTAGAAACTATGCTACGCTATTAGATGGTGATTTAGTTGGCGATTATGGCTTTAAAGATGCTTTCAATTTTGATGGTAGAAATGTATGGATTGCAAGTAGCGTTATCGGTATCGATAAAGGTATTACGGTATTAATGATTGAAAATTATCGTAGTGAAATCATTTGGAAGACATTTATGCAAATAGATTACATCCAAAATGCATTAGATGTATTAGGCTTTTCGCACATTTAGGTGAATTATGACTAACGAATTTGTTTTAGACTTGATGAGGAAAATGACCTTACGCGAAAAGATTGGCCAAATGTACCAATCTACTTACGATGGGTCACTAATTACCGGTAATGTAAAGGAAAGCAAAAATACTTTATCTTCGATTAAAAATGGAGAAGTAGGATCAATTTTAGGTCTCAATGATGTAAGTGTAATTAAGAAGTTACAAGAAGTAGCAGTTAATGAGACAAAACATAAAATTCCGCTAATCTTTTGTAACGATATTATTCATGGTTGCAGGACAATGATACCGATCAATTTAGCGATGTCTTGTTCGTGGAACCCATCCCTAATCGAAAAAGCTTGCGAGATGGTTGGCTATGAATCAAGCCATAGCGGGGTAAACTTAACATTTTCCCCAATGCTCGATTTAGCAAGAGATCCAAGATGGGGCCGCGTTATGGAAGGAAATGGAGAAGACCCATATCTTTCTAAAAAAATAGCGGCAGCTTACATCAAAGGATATCATAAAGGCGGCATTGGCGCTTGCGCTAAACATTTCGTCGGTTATGGCGCTTGCGTTGGTGGTAGAGATTATGATGGTGTTGAGATGAGCACATCTACATTATTTAATTTTTATTTACCACCATTTAGAGAAGCAATTAATAATGGCTGCGAAATGGTTATGTCAGCATTTAATACATTTAATGATGTACCAGTAACAATTAATGATTATCTACTTCGCCATGTTTTAAGGAAGAAGATTGGTTTTAAAAATGTAGTTATTACAGATTGGGGTTCTTTAGAAGAAATTATGGAACATAAGTGTGCAGCAGATATGGCTGAATGCGCTAAAAAAGGAATCCTTGCTGGTGTTGATCACGAAATGTATACAAGATGCTATATCGACAATTTAGAAAAGCTAGTTAGCGAGGGAATTGTTAGCGAAAAGCTTGTGGATGAAGCATGTTATCGCGTTTTAGATGTGAAATACAAAATGGGATTATTTGCTAATCCATATAAAGCAATCTATCCTAATCCGGAAAACTATTTTTTAGAAGAAAAGAGCAAAAAAATTGCTTATCAGGTCGCAAGCCAGGCCTTGTGCTTGCTTGAGAATAATGGGACATTGCCTCTTAAGAAGCGTCAAAAGGTAGCTTTCATTGGTCCTTTTGTGGAGGAGAAGAAAGTTGTTGGCGCTTGGGGCGGAAAAGTAAACTTTGATGACACTATTACAATTAAAGAAGCATTAGATAATGGTAATTATCATTATTTATATGCTAAAGGTTCGAAGATGTTTGATAGCGATGAAGCGTTATTAAAAGAAGCAATTGATGTTGCGAAAGACGCTGATACGATCGTTTTAACTATCGGCGAAGAGCAGTGGATGAGTGGTGAAAACCATTCAAGAACATCGCTTGATGTAATTAGTGCTCATGATGCTTTACTAGAAGAATTAACTAAATTAGAAAAAAGAATTGTACTTGTTATCTTTAGTGGAAGACCGCTTGTCTTAACTAAGTATAAAAAACTATATGAAGAGAATAAGGTTCATGCAATTCTTTATGCTTGGTTCTTAGGAACTATGAGCGGAGATGCAATTGTGGATTGCTTGTATGGAAAGATTAATCCATCAGGTAAGCTTACAATGAGCTTTCCAAGAGGTATTGGTCAAGTACCAATCTACTATAATCACCTACCAAGTGGTAGACCACACGATGATAATGGAAATAACGACTATCTGATGCGCTATATCGATATG
Source organism: Bacilli bacterium (assembly GCA_017962745.1). GTDB lineage: Bacteria > Bacillota_I > Bacilli_A > ML615J-28 > CAG-698 > RGIG8164. The sequence continues at coordinate 35,191 of JAGCUR010000016.1, read as the reverse complement.
GATATTTATCCACTATATCCATTTGGATACGGCTTATCTTATTCGAGGTTTATCTATGGTGATATAATTCTATCTAAAAATGAAATAGGCTTAAATGATAAACTGCAAGTATCGGTAGAAATCGTTAATGATAGTAGTTATAAAGGAATGGAAGTTGTTGAGCTTTATATCAGCGCACCATCCGGAAATGTATCAAGACCAATAAAAGAATTAAAAGGCTTTAAAAAAGTTAAGTTTAATGCTTTTGAGAAGAAGATAGTTAGTTTTGATTTAAATCCTAAAGATTTAATGTATTACGTTGGTGAAAAAATGGTTCCATACTTTGGTAAGTATAAACTATTTGTTGGCGCAAACAGTTCGGTAGAAAATTTCAAAGAATTCAATTTGAAATTGGATAAATAAACAATTAGTAAAGGAGAAAGAAATGAAAATTAAAAAATTATTTGTTTGTTTATTTGCTTTTTTAATGGTCTTCGCATTTGCTGCTTGTAAAAACGGTGGCAATGGTGGTGGCCAACAAGGTGGTAAGACTGAATATACTATCACCTTTGAATCAAATGGTGGAAGTGAAGTAGCTGATATTAAAGCTGAAGCTGGCGCAGCTATCACTAAACCTGCTGATCCTACACTTGCTAATATGACATTTGGTGGCTGGTATTCTGATATTGATTTATTAGAACCATATGATTTTCCAGCAACAATGCCTAGCCAAAATGTAGAATTATTTGCTAAGTGGGTTGTTACATTAACATTCGACTCACAAGGCGGACCTTCTTACAATCCAATTGTAGCTGAAGGTGGTAAAACATTTAAAATCCCTGATGATCCTGTTAGAGAAGGATATGTATTCGTTGGTTGGTTTACAGATAAAGCTTATACAAATAAGTTAACATATGTTATGCCAAGAACTAACACTACAGCTTATGCTAAGTGGCAAGTATTTGAACCTGGTTCATTAATTAATGTTCCAATCAATTTTGCTAACAATGATGATGGCGCATATTTAATTACTAACGAAGAAGATGGAACAAAACTTACTGCTACAGCTGGAAAAGGCGAATGGTCATTCTGTGCTGTCAATATTCCAATTGCTACAAAGAACAATCAAACAGTTGTTTTTGAACTTGAAGGAACAAAAGATATTGAAGTAACACTTAAACTTGAAGGTGGAGAATCAGTAGCATTCGAAACTAAAGTTATTATGACAGGCGAAGCTCAAACAGTTATTTTCACTGGTGAAGCTGACAACTTCAGCGATGTTCTTGGCCAAAGAGTATTAGTATTCTTAAATGGTGGAACTGTAGGTTGTGGCGAAACTCCTGAATATGTAAAGATTAAGAGTATTAAATTATGTCGTACAATCGACGCAGAAGCTACTCAAAAAGCCGCTATTTTCTTCGTAACTAATGGCGGAAGCGCAGTTGAAGAATATTATGATGTTCCTGGTACAGCAGTTAGCGCTCCAGAAGCTCCAGAAAGAGCTGGTTGGGAATTTGCTGGTTGGTATGCAGATAGCGATTTAACTACTCCATACGAATTCACTACAATCCCTGAGACTGGTGCTGTTGTGTATGCTAAATGGGAAAAATCAAAAGAACTTAAAGAAGATATCATTATTTATGGTGGCGAATTAGTACTTGCTGAAGATACTAAGGCTAGTGCTGCTTATGATGAATTAAAGCATGCTTTAATCGTATCAAAAGGTGAAGGCGCTAGTGCATATGAATGGATTGGTGTTAAATTTGCTGAAGGCGCTGATCCTGCCGGATACGATCACTTAAGAGTTTCATTCAAAGGTCCTAAAGGACAAAAAATGTTATTTAAGATCTATGATGATAACGCAATTGAAAAGAGAGTTGAATGCACTGGTGATATCCAATCTCTTGATATTGAATTCGAAGGTGCATGGAAATCAGGCAAGTTTGCTGTCACTTTAATGCCTAATGCCGATGTAGAAGGAGCTTCAGGCGAATTCGAAATATATGCATTACAATTAGGTAATTATCCTGCATTACATGATGCTTTAGCTAATGCTGAAGCTTGGTCAACTCCAGTTGATGAACAAGGTCAACCTAAGACTAAGACTACATTCAGTATTGAAAACGGCGTTTTAAAATTCGCAAAAGCTCCATTTGAAGGCGAAGAATTCAATTGGGATCATGTTAAATATGCATCACCAGTTGACTTAAATGGTTTTAATGGATTATCAGTTGTTCTTAAAGGTACTGCTGGTGAAGAAGTAATGATTAAGATTTATGACACTGGTGGAAGCATGGAACATAAAGAAACTATGACTGGCGAGCTTCAACAATTCTTCTATGAATTTGAAGCTGATTATGTATCTTCAAAAGCTGCTGTAGTTTTATTTGCTAATCCAGGGGCTAATGGAACTGGTCATGAAATTGAAGTTTATAGCGTATTATTTACTCAAGAATACACTGCTTCAGAGGAAGAAGAACCAGTAGCAAAAGATGACGTTGATTTATTAGCTAATCCTACAATTACAAAGAATGGCCACGAATACTTTAAAGAACTAATTGTTTCTAAAGTAGTAGGCGGCGGAAGCTATGAATGGGTCGGCTTAAAGGTTGATGGCGATTTAACTGGCTATAATAAGGTTGTTGTTACTATTCAAGGAACAGAAGGCGAAATATTCTTAATTAAGCCAAATGATGATGGTGCTTTAGAACATAGATTTACAATGGATGGCACAGTTCAATCGTTAGAATATACATTGCCTGAAGGCACATCATTTGATTCATCTAAACTTATGATTTTCATGCCAGATGCAGATGTAGCTGGTAGAGGTCATGACTTTGTAATTACGAAGTTTGAATTGCAAGGCGATGGTAAAGAACCAATCGATTTATTGGCTGGAACTCTTGCAAAATCTGGTGATTGCAATGCTGCTTATGCATTAGTAATTAATAAACCAACTACTATCACTGAGGGATATGATAGTTTATGGTTAGATGTTAATGCTGATATTACATCATATAAATGTGTTAAATACACGGTTAAAGGTACTGCAGGCGAAGAAATCTTATTCAAACCTAATGACAATAACGCAAATGAATATAAAGTTACATTTGATGGAAGTGTTCAAAGCGGTATTATCGACTTATCAGATAAAACATTAGAAGCTAATAAACTTGAAATGGTTTTATTTGCTAACCCTGGCACTGCTGGTACTGGTAACCAAATTACTATTTATGAATTAGTATATTTATATGAATTACCAGAATGATTAACTAAATAGATTGATTGGTTGCGCTCTTAGGAGCGCAGCCAATCCTTCCTTTTTTATTTAATAAAATAAAGGGGTTTTGCTTTATTAAATAATGAAGGAAACTAGAGGTGTATTATGAACGTCACAATTAAAGATTTAGCTAAATATTGTAATTATTCGGTTACAACAGTTTCTTATGCCTTAAATGGTAGTAAAGAGATACCAGAAGCAACGCGTAAAAAGATTCTTAAGGCCGCAGAAGAGTTAAATTATGTTCCAAGTGCTTATGCGAGTGGCTTGAAACGTAAAAAATCATTTAACATTGGTGTTTTTATTCCGGACTTTGATGGCCCAATTCACCATACTGTCTTATCAGGACTAGCTAGTGGATTTAAAGAGTATGATGCTAGATATAATATGTTAGTTATGATTCCTGATTCCAACCTATCGATGATTAGAAGCAGAATGGTTGATTTAGCAATTATTATGGATCCAAAACTGGATATTTCATTAATTAAAGATATTGCGCAAGTTATGCCAATAATTGTACTTGATAAATTTGTCCATGGTGAAAACATTTATATGGCTGATGTAAATAACGAAGAAGGTATGTTTAATCAAACGATGAAGCTTCTAAATTTAGGCTGTAAAAGAATTGCCTATTTACTAGGTCCAAAAGCATCATATCATAATAGTACAAGATTCAATGGATATAAACGTGCTCTTGCTACTAGTGGTGTTAGTTTTGATGAAGATATCGTTTTTGATGCTAATTCATTTACGGAAGAAAAAGGATATCAAGAAATAAAAGAAATATTAAAAACTAATGGCTTGAAGTTTGATGCTTTAATGTGCGGAAATGATGAATTAGCGATTGGGGCAATCAAGGCACTACAGGAAGCAGGGTATGCTGTGCCAAAAGATGTAAAAGTAACTGGTTTTGATAATATTGATAAAGCATCATTCATTAGTCCATCCTTATCTACGATATCCGTTGATTGGTATGGATATGGTAAAAGAGTTGCCAAATACGCTATTGACGTTATAAACAAAGAGAATGTGGAAGAATCACTATATGTAAATAGCGCTAATGTTATTGAAAGAGAAAGTACTTTGGAAAAATAACAGATTATAAAACCTACCTTTTTTATAAAACATATGAAAATAAGTCATTTTTATCAATTGTTGGTAAAAATGACTTTTATTATGAAATAAGTATTAATTATTTTAGTTAAAAGATGTTTGGAAACAGATAAATCGCTGCTTTACTTTGTTTTTAAAAGGGTTCATTCTTATATATAATTAAAGTGGCTAGTAAAGAAAGGAGCGAAATGTGCTTAATAATCTTGTATTAGTTGGGCGAGTTTCTAGCGAACCGCAAATAAGAATTTTTGAAGATGGTGCAAAAGTTTGTAATTTTGATTTGGCAGTTGATCGCCCATTTAAATCTCAAGAAGGAACCAAAGAAACTGATTTCTTCCCGATAACAATTTGGTATGGCTATGCTGATGCTGTATACCAATATTGTGGAGTTGGAAGTGTAATTGGCGTAAAAGGACGCCTTATCACCCGTTATCAAGATGCGGGAGGAGGAAAAGTAAAAACCGTTGAGATTATTGGTGAGCGCGTAGCATTTATCAATGCTGTTCGTCAAAAAGAAAAAACTGATGTCAATGTCCAAGAGGATGAAGAAGAAAAAGATATAAACGAAAGAATTGAAAAAGAACCGAAAAAGAAAAGCAAGACAAATGAAGAATGACCCACGCATTCATCATTTACTTTTTAATGATATAGTTCCTAGCAAAACATATCAAATATAACGAAAATAGATAGGCCAACGCCTATCTATTTTTTCTTATTAATATTTTCTCATCTTGCCATCTAGTCCGTGAAGCATTACTGTAGAACCATCATTTTTGTTCTTGCATAATCCTTGTGCATAGTCTAGAGCTTCTTTTTGTGTCTTAAATAATTTGATTACTTTGTCAGATCCTTGAATGAATACTTTCCATTCACGTCCATCATTATCTCTCTTAGATACATGATAAATAGTTTTAGTGCTTGCCATAAAAATTCCTCCCTTAAATATATTTTATCACAATTCTTAAAAAAGCAAACTTAAAATTTAAAAATGAGCCAAATTTTATAAAAATTGGCTCAAAATTTAAGTTTATTCAGTTCTTAATGCTACAACCGGGTCTTTCTTAGCTGCGCTTCTTGAAGGGATTATACCCGCAATTAGAGTAAGCAACATACTTATTCCAATAAGAATTAATCCTATATATGGCGGTAAGAAAGCATGTAAGTTTTGAATCTTTGTAAAGTGTTTCAAGATTATGTTAATTGGTATACATAGAATATAAGTTATTAATACACCAAATACACCTGATGTGAAACCGATGATTAATGTTTCTGCGTTAAACATACTCGAAACATTGCCTTTTGATGCACCAATTGCTCTTAAAATACCGATTTCTTTAGTTCTTTCTTGAACTGATATTAGAGTAATTACCCCAATCATAATCGATGATACTACCAGTGATACCCCAACAAATGCCATTAAGATAATCGATATAGCATTAATGATAGTAGTAATAGAAGACATAATGATACCAACATAGTCAGTATATGATATTTCTTTTGCTTCTTCAACACTATCATTATAAGTTTCGATTTCGGCTTTAACTTCATCTTTAGCTTTAAATGATGTTGAATAAAGGCTAATAGCAGAAGGACTATCTAAATCTAAACATCCTAGTTTTACTAAGTTTGCTTCATATGATGAAGTTGAGAACTTTAAAACTGTATCATAATAATTAGCCAACTCTTCATCGCTAGCAGTAGCTACTTGTGCATCAAGCATTGCTGCTTTTTCGCTATCTTCTAATTGGTCTAATTCTTCCCTGATAGCAGCAGCGTATTGTTGCGTAATTTGCATTGTAAGTAGAGTTGATAAGGCACTATCTAGGTCGCTTTCGCTCATCGCATGAAGATACATATTAATTGTATCATCATCAACTGTTGGCATTTGCGTTTTAACTAGTTGGAAGACCATATTTTCTTTTTGTTCTCGACTCATAGAACCTAGCGTTGCTGCTAATTGTTCGTTTACATATTCTTGAGAAGGAGTACAAGCAATTTCAGTATATAAATCGCTCTTTTCTTTATTAGATAGACCAGCTACATATTCTCTAAAGTAATCTGCTTTAGCAGCAACAGATAATTCTTCAGTAGGCTTAAATGGTAAATTAGTAAATATATCAGTATCTGGATTTTCCATTTGGGCACGCGATGCATCAGAATTATATGCTTCAGTAATAATATACTCAGTAAGTTTATGAGTATAACCGATTCCTGAATCATTTCCTGATACGCTACCTTCGCTAGGTCTTGCGATACCAACTACTCTTAAAGGAGTAGATTTATCGTTATATAAAGACGCAAGCATTGCTGGAATTGATGTTAAATCATAATATGTTTTTGTCATAGAACTATATGAGTAACAATTTGAACTCAAAATTGTTCTAAATTCCATGTTACATATTTCAGGATATGTCCACTTGTGAGCATGGATATCTACAGTAGTATTATTTAGAGCAGCTTCCGCGATTTTTTGAATTTCTTCCCAAGATTCTAAGCCTAATGCATATAATGTTAAGTCATCAATTTCATTATTTTTATCGACAAATATAACTACCTCATCAAATCGATCCGGCCATCTACCGTAAACTATATCATATTGTTTATCATAAACATCATTGATAGCTTTACCATTAGTACCAGGTATTAGCTCGTACCATAATGAACCAGTTGATACAAATGAACTAAGTGGGCCACTAGCAGCAGCAGACATCCAAGTAGACATATCCATATTTAGATAATCTTGCATAATTGCCATCATTGCTTCGCTAGTATCTGATTTTATTATTTCACCATCCACATTTCTAGTATAAACGATTAAATCAGTATTATAAGAATATTGAACGGCTGAAATAGACTGCGCTAATTTGCTATCTTCAATTGCAAGTTGCCCTTCTAAATATGTTTTGAAGGCTTTTAAGTCATTAGTATCTGCTTCAATTGTATTTAGTGAATTAACCATTTGGGCAAGCATTGCTTTTTTATAGACTGCATCGTTTTCGTGCTCTTCAATAGTTTCAGCTCGACCCATAAATGTCCTTATCAAAGTAGATAAGCTAACATTTTCTTCTTGCAAAGTTAATGGATAACTTGCGAGAGTTTCTTCTTGGACATCGTTAATGTATTGATTAGTACCAGCAGAAACCGCATAAATTAATGCGATACCAATAATACCAATTGATCCAGCAAAACTTGTAAGAATCGTTCTTGCATGTTTTGTGATCAAGTTCTTAAGCGATAAAACGAAAGAAGTGAAGAAAGACATTGATGGTTTCTTATTATTATAAGGTTTTTCCTTGTCAGCTTTTGTAGCTTCCTCAATCTCTTCATCGCTTAGAGGCAATGAATCATCAGTGATTAAGCCATCTAGCATCTTAACGATTCTTGTTGAATAAGTTGATGCGATATCAGGGTTATGAGTAACCATAATAACGAGGCGATCTTTTGATATTTGCTTCAAGATATCCATAACTTGAATACTAGTTTCTGTGTCAAGAGCACCAGTTGGCTCATCAGCTAGGACGATATCAGGATCATTGACTATTGCTCTAGCAATCGCTACCCTTTGCATCTGGCCACCAGACATTTCGTTTGGTTTCTTTTTTAATTGATCGGCTAGGCCAACTTGCTTTAAGGCATCAATTGCACGTTTTCTACGCTCAATCTTGCTAACACCTGATAGCGTTAGCGCCAGTTCAACGTTTTGTAAAGCTGTTTGATGTGGAATTAGGTTATATGATTGAAAAACAAAACCGATTGAATGGTTTCGATAAGTATCCCAATCACGATCCTTATACGACTTTGTCGATCTAGAGTTGATAAGCAGATCGCCGCTAGTATATTGGTCAAGACCGCCAATGATATTAAGCATTGTCGTCTTCCCGCAGCCAGAAGGACCGAGAATCGATACGAACTCGTGTTCACGAAAAGATAGGTTAATTCCTTTCAATGCGTGAACATCTTCGCCGCCTGTATGATAAATTTTAGTAATATTATTAAGTTTAAGCATAATATAAGCTCCTATACATTGTAAATTATAGAATGAATAAAAAATCTAGTCAATTGTTAAGCGCTTTACTTTTTTTTCTTAAGAATTAATTAAGAAAAAAGCAAGACTTTGTCTTGCTTTAATTAATTATAAATCCACTTTTCGCAGTATTTTTTGCATCATATAGAGCAATATCAGCTTTTTTAAAGATTTCGGAATAGTATTTTTCTTCTCCACGATAAATGGCAATACCAATCGTCATATTGACATGGAAATTACTATCGGGAGTTTTAATATATTTTTCTATATCAGCATTAATCTCACGCGCAAGGTTACTAGCTACTGCTAAATCATCTTCACCTTCCAAAAATACGATAAATTCATCGCCACCAAAGCGGCCGATAATGTGTGTCTTACTAAATTTATTGCTTAAGTATTCACCAACTTGCTTTAATACATCATCACCAACATCATGCCCAAATGTATCGTTGATTGATTTGAATTTATCTACATCGCACATAAACAAGATACCTTTGTTAACAGAAGTAGCAAGAAAGGCATTTATATTACGAATAATTGCTCCTTTATTCATTAATCCTGTTAAGTCATCTAAATCTTTTTGGATATTGATTTGTTTCATATATACAAATTCTCTAATACGAATTGAATTTGTGATGATATGAAGGAATATTCCAACAAAAGTAAATGTAATAGCATTAACTAAATCGCCAATCCATTTATCATATGATTTAATTTTATACATCCAAATTAAGAAAATAGTAGAAGCAATTACGAGTACAAAGGACATAAAGAATGGTTTATCGATCATAAACATTGGCGTTATAATCAAAAGCACCATAAATGTTACTGCTAAATCATCTGGTCGGTGTGTAGCAACTAATGCTCCTTCAACAAATAGTACTACAATTGATAAATAAATATAGAATTGAGCGATCAGGGAATCTTTCTTTAAAATAAATAAGAATAGAACAGCTGATACTATTGAATAAATAAAGGCGATTAAGTAGAAGATCGTATTAGCTTTTAATGAATCAACGAATAGTGAATTAATAAATAATCCACCAAATGCTAATACCATTAAAATGTGCAATACTTTCCATACTTGAAAGTTAGTAACATATGCCTCTTTTTTTAATGAATTGTATTCATCTTTATCAATTCCGCAATAGCATAAATAATTTTTAAGAGTAGTTAGTATTTTTTTCATATGCACGCTAATTCCTTATATGTAGATTATAACATAACGATTTAAAATATCATAATATAAATAAAAAAAGACTTTGATAAATCAAAGTCGAAATTTCAATGGAGCAGGTAACGAGAATCGAACTCGCATCTCAGCCATGGCAAGGCCGCATATTAGCCGTTGTACTATACCTGCACAACTTACTTTAACATTATAACAAACTAGCGCTTTTTATGCAAGTGTTTTTTTAAAATTGTGGCAAATTGAGGCTTATAATTATCCAAAAAAGCAGAAGAGTTGAAAAAAATATGATATATGGTAAAATGCAATAGAGGTATAAAAAATGAAAGAGATTAAAAATTTAACGTTTGGGGAAGAAAGAGCATTATACAATTTAACTGATGGGTTAATCGATGGATGCCGTTTCGCCGGCATTGAAGATGGTGAATCTGCTTTAAAAGAAGCGAGAGATATTATCGTTAAAAATACAAATTTTGATCTTAGATATCCTCTTTGGCATGTTAAGAAGTATTCAATTATTGATTCATTTCTAAATGATGGTTGTAGAGCACCGATTTGGTATGCAAGCGATGGGAAAATTATCAATACTAAAATTACCGGTGTTAAGTGTTTAAGAGAATCAACTAATACATATATTGAAAAATGCGACATTGATTCAAAAGAATTTGGTTGGCTATGTGATGGAATCACTTTAGTCGATACTAAAATAAATAGTGAATATTTATTTTTAAATTCTAAAAATATAAAATGTGCTAATATTCACCAATCAGGTAAATATACATATCAATATACGGAGAATGTGGAAATAAGAAATTCAATATTAGATACCAAAGATGCTTTTTGGCATAGTAAAAATGTATTAGTTTCTAATTCCGTAGTTAAAGGAGAATATTTAGGTTGGTTTTCTGATGGATTAACATTAGTTAATTGTAGAATTATTGGAACACAACCTTTATGTTATGCTAAAAACTTAAAGCTTATCAATTGTACAATGGAAGATTGTGACTTAGCATTTGAGTATAGCGATGTTGATGCTACTATTATTGGTCATGTTGATTCAATTAAAAATCCAAGATCAGGTAAAATTGTAGTTGATAGCGTTGGGGAAATTATAAAAGAGCACCCAGTTATGGAATGTAATGGGGTTGTAGAGGTAAGAAAATAAGAAAAAAATAAAGTATTAGCTATAAAAAGTAGTTAATACTTTTTAATTTCTATACTTTTTTTAAATAATGTGTTAAAATGTATTTGTGTAAAGGAGACACGCATATGAGTAAGAAAAATCCAGAAAAAAAAGGTTTAATTAAAGAATTTAAAGAATTTATTAGTCGTGGAAGTGTTTTAGACTTAGCTGTTGGTATGATTATTGGTGCTGCTTTTACAGCAATCATCACTGCCGTAGTTAATTATGTATTAAAACCACTTATTTCATTAATTCCACTTGGTGAATCAGGAACTTTCAAAACGGTTTTAAAACCAGCTGTAGCAGAAGTTGTAAATGCTGAAGGCGAAATCCTTGTTGCTGCTCAAGCAGAAGTTGCTATTTTATGGAGTGAAGTTATTAGTGCTATTATTACATTCTTAGCAACAGCATTAGTATTATTTATTATCATTAAAGTTATCAATTCTGCTAAAGCTAAAGCTGAAAAAGCAAAAGCTGCTTTAGAAGCTAAGAAAGCTGAAGAAGCTCCTGCTGAAGAAGAACCAGCTCCTGCACCTGCAGAACCTGTTATTCCTGAAGACATTAAATTACTTTCTGAGATTAGAGATTTACTAAAAGCAAAAGAATAAATATTTACTAAGGAGAGAATTTTCAAATGATTGATGGTGAAAGATTAGCCGAATTAAGAAAAGTCGCTGCGGAATTCGTCAATGTCGATAAAATCGTTGAAATTCGTGAATTAAATGGCGGCCATATTAATTCCACATATCTTATCACAATGCCAGAGGCATTGTATATTCTTCAAAGAATAAACAATTTCGTATTCCCAAGTCCTTTTGGCGTTATGCATAATATTACTCAAGTTACTGAATTTATTCGTAAGAAAGTAATATATGAAGGAAAAGATCCTAATCGTGCCGTATTAAATGTTGTTAAATCAAGATATGATCAAGATATCGTAATTAGAAATGATAATTATTGGCGTTGTCTACAATATATTGATGGCGCAACTGCTTATCAAAATGTAGATACACCCGAAATGTTTGCAGAAATTGGTAGAGCAATTGGTGAATTCCAATGTATGCTTGCCGGATTCCATACTCGTGTATTAGATGAAACAATTATTCATTTCCACGATACTCCATATCGTTATCGTCATTTTTTAGATGATATTAAGATTGACCGTGTTGAAAGAGTAGAAGAATGTAAAAAAGAAATTAGAGCAATTCGTGATCGAGTATCTATTATGAATTGGATTATGCTTCGAATTGATGATAAATCAATTCCAAGACGTGTTGCTCATAATGACACTAAGCCAAGTAATGTCTTAATTGACGATAAAACTGGTAAAGCAATTTGCTTAATCGACTTAGATACAGTAATGAGAGGATCATTATTATTTGATTTTGGAGATGCAATTAGAATTGGTGCTTGTACAGCTGATGAAGATGAAGTTGATTTATCAAAAGTTCATGTTCGTCTAGACTTCTTTGAAGCATTCACAAGAGCATTTCTAAAAGAAGTAAAGAACTTAATTGTTCCAGAAGAAGTAAGAGGCTTATATAAATCTTGTCAAATAATCGCTCTAGAAATCGCTATGCGTTTCTTAAACGACTATATTAATGGCGATGAATATTTCAAGATTGCTCGTCCAAAGCACAATTTAGATAGAGCTAGATGCCAATTACAATTTGTTAAAGAATTAGAAAAGAACGAACAAGCAATTAATAAAATTATTCGTAACATTCTAGATGAACTTGACTTTGGACCTGAATACACTTTAGAAGGCGAATAAAGAAAGAAGACAAGATGAAAAAATATGCTATTATTCTTGCAGCCGGAAAAGGCACAAGAATGAAAAGTGAAGAACCAAAATGTGCTCATTTGTTTGCGGGCAAACCAATGGTTTTACGAATCGTTGAAGAATGTAGAAAATGCAACTTTGATGATATTATCGTAATAGTTGGTTATAAAAAAGAATACATTTATGATATTCTTGGCGATTCTGTAAAATATGCAGTTCAGGATCAACAACTAGGTACTGGTCATGCTGTACTTTGTACAGAAGGACTAGTAGATGATAAAGATGCTTTATGTGTCGTACTTCCTGGTGATATGCCAAGAGTAGATAGCGAAATTATTAATGAAACAATTAATAATTATTTAGCTTCAAATGTATCTTTAACTGTTGTATCATCAATTCAACCCGATCCTACTGGATATGGTAGAATCTATAAAGAAAATGGTGTATTCAAACGCATTATTGAACACAAAGATGCTACTGAAGAACAACGCAAGATTAATGAAGTTAATAGTGGATTATACTGCGTTGATATGAAACTTATGTATGAAGCATTACATCAAGTTAAAACTAGTAGCGTTAGCGGTGAATATTACTTTACTGATATCGTAGAAATTATAGGAAAGAATCATAAAGTAAATTCGTTGCCTTTTGCTTGTTATGAAAAATTTGTAGGTATAAATGATTTAGATACATTACATCAAGCTGAAGAAGAATACCTAAATAGAAAATAATGAAAACTCCCTTGAAGGGAGTTTTTATCTTGATTTATTAGGTTTTGTTTTGTATAATGGGTTGAGACATAAGAGAGGCTTATCTAAATGAAAAAGTTATTTAAGACCCATCAATTCAAATATGCAATCTTAGTTGCATATGATATTGTTACATTGATGGCGAGTGTATATTTAGCTGAATTTATCGTAGGTGGTAATGATCCAGATTACCATCATGCATTTATTTATTCATTTATCATTCCTGCAATAGCAATTCTTGCTAATGTTGCTTTTAGACTATATGCAAGTTTATGGCGTTATGCAGGTATTAATGAAGCAATAAGAATTGTAGTTTCATCACTTGTTACACTTGTTATTAACATTAGTGTAATGGCTATTGCTAACAATGTTGTGGATAATTTCCAATTCTTAATGTTTAGATGGTGTTATGTATTTTTCTTCTTACAAATGTTATTTGCATTTGCTATAAGATTTGGCTATCGAGGAATTCGCCATATCAAAGGCGACTACCAAAATAGATTTGCGGAAGACAAAGCTAAAGCTGTTAGAGTAATGATTATTGGTGCCGGAGATGCCGGAATCGCTTTGATCAAAGAAATTAGAAACGAAAACAGCTTAAATATGGAACCTGTTTGCTTAATCGACGATAATGTAGAAAAGCAAGGAAGAATGCTTGATAATGTAAAAGTATACGGCGGTAGAGAAAAGATCGTAGAAGCAGCTGAAAAATTCAATATTGATCGTATCATCATTGCGATGCCTTCAGTAAGAGCTCAAGATGTTGCTGATATCATCCATATTTGTCAAGATACAAAATGTCATATCCAAACATTACCTGGTGTTTACCAATTAATTAAAGACGCTAGTCTACTAAAGGGAATTAGAGACGTAGAAGTTGAAGACTTACTTGGTAGAGATCCAATTGATGTTAAAGATGAACAAATTAAAGCTGATTTAAAAGATAAAGTAGTATTAGTTACTGGTGGTGGCGGATCAATCGGATCTGAACTATGCCGTCAAATTGCTAAGTGCTCACCTAAACAACTAATAATCCTAGATTTCTATGAAAACAATGCATATGCCATTGAACAAGAATTAAAGCGCGAAGTAGCGGGCTTAAATTTACTTGTATTAATCGCTAATGTATGCGATGAAATCAAGATGGATGCCGTATTTAAAACATATAAACCAGACTTAGTTTACCATGCAGCTGCTCATAAACATGTTCCATTAATGGAAACAAGCCCTAATGAAGCAATTAAGAACAATGTAATTGGTGCTATCGTTTTAACAAATTGTGCTGCTAAATATGGCGTAAAGAGATTTTTACAAATCTCTACTGATAAAGCTGTTAACCCAACTAACATTATGGGTGCTAGTAAACGTATTTGTGAAATGGTTATTCAACATGCCAATAAACTTCCAGGTAACACTGAATTTGTAGCTGTAAGATTTGGTAATGTACTTGGATCAAATGGATCAGTAATTCCTTTGTTTAAAGAACAAATCAAACGCGGTGGACCAGTTTGTGTAACTCATAAAGATATTACTAGATTCTTTATGACAATCCCGGAAGCTGTAAGCCTAGTTTTACAAGCTGGATATTATGCTAAAGGTGGCGAAATATTTGTCCTTGATATGGGTAAACCAGTCAAGATTTATGATTTAGCAGTAAATCTAATTAGATTATCTGGTTTTACACCTAATGTGGATATCAAGATTGAAATTACTGGTTTAAGACCTGGTGAAAAATTATATGAAGAATTACTAATGGATGAAGAAGGCTTAAAGACTACTGATAATAAACTTATTCACATTGGTAAACCTATTGAATACGATGAAGAAACATTTATGGCTGAACTAAATGAATTAGTAGATGCTGCTGTAAATGAAAAAGATAACATTAGAGAATTAGTTCAAAAATTAGTACCAACATATAAATATACTAAGAACTAATTGGTTAAAAAATATTATCAATTGGCCGATTGATAATATTTTTAATAGAAGAGGTCATTATGAAAAATAAGATTATCGATTTTTTTAAAGGCTTTGGAATAGGAATATCTAATTTAATCCCTGGATTTAGCGGTGGAACAGCGGCTGTCATCTTGGGAGTATATGATAGATTTGTTACGATGTTTGCAGATTTAGTTTCTAATTTTAAAGAAACATTTAAAAACTGCTGGTCATTACTTTTAGGTATGGTGATTGGGGCAGCGGTTGGTATCTTTGGAATTACTAAATTAATCGGTATTTTTCCGGTGCAAACAGCATTCTTTATTACTGGATTAGTAATTGCTAGTTATCCTGGAGTAATTAATGCAATTAAACAAAGCGGTAAAATTACAGTAGTTAGTATTATTTGCTTTATCTTCTTTGCCGCATTAATCGTAATCCTACCTTTCTTAAACCAAAATATTGATAATGAAGCATTTGCTTGGTATGTTCCACTAATTTTATTATTCTTAGGTGCGCTTTGTGCGGCTGCTATGGTAGTACCTGGACTAAGCGGCGCTTTAATTCTAATGATTTTTGGTTATTTCTTTTATGTAATGGCCCATATTACTAATTTAGTAAAAGGATTAATAACATTTACTTTTGATGGCTACTGGATATCACTAATTAGTATCTTTGCCTTTGGCGTAGGTATCATAATTGGTTTAGTACTTATTTCAAAATTTTTAAAGAAAGCATTAGCCAAATGGCCAACTACTGTTTATATGTCAATCTTAGGAATCTTATTTGCTAGTCCATTTGCTATTTTCTGGTTAATTTATAACGATGCGGATTATCTTCCAAAGATTCAAGAAGCAGGAGTACTTGGTTATATCATTGCAGTAGTATTGTTCTTTGTGGGGATATTCTTAGTATATGTTTTACCAAAACTTCTAGAAAAGAATAATAAAGCTGTAGAAGGCGAAGAAAACAATTAATGACTAATTAAAACTATTAGTGATGTATAGTTTTTCACTAATAGTTTTTTTATGTCTTCTTTGGAAAGAGTAAGGAAAAACACATTTTTAAATCCTTAAAAAAGTGTTTTTTAAACTTAAGAATAATCCAAATTCAAGATATAATTTAAGTGTATAGAAAACACAAAAAAGGTGATAACAATGGATAATAAAGAAATAGAAATCATGGAATTAAACAATGAATCAATTGAGAAAATGATTTATGTTATTAGAGGTAAAAAAGTAATGCTTGACTTTGATTTAGCTAGAATTTATGGCTATTCTACAAGTGCTTTCAATCAACAAATTAATAGAAACATTAATAAATTTCCAGCTGATTTCATGTTTCAATTGAGTAGAATAGAAATGAACACGCACTTGATGTCACAAAATGTTACATCAAGTTGGGGTGGTACTAGAAAGCTTCCTTATGCCTTCACGGAACAAGGTGTATATATGCTAATGACTGTATTAAAAGGTGAATTAGCAGTTAGGCAAAGCATCGTGCTAATTAGAGTTTTCAAGAATATGAAAGATTATATTTTAGAAAATAATAATCTTTCATCTATTAACGATGTAATTAAATTAACTAATCAAGTTAATGAAAATACTAAAAGACTAGTTAAGTTAGAAGATAAACTAGATATAGTTATGGATAATTTTATTGATCCATCTAGTTATAAACATTATTTAATATTAAACGGTCAAAGAATTGAATCAGATATTGCTTATCAATCTATTTATAAATTAGCTAAATATTCTTTAATAATAATTGATAATTATATAGATATAAAAACATTACAGTTATTAAAAGTATGTAATATAAATATAATAATTATAAGTGATAATTACTTAAAACTAGATAATACTTTTATAAATGATTTTAGAAAAGATACTAATATAAATATAGTATTTAAAAGAAATGGCAAAGTCCATGACAGGCATATAATAATTGATTACAACACAAAAGAAGAGAAGATATATTTGTGTGGGGGAAGTAGTAAAGATGGAGGTAATAAAGTAAATAGTATTATTAGTATTAATAATATAGAAGTATATAAACCATTAATTAATAAGTTATTAGAAAATGAAGAGTTAAAAATGAAATAAAAAAGTTGTTGGTTATCAACAACTTTTCTAGTTTATTTTTTATCTTTTTGAACTTTTTCAAAGTTTTTAGATTCATTATAGAAGTTAACAATTACTGATGTAATTACAGCTACTACAATTATTCCATATATTCCTAATACTACTGATAATATTCTACCGATTATAGTAGATACTGTAACATCACCAAATCCAATTGTAGTTACGACTGCAAAGCAATACCATAAAGCATCTTTAAAATCAATTTCCTCAAATAAAGTAAGTAAGAATGAAAAACTAACAATTAGTGCAAGTAATCCAAGAAGAATTTCCAAAGCATAAGTTCTCTTTAAAATATCTTTAATACTATTTAGGCGAATTCGATAGAATGCTTCTTTTAAAATATAAGCTAATGTTATAACTACTATAAAGTAACATACAATAGTTGTAGGACTAAATTTGTTTTCATCTTTTGTGTAAGCAATAGAAGCTACTAATAAAAATGAAATAATAACTATTAATAATATATTAAATATTATATTCCTTGCTGTTCTATTGCCAATCATTGATACAATTCTACTTACAATTGCTGTTACGAAGAACACTATAGCAGAAGTAGGATATGCCCATATCATATTATTGAATATTATTATTAGGGCACAGCAGCCTAGACAACCAAAGCAAGATACTAAATAGTTTAGTGATCCTGGTTTTTTAAATTCCTTGATGTAGTTAACGATTTGAAGGAAAGCAACTAAACCATAAACTAAAGCAGTGTATATTTTAGCTTGCAAAGTGATTGAATCTTCAATATGTCCAATATTGCTTATATTTATGTAAGATATAATCATCGCTGAAATTGCTACCGCAAATACAATAATGCTCATTATGATATTTTTATTTACTTTCCTATTTAATTTCTTAATATCCACTTGTTTTCTCCTTTTTAAATACTATAACATTATATCAAAAAACAAACGATTTATCTAGAAAACTATTAAATAATGAAAAAAAATGTTAAAATGTTAATAAGGAAAAAGGGATAGAAAATGAATATACAAATTAACGGTTTAGATTATTATTATGAAGAATATGGAAGTGGGGATAAAACGCTCATTTTACTTCATGGAAATAATGAAGATTGCACTATCTTTTTAGAATTAATTGAAAAGCTACAATCTAGATTCCATATATATGCGATTGATTCCAGAAATCATGGGCGCACAACTAAAACAAATAATGTTACTTATATTGATATTGCCTTTGATGTTGCTATCTTTATTCGTAAATTAGATTTAAGGAATATTACGATTTTGGGATTTAGTGATGGGGCAATAGTTGCTTTATTTTTAGCTAGTAAATTATATTTTGAAATTGAAGAAATATATTTATGCGGAATCAACTTGTTTCCAAGTGGAATTAAGTTTAAAGACTTTAGAGCGATGAAGAGGGATTATAAGTATTCAAAAGATCCAAATGTCTTAATGATGCTTAATTCTCCATATTTTACTAAAAATGATTTTAATGATTTAAAAGCAAATGTGACTTTAGTATATGGGGAAAATGATTGCATGAAGAAGAATCATATAAAACTAGCTCATAAATGGCTAAAAGATTCAAAACTAATTATAATTCCAGGTGAAAACCATAGTAGTTATATTGTCCATAGTGATAAAGTATTAGATTATATTGATTTATAGAGAGGCAAATATGTTTGATAATGGCGTTTTAAACTTACTTAAGAAATTAAGTGATAATGGATATGAAGCATATTTAGTAGGTGGTGTTGTAAGAGATTACCTACTAGGTTTAGAATGCCATGATTTCGATGCGACTACTAACGCAACGCCTGCTGAGATAAAAGAGGTCTATAAAGATTATCAAATCTTTAGTTATGGGGAAAAATATGGCACCATCGGTATCAATTATGAAGGTAATTTAATCGAAATTACGACTTTTAGAAGTGAAGATGGATATGTAGATAATAGACACCCTAGAGTTGTTAAGTTTGATGCAACTCTAGAAAGCGATGTGCTAAGGCGTGACTTTACCATCAATGCGATTGCATATGATATTAAGAATGAGAAAATAGTCGATTTAGTAGGGGGCATTAAAGATTTAAATGAAGGAATTATTAGATGTGTTGGTATTCCTCATAATAGATTTTTAGAAGACTCTTTAAGAATATTTAGAGCCATTAGATTTAGTGCTAGATTCAATTTTAAAATTGAAGAAGCAACAAAACTTGCTATTTTTAAAGACTATAAGTTACTTAATAATATTTCTAAAGAACGTATTACTGAAGAAGTATGTAAAATTGCTACTGGTGGAATTGAAAACATCATTAGTGAATATTATGATGTCTTTAAATATTTAATCCCAGAACTAAAAGGTATAAATATTGGTTTACTTAAACTAAATACTAATGAATTGGTATATAAATTAGCAATACTATTTAGTGATGTAACTAATTTAGATAAAGCAATTAATAATTTTAGATTTCCTAAAGCATTATCTTTAAAAATTAAATCAATTATTAGAAACAATGACTTAATTACTAATAATGATTTAGCAAATACGAGAATATTAATGCATAAATTAGGCTTAGATTATTATAAAGATTTAAATGGATACCATAAATTAATTGGCTTACCTAATACAGATGATGATATTTTGAATGAAGCTATTTCTTTAGGATATGAAAATAATATTCTAGCCATTAATGGAAGAAGCGTAAAACATGCCACTGGCTTTGATGGCAAAGAAATTAGTGAAGCGATCGAAGAAGTATTTAGTGAAGTCGTTAAAGGTAACTTAGATAATGAAAAAGAAGTAATCAAAGATTATTTATTTAATAAATATGGTAAAGCTAATTACTTAAAGAAGAAATTAGCTGTTATTAAGTTAGTTAACTCAATAGTTAGCAAACATAATGCTACAATTTCAATTGGAGCAGGTGCAATGATGTACTTTAGAGGGATTGTAGATTATTTTGGTGACTATGATTTATCAATATCTAAAGACGATTATGAAAAAATCAAAGATGATTTAGCTAAGATTAGTACTACACCTAATCTTAAATGGGGTTATATTTACAATTTTAAGATTGATGGAGTAGAAATTGATTTAGTAATTAAAGAAGATAATGTTTTAAATATTTGTGATTTAGAGTATAATCTTGATAATGATGTATTACATTTAGAGTCTTTAGAATATTGGTATAACAGGTATTACCAGTTAGAAAGATTCCATAAATGTGAATTGATTAAAAAATATATGGGAGGCAAATGATGTCTTTTTTACAAATTACTGATTTAATTATTGTTGGGTTTGCCGCATTACTTGGAATAATTGGTTTATTTAGAGGTTTAACTAAGCAAATATTTTCAATACTTGCGATAGCTGGTGCTTTAGCTTGTGTCATATTTTTAAGTAGACCGATTATTAATTTATTTGCAGATTTTGATACAATGGAGACTTCTACAAAATGTATCTATTATTTAGTTATATTTATAGTTGTATTCTTAGTTATTAGAATAATTGGTGGAATTATTTCTAAAGGTACCGAAAAATCACCTTTAGGTTTAGTAAATAGAGTGTTAGGACTTGCTTGGGGACTAGCAAAAGCTGCTATTATTGTATGTGTAGTATTAATCGCTTACCAAGCTTTAAATAAGATTGGTTTTATCCATGATTTATTTTCTAGATGGATTGATTTAGAGAATAAAGGATGGGGTGTAACTGTTTGGTTATATGAAAATAACTTTATAACAAAGATTATTGAATTGATTGGTAAAAAATAATGAAAAGAATTAGATTATTAATAATTATTGTTTTAGCAGTATTTATAGTTACGCTTGCTGGTTGTGAATTCAATTTCAACTTAAATGGGGGCGAGTCACAAAGCGGGTCTAGCGGTAGTGGCAGTGGATCTGGTAATAGTGGAAGTGGAGCTGATCTTGCTCATCCTCATCAAACAGTTAATTTCTTTACCGTAAATGATATTCACGGCCGCCTAATCACTGATTCCGAAGTTGGAATAGAAGCAGGTCTAGATAAAGTATCAACCCTTTTAAAACAATTAACTAGTGCTGATGATTATATAAAAATTAGCAATGGTGATATGTTCCAAGGATCACAATTTTCTAATTATTTATATGGCCTACCTGCCATTGAATGGATGAATCTAGAAAATTTTGATTGTTTCGTCTTAGGAAATCACGAATTTGACTGGGGAATTGAAAAGATAGCTGCTTATAAAGATGGAAATCTAGAAAACGGCGAATTAAATGAAGATTGCGAAGTATTAGGCTGTAATATCTATCTTAAAGCAACTAATGCGATGCCAGATTGGATCGAAGCTTATTCGATTGAAGAATGTAATGGTTATAAAGTTGGGGTAATTGGCTGTATCGGTGAAGGCTTAACTAGTTCAATTGCGGCTAGTATGGCTAAAGATTATGAGTTTGTAGATCCAGTTCCCCTAGTTAAAGAATATGCAAAGAAATTAAGAACTGAAGATAAATGTGATGTAGTAATCGTATCAATTCACCAATATGATACATATGTTAATGAAAGATTTGCCGCTTTAACGGGTGATAGTAGAATTGATGCTATTATATGTGGACACTCACATACGCAAAATAAAGATTATGTAACTAGAAGTGATTCATATGTAATTCCAGTTATCCAGTGTAGAGGATATAACGGTAGTGTTGGTACAATTAATTTACAAATGAAAGATGGTGCACCAGTTAGTAGAGGTACTATTACTCATTACAATCCAACTAGATATGCATCTGATAGTACAGCTTATGATTTATTATTTGCGCGTTATAAAGATATTAAAGAATCAAATTCGGTGATTGCTTATTCATCAAGAAACTTAAGCAAAGAAACATTAGGATACTTATGTTGTGATGCGATGATGGAAAAGTATGGAGCAGAAGTAGGTATTTGTAATACCGGCGGTATTAGAGCTACCATTGAGGCTGGAGAAATATCATATAGTGATGTTTATAATGTTTTTCCATTTGACAATACCGTATTTGTTATCACAATGAAGGGAAGCGACCTAGTTCGTGCTATTAATTCTAGTTTATATGCTAATGTGGATACATTTGATACTGATAAAGTCTATACAGTAGCATTAATTAGTTATGTATATGAAAACTATAATGATTTTACAAGTAAAGCAATTGATGTAACTGATACAACGGTATTAGTTAGAGATGTAGTAGCCGAATATTTGAGTGAAAATTATCCAATCCAATAGGAAAATAAAAAAGAACTTGCAATTTATACGGTTTTAGAGTATAATGCTATTGTTGTGTAAGGCACAACCGCACTGAATAGGTTTGTAAGTAGAGCAATCTCACCTTAATGGCGTGTCTTAAAAATTTATAAGGAGGTGTGTGCAAATGTATGCAATTATTGAAACTGGTGGTAAACAATACCATGTTGCGCAAGACGAAGTAATTTTCGTTGAAAAATTAGAAGCTGAGGAAGGCGCTAACGTTGTTTTTGATAAGGTTTTAATGCTTGATAACAAGATCGGTGCTCCATACGTTAAAGGTGCTAAAGTTACTGGTAAAGTATTAGCTCAAGGTAAAGCAAAGAAGATCATTGTTTACAAGTACAAATCAAAGAAAAATTATCACAAGAAACAAGGTCATCGTCAACCATTTACTAAGATTCAAATCACTAGTATTGAAGGTTAATTCAAATGACAAAGATTAGCATAAAAAAAGTAGATAACTTGATTCAGGTTATTAAAGTATCAGGTCATTCTGGATATGCTAATAAAGGTAGTGATATTGTGTGTAGTTCTATTACAACTGCTATGTATGTTTCATATGGAATGCTTGATAAAGCTAAATGTGATTTCACATTTACAGCTGATGAAGCAAAACCATTTATGGAACTAAAGATTAATAAATCTAATGATATTACTAAATTAGTTATGGAAAATTTAGTAGATGTCTTAGAAGGCATTGCTTTTGATTATAAAGCTAATGTTACTATTATTAATGAATAAACTTGATAAATATATTTTAGGAGGAAAGAGAAATGTTAAGATTTAATATTCAGTTTTTCGCTTCAAAGAAAGCTGGTTCTTCAACAAAGAACGGTCGTGATTCTCATGCAAAAAGATTAGGTGCAAAGATGAGCGATGGCGAATTCGCTACAGCTGGATCAATTATTTATCGTCAAAGAGGCACAGTTATTTTCCCTGGAACTAATGTTGGTATTGGTGGAGATGATACATTGTTTGCTAAAATTGATGGATATGTAAAATTTGAACGTAAAGGTAGAAACAAAAAACAAGTTTCAGTTTACGAAGCAAAATAAGAAAAACTAAATGATAATTAAGCATAGCTAAAAATTGGTTATGCTTTTTTTTAAAAAGTATTATAATTATTAAGAAAGGACTAAAGGAATTATGTTTATTGATGATGTAAAGATTCGCGTCCAAGCTGGTAACGGTGGTAATGGCATAGTTGCCTTTAGACGTGAGAAATATGTCCCTAAAGGTGGACCAGCCGGTGGGGATGGTGGTAGAGGTGGCTCAATTATCTTTGTAGGTGATAGTGGGCTTACTACTTTACTTGATTTAAAATATCGTATGAAGATTAAAGCCGAAAACGGCGAAAATGGCATGCCTAAAAATATGTTTGGGGCGGCTGCTAGCGATGTATATGTAAAAGTACCGATTGGTAGCGTTGTGCATGACTTAGAAAAAGGCATCGTTATCGCCGATATTACTAAACACGGCGAAGAAGTAGTTATCGCTAAAGGTGGTAGAGGTGGTAGAGGTAACTCAAGTTTTGCTACCCCTAGAGTACCAGCACCCGAAATTTGCGAAAAAGGCGAACCAGGAGAAGCTAAATTCATCCGTGTTGAATTAAAAGTATTAGCAGATGTTGGCTTAGTTGGTTTTCCAAGCGTTGGTAAAAGTACGCTAATTAGTGTTGTATCAGCTTGTAAACCAAAGATTGCCGAGTACCATTTCACAACTTTAGCACCAAACTTAGGGGTAGCTAAAGCCAAAGATGGTAGAAGCTTTGTTATCGCTGACTTACCAGGCTTAATCGAAGGCGCTAGTCAAGGCGCAGGCCTTGGTTTTGAATTTTTAAGACATATCGAAAGAACTAGAGTTATCGTTCATATTATCGATATGGCAAGAATTGATGGTAGAGATCCATATAATGATTACTTAACAATCAATAATGAACTTGAAACTTATAATCCAAAACTAATGCTTCGTCCACAAATCGTTGTAGCTAATAAGATGGATATGCCGGGAGCTAAAGAAAACTTAGAAGAGTTTAAAAAGAAGTTACCTGACTTAGAAGTTATCCCAATTAGTGCTTATACTAACGATAATTTAGATATTTTACTTTATAAGATTGCTGACTTACTTGATACTATTGAAATTACGGACTTTGATAGTCCAGTAACTGATGAAGTTGTAGAATACAAATTTACACCACCAGTTGAGAAGTTTACGGTTAAACTAGCAAGTGATGGTGTTTATGAAGTAAGTGGACCAAGAGTTAAGAAGTATTTTGACTCTACAGATCTAGAGAACGAAGAACAAGTAAGATTACTAGCTAAAAGACTTAGAGATTTAGGTGTTGACGATAAGCTTAGAGAACTAGGCGTTAAAGATGGCGACACTGTTAGAATCTTTGATTATGAATTTGAATTCTTTGACTAGAGGTTTACTATGGAAAAAGAAGAAATTAAAGAAGAAGTCAAACTAGAACAAGATGAACATAAAACCAAACTATTCCAAGAAATAAAAAGCATAACATTTAGCGCTATTTTAATAGCTTTAATGTTTGCTTTTGCTTGGACAGTACTAGGTTTTATTCCACTGGGCTTTGTTTCCCCTACAACGGTATTTTTACCAGTTGCGGTCGGAATTTGTTGTATTGAAAAGAAAAGATATGGAATAGCATTAGGTATTGCTTTTGGTATATGTAGTTGGATTAGAGCATTTGCTCCAGCATCAGTTCTAGATCCATATTTTCAAAATCCATTAGTATCAGTCTTACCACGTGCTCTTATGGGTGTAGTAGTTGTTTTTTTATACGCTTTAATTAAAAAAGCCGTAAAGAATACAATCGTTCGTGGCATCATAGTTGGAGCGCTAGTACCACTATTTAATACAGTCTTCACAATGGCCTTACTTTTAATATTCCACTATGCGGATATTACAGCCCTACTTGAAGGCGCAAGCGTCGCTAACTGGCTATTTGGATCAGTAGTATTACTAAATATGCTACCTGAAATGGCTTTGGGTATTATAGTTACAGCGATAGTAAGTAAATCAATCGAAAAAATAAAGTTTTAAAATATAAGCTGAAACAATCGTTTCAGCTTTTGTTTTAAATTGTAAATATATTTAATAATATGATATAATGATTTTATAATATTATATTTTGAGGAATTATATGGAAAAAGATTTTAATGATATTGATAAATTACAATACTCGCCAATGATTAGGCAGTATTTGAAAATTAAAGAACAATATCCTGACACATTATTACTTTATCGAGTTGGCGACTTTTACGAGTTGTTTTTTAACGATGCCATTGTAGCAAGTCGTATCTTAGAAATTGTCTTAACCGGAAAGGATGCAGGTGTTGATGAAAGGGTACCGATGTGCGGAGTACCTTATCATGCAGTTGACTCTTACATTGATACACTAGCTGCTAACGGCTTTAAAGTAGGAATTGTAGAACAAGTAGAAGATCCAAAGAGTGCTAAAGGAATTGTTAAAAGAGAAGTTATTAGAATTGTAACTCCGGGTACAGTAATTGATGCTAATGCTATTAATGCTAGTGATTTTAATTACATTTTATCAATATCTGGCGATAAAAATAGATACATTTTATCTTATTTAGATTTATCAACGGGAGCTGGATATCTTACTAATATTCCACTCGATGATAATTTATTGTTTGCAGAAATTATGAAACTGCAAGCAAAAGAAGTTGTTGTTAGTGAAAAGTTTAATAAAGAAATCTTTACTCCACTTTTAAAAGTATATAATTTCTTAATTTCGGTTGAACCAAATTATACAAGTCCATCTTATACTAAGAGCCTAATGGAAAACTTAGATCAAGATGAAGTTAAAAACTATTCACGCTTATTAAATTACATTACAAGGACACAAATGCGTACTTTAGTGCATTTACAAAAAGTAATTAAATATAACGTTAATAGTTATTTAAAAATCGATATTGCATCTCGCCGTAACTTAGAACTTGTTGAAACACTGCGCTTTGGTACTTACCAAAACACATTGTTTTCTACTTTAAACAAATGTTCTACCGCAATGGGTACTAGATGCCTAAAAAGAAATATTACGTTACCGCTAATCGATAAGAGCGAAATTGAAAAAAGATATGACACAATCGATTTAATGAAAAAAGCCTTTATCGAAACTGGCGAAGTGCGTAAAGTTTTAGATGATGTTTACGATTTAGAAAGAATTGTTGGTCGTATTAGTTATGAAAATGCTAATCCAAAAGATTTACTTCAACTTAAAAAATCACTTGGTGCAATTCCAAAGTTAAAGAAGTTAATTGAAAAGATTAAGATTAATAACTTATATGATCTAGATAGTCATTATCAAGATTATAATGATTTATATCATTTAATTGATGCTTCAATTAACGAAGATGCCCCATATTCAATTAAAGATGGTGGCGTAATTAAAGCTAAATATAATGATAAACTTGATGAACTTCGTAGCATTAATAAAGATTCTAAATCATTCTTAGTTGGCTTAGAAAACAAAGAAAGAGAAAGAACAGGAATTAAACAACTAAAAGTTGGTTACAATAAAGTATTTGGTTACTATATTGAAGTAAGTAAACTAAATAGTAGTTTAATTAAAGATGAATATGGTTATATTCGTAAACAAACTTTAGTTAATGCGGAACGTTATATTACGCAAGAATTAAAAGAAAAAGAAGCGATGATTTTACGTGCTTTAGAAGAATCAATCGCTTTAGAACATGAATTATTCGGTGAAATTAGAAATAAGATTAAAGAATACACTTTAATTCTTCAAGATTTAGCTAAAACGATAGCTATGATAGATATGATGGCATCATTTACTAAAGTAGCTAATGAGAATAAATACGTTAGACCTATTTTAACTGAAGGTGCTATTGATATTAAAGAAGGCCGTCATCCAGTCGTAGAGAAAAATTGTGAATTTGTCTCTAACGACTTAAAGATGGATGAAGAATTAGTATTATTAATTACGGGGCCTAATATGAGTGGTAAATCCACTTATATGAGACAAGTCGCTTTAATTGCGATCATGGCCCAAATTGGATCATTTGTACCAGCCAAAAGTGCGCGTCTTCCAATCTTTGACCAAATCTTTACAAGAATTGGAGCTGCCGATGATATCGTAAGCGGTCAGTCGACATTTATGGTTGAAATGGCAGAAGTTAATAATGCTCTAAAGAATGCCACAACTAAATCATTAATTTTATTTGATGAAATAGGTAGAGGTACCGCAACCTACGATGGAATTGCTTTAGCGCAAGCAATCGTAGAATATGTTCATGATAAAGTTAAAGCTAAAATGCTATTCTCAACGCATTATCACGAGTTAACGGCTTTAGAAAATTCACTTGAACATCTTAAAAATGTTCATGTAAGCGCTGAAAATGTGGATGGCGAAATCGTATTTCTTCATAAAGTTAAAGATGGAGCCATCGATAAGAGTTATGGTATCAATGTAGCAAAACTTGCTAAGATTCCACTTGATGTAATCTTAAGAGCAAATGATTTACTTAATAAATTACAAGAACAAAATCGAATCGATAGCGACAAATTATCACCATATAATTATGTTGCTCCGCTTTTATATGATTCTAAGACAGAAATTGAAAAGATTGTTTTAAATGATTTATCATCAATTAATTTATATGAAATGAATCCACTTGATGCATTAATCAAATTAAATGAATTGCAAAAGAAATTGAAAGGATAAAATTATGGGTAGAATCCTTAAACTTGACACAAAAGTCGCTAATTTAATAGCTGCCGGTGAAGTTATCGAAAGAGTATCTAGCGTAGTTAAGGAACTTGTAGAAAACTCGATTGATGCTTTGGCTACTAAAATTAAAGTAGAACTTATTGAATCAGGTCTAAAAGAGATAATCGTATCGGATAATGGTATCGGAATGGATGCAGCTGATGCAAAATGCTGCGTGCTTCCTCATTACACTAGTAAGATTAAAAACTCTGATGACTTATTCAATATTAATACTTTAGGCTTTAGAGGCGAAGCTCTACCTTCAATTTGTGCTGTAAGTAATCTAACGATTAAAACCAGCACAACTGATGGTAAAGGTATCGTTTTAAGGTTTAAGGATGAAATGTTAGTAGCTGAAGGCACCATTAGTATGCCTAAAGGGACAACCATTTCGGTTAAAGACTTATTCTATAACACACCAGCAAGGCTTGCTCAGCTTGCTAGTGGGACTAATGAAGTAAGTTTTGTTACTGATTATTTAACAAAGATTGCCTTTGCTTATCCTGATATTTCTTTTAGCTTTATATCTAATGGTAAAATAATCTTCCAAACTTATGGAAATGATGATGAATTAGAAGTAGTAAGTAGTGTATATGGCTATGATGTAGCTAAGAACATGTTAGCTTTCGCTAAAGAAAATAGTTTCTTTTCAATTGAAGGCTATACTACAAATATTAGTGTTACTAGATCATCAAAACAACATATTACAATTTTAGTAAATGGAAGATTAATTAGAAATTATAATATCACTAATGCCATCATCAAAGGATATGGCACTAGATTAATGATTGGTAAATATCCAATTACTATTATGCATATTAACTGTGATGCAGGACTTGTAGATGTTAACGTTCATCCTGCTAAAGCTGAAGTTAGATTTAGTATGGAAGAAGAACTTGATAGCTTAATCGCTAGTGCTATTAGTGAAATATTAGATAATACTAGGTTGATTTTAGAAAAAGAAACTAAACAAGATCAAGACTTTGATGATCCATTCTATGAAGAAGAAATTGAAGATGAGATAGATGACCAAGTAGAAGATTTATTTAGTACTGATTACGACCAAATGGTATCTAAAGTCGCTGAAGCTGGTAGTTTTGAGTATTCAAGAGATATTGATGGCGATTCTAGCGAAGAATTAGAAGAAATCAGTGAAGATAATATTCCATATCAAGAAAAATTAGATTTATTTAGTGACGGAATTAGCCTTGATAGTGAAACTAATGATAATAAGTTACCGCTAATGAATCTAGTAGGCCAGTTATTTGAAACATATATCTTAGCGCAAGGTGAAGACTCGTTCTATTTAATCGATCAACATGCAGCTGCTGAAAGAGTTAATTACGAAAAGATTTACGACGAGATGGCTAGTTCGGCTATTTCTAGTTATGATTTATTAGTACCAATGACATTTAACTTTACACCAAGTGAAGCTATTATCATTAATACTAAACTAGAAGAGCTAGAAAGTTTAGGCATCAGACTAGAAAGTTTTGGTGGATCTACATATTTAGTAAGAAGTGTTGGTACTTGGATTCCTAAAAACTTTGTTTATGAATATTTAGAAGAAATCTTTAATGCCTTTTTAAGAGGAACTAAAACTAAGAAGGAAGAATTCTTAGATAGCCTAGCTAAATCAATCGCTTGTAAATCAGCAATTAAAGGTAATGAATATCATACAATGGAAGAAGCAAGAATCTTACTTAATCTTTTAAACAAATGTAAAAACCCATATACTTGTCCACATGGTAGACCAATAATCGTTAAATTTACGAAATATGAAATAGAAAAGTGGTTTAAACGCATCGTATGAGTAAAGTAATTGTAATAAGTGGTCCAACTGGTATTGGTAAAACAGTTCTATCGTGTAAGTTAGCAAGGATGTTTAATTTGCCACTAATAAATGCGGATGCGAGTCAGATGCGAAAAGGAATGGATATTGGTACTGCTAATGTAACAAGTGAAGAAATAGCTGGTATCGAAAACTATTTATTTAAGTTTTTAGAACCAGCTAGCGATTTTTCGATTAAAGATTATCAAGATTTGGCTAGACCAATAATTGAAAAAAATAATTGTTCAATTATTTGCGGAGGAAGTGGGCTTTATATTGATGCTGCTTTACTTGACTATGACTTAAATAATGAAGCTAGGGATAAAGAAAAAGAATATGATTTATCGAATGAAGAATTATATGCATTATTACAATCAAAAGATGTATCTTTAGCTAATAAAACCCATCCTAACAATCGTAAAAGAGTTTTGCGATATTTAGAAATAGCTGGTAAAGAAGAAAAAAAAGCAACTGAATTATATGATATTTTATTTATAAACTTGGATATGAATCGCGATAAATTATATGAGCGAATAAATAATAGGTATTCGATAATGATTGAAAATGGCTGGATAGATGAATTAAAAGCATTAAAGAATCGCGGTATTGATACATCTAAGATTAAAGAAATTGGTTATAAAGAGCTAAATGATTATCTTGAAAACAAAAAAAGTTTGGAAGAAGTAAGTGATCTAATTAAACAAAAAACAAGAAATTATGCGAAAAGACAATTAACTTGGTTTAGAGGAAGTAAGAATAAATATCGTAATTATCATTTAATAAATTTAGATTTAGATAATAACATTAATGATTTAGTTAAACAATTTTTAAATAATTGATTGATATTTTTTATTTTTTTTGAGTATAATCGAATGGGAGATTAAAAAATGGAAAATAATAAAGTAAGTATTTATGATATTGCTAAATATTTAGGATTGTCACCAGCTACTGTATCTTATGTAATCAACGGAGTTGATAAAGTAAGCGAGGCAACAAAACAAAAAGTATTAAAAGCAATTGATGAACTTGGATATGTTCCAAATTATACAGCTAGAACCTTATCAACTGGTAAATCACATTTGATTGGTATTTTGCTTCCTTTAGATGATGCATCAATTGCCTTTCTTCAAAATCCATTTTATGTAGAATTCATTGGTGGATTTGAAAAAGGAATGCTAGGATACAATTATGATTTAGTAATTGGTGTTACTAAAACGCAAGATGATTTAAAAGAATGGGTTCTAAGAAGAGATTTAGATGGGTTAGTTATTATTGGAACTTGCCCTAAAAATATATATTCAGAATTAAAAAGATTGAATATTCCAATTGTTTTAATTGATGATTATTCAGATGATGCTAACGCATTTAACAATATTTCTTCAAATGATGAACAAGGAATGTATTTAGCTACAAGATATTTGATTAATTCGGGACATAAAAATATTGGTTTTATTGGTAAACCTGAATCATATCTTATTGATATGCGTCGTTTTGAAGGCTATAAAAAAGCAATGGAAGAAGATCACCTAGAAATTAAAGATGATAACATTTATCGCATTAATGCTACATTCAATGACGGATATGAAATTGGAGAAGAATTAATTAATAAAAAAGAATTAACTGCAATTGTATGCAGTGCTGATATTTTAGCCATTGGTATTATGAAAAAGATTAAAGAATTGGGTTACGATGTACCTAAAGATTTGTCAATTATGGGCTATGATGATATCAGCTATGCTAACTTTGTATACCCGGGTTTATCAACTATTCGCCAAGATATTAGCGAAAAAGGATCTAGAGCTGCAGAAATATTAATTGATAAATTAGAAAATGATCGAAGGGGAAAAGTGACTATTAATATGGAACCAGTTTTAGTAATTAGAGAGAGTGTAAAAGGGAAATAGAGGCATTTTTTGCCTCTTTTTTGGTCATATTTAGTTAACGGGTTAAAAAAATACGTTAACCGGTTAAATTTTTTTTAAAAAACGCTTTCAATTAAAAAAATAGTGATATATAATGTAGGTGAATGAGAAGGAGAATGCGATGAAAAATAAGATTTTTATAACTATTTGCATGATTGTTTGTGTGTTTTTCTTTGCTAGCTGCAAAGAAAAAGAGCCAGTAGGTGATTCGGGCACTAATCAAGGAACAAATAATCATGAAAACGTACCGCAAAAAACTGATTATTACTCTATTGATAATTTTATTGAATCATCAAAAGAAGTAACAACTACTAAACTTGTTACATATGATGGCCCTAGTTATCTTACGCCTTCTAATAAATGTGAAGTAAGTGTAGAAGGAAAAGATTTATTTGTTTATCAAACAAGAGTAAATCATGGTAGACAATTCTCATGGATGTTACCAACAGATATGACTGATGTTGTTATATTTGATTTTGAAGGTAAAGTGCATGTGGAAGTAAAAGTGCTTGATGAAAACATCACAAGTGCTAAAGTTTTACCATTAGTATATGGTATCAGTTGTGAAGTAAAAGATAATGTGATTTCATTTGATTTAGAATATTCTGGAAACTATGTTTTAGAATACAATGATGATTCAAATAATGCATTGCATATTTTTGCAAATCCAATTGAAGAAAACCCAATTACTGAAGAAGATGCCAATAATAATCCTAAAATAACTTATATTGGTCCAGGAGTATATAAAGCAGATGCGATTCCAGTTAGTGATGATCAAACTATTTATTTAGCTGGTGGAGCTTATGTATATGGTCAAATAAGAGCCGAAGGCATTAATAATTTAACAATTCGTGGTAGAGGAATTATTAGTGGAGCATTATATAATAGGCGTAGCGAATCAGAATATACAATTCCAATTGAAATGCGTTATTGCGATAATGTGAAGATTGAAGGAATTACATTCTTAGACCCGGCAGGGTGGACAATGGCATTATATAAATCAACTAATGTTACAGTTGATAATGTTAAGATGATAACAGCTAGACAAAACGGAGATGGAATTTCTGTTCAAGCTTGCGAAAATGTCACAGTTACTGGTGGATTTGTCAGAACATGGGATGATTCTTTAGTTGTAAAGAATGTTGATGGTGGTTCTACAAATCATATTAAATTTGAAGGAGTAACAGTATGGACTGATTTAGCTCAATCAATGGAAGTTGGTTATGAAGCTAATGGTGCAAGTATGAATGATGTTGTATTTAATAATATCGTAGTTATACATAATTTCCATAAAGCTGTTATTTCAATGCATAATGCTGATGATGCCCAAATTAGTAATGTAAAATATACAAATATAATTGTGGAAGATTGTCAAACACTTGGTGATAATCGAAGCGATGGCGAAAATGATTTTTTAATTGATATTTGTGTTTTATATAATCAAGATTGGAGCAATTCAACAAACATTAAAGGAACTGTTAGAGATGTTTTAATTGAAAATGTGAAAGTCTATAAAATGGCATCAACTGTCATGTGTCGTATTAATGGATATTCACCAACTTCAAATATTAGTGGGGTAACTATTAAAGGTGTGGAAGTAGAAGGTAAAAAGTTAACAAGCACTAATGACTTAAAGCTAGTTACTAATGACTTTACATCTAGTGTTAGTATTGAGGGTATGGATAAAGTAATTGGTGCTAAGATTACTCTTCCTTACAAATTACAACTAAGTGATACTAATGTGAATAAACAAAACAATGAAAATGTTACGCAAATTGGCATGTTAATTCCGGAATTTGCCCGTGCTAAAGGTGACTTACCTTATATCGGTGTAGCTGAAGGAAGCACATATTCAGCTGTAGCTACACATTCAGCTGGCAATAAAACAACAACTCCAGCTGATGATGGTAGTGGTGATTTCACAAGAAGTGGATCAAGTGCTGCCAGTGCGGTTGATAAAGATCCAACAACTTCTTGGATTAGTGGTACTTGGACGAATGAAGAGAACGAATTTGCGGCCTTAACAATTGATTTTGGCGGAAAATTGCTCAATGTCGGGGTTATTAGAATATTAGGTAATCAAAGCAATGAATTCTATTACACGTATTCATTCCAAATCTGGGGAATGAAAGTAAAATCAGATGGGACAGTAAATGATAAATACACGCGTTTATTAGCCCTTAAAGATTATGAAATGACACCTGGATCTAATAACTGCATTGATGTTAATATAACAACTCAAGAATATGCGGGATTACAAATTAGATTTTATCGAAATGATTATGATTCTAGTCCTGAATATTATGAAGTGAGTGAAATTCAATTATTTGCTCCATCGCTTTCTTATAATAAAGCGATTGTGGATTCAACTCCGCATAACGATGTTTATAATGTAGAGAAGGCAGTGGATGGCGATGCAACGGGTACTTCATATTATGAATCAGCAGAATTACCTGCATATATCGTTATAGACTTAGGTGATGTCTATGAACTTAATGCGATTGTATTATGTTTGCCACCATCACTTAAGTGGGATGCTAGAACACAAGAAATTGAGATTTTAGCATCAGCATCAGTTGACGCGTATAGCGCTAGTACAAGTTTTAATACGATTGTAGAGAAAACATCGTTCTTGTTTGATCCACAAACAGGAAACAGAAACATTATTAATTTGGAATCTGGCGTTAGTGCTAGATATATCAAAGTGATTATTTACTCAAATAACATTAGAGCTGGTTATAATGCACAATTATCAGAAATCAGTGTTTATGGGAAATAATATAACAATTGACTAATAAAAAATAAACATAAAGGAGAGAAAAGAAAACATGTTTAAAAAACGTTTATTATTAGTTTTATTCTTAATCTTAGGAATTTGTTCTTTAACATTAGTTGGATGTAAAAGAAACAATCCAGAACCTGAGCACAACCATGATGAATTAGCTTGGGTTGAAGAAGTTAAAGCAACTGAATCTAAAGATGGAATGGCAGGACATTACTTCTGTGAAGTATGTGGAAAATACTTTGATGCTAATAAGCAAGAAGTTACT
>JAGCUR010000015.1 GCA_017962745.1 Bacilli bacterium | reverse complement strand
GTAAGTCCTCCTTATAAATTAGTACAGTCAACTTATTATAACAGGACTTACTTTTTTATATAAAAAACACCTATAAAGTAAAATGTGTATCCACAAGCTATTTTATAGGTGTATGTCAACCACACAGAAATTTATATATCCTTTTAAATAGACATAACAAAAAGTTATGTCTATTTTTATGCAATACACATATTATAAAAGCATTTACATTTTGATTTTATTAGTTAATTATGGTAAAATATATAACTAGTGGAAAGAATGAGGATTATTATGAAAGAATTCAGTGTAGGAAAATTTAATATTCGCTTGATGAATCATAATGATTTAGAAGAAGTAAAAAAGGTTCAAATTCTAAGATACGAATATTTACTTAGAGATTACGATCCAAGCCTACCAGTAGGCGGAATCGATAATGATGGCTATGATGAAGTAAGTGAATCGGTTTTAGTAATTGATAAAGAAAATGATATAATCGCAGGAACTTATAGAATTGCAACCCCAGATACGATTAAAAACCGTAAATATTTAACTGAAGATGAATATAATATCGATGAAATTAAAGTATCAGGGGAAAGATTCTTAGAATTAGGTAGAGCAGTTGTTAGACCAGAATATCGCAATGGATCAGTTTTAAAACTACTATTTATCGGTATTTATAATTATGCTAGCGAGCATAATTGTAGATA
The DNA here is from genome assembly GCA_017962745.1 of Bacilli bacterium. Taxonomy (GTDB): domain Bacteria; phylum Bacillota_I; class Bacilli_A; order ML615J-28; family CAG-698; genus RGIG8164. The sequence goes on along the minus strand of JAGCUR010000015.1, from coordinate 14,756 downwards.
CTTACTTGGTTTATGTAGTTTTCATGGACATGACCCAGCAATTTATGGCCATGCTTTAGCGCTTTTAAAACGTGATTATTCTTGTAAAAGATTTGATATTAAAGCAACTCGTAATGCTTTTTCTTTTGATTATGTCGAACCTAACAATATCGATCCTGCTTTAGCGAAAGAGCAAATGCCTAATTTACTTAGAATGTATTTAAGATTAGGCCATAAAGTAAGTGTGGATGGAAGCGTTGATTATAAATTTAATAGCTGCGATGTCTTTATTATTCTAGATATCAATGAAATTGATATTAGATACGCTAAACGCTTATTAAATATTAGTGTAAGTGAGAGTGAATAATGGAAAAAGATATTGAAATTATCAAAAGAAGAAAAAAGATAATTACGCGTATTAGTTTTGCCATCATAACTTTAGCGGTTGTAGCGATACTTTTCTTTTTATTTAGAAATATCATTTTAGAAGTACTAAGATTAACGAAGGCTAACGATAACGAAGGCTTAAAAGAATTCATGCGTAGTAAAGGTTGGCTTGGTTATATCGCAGTTGTTTTAGTAGAAGCATTGGAAATGGTAGTTGTCTTTATGCCAGCTGAATTTATTCAAATTCCCGCCGGCTTAAGCTTTTTCTTTCCAATTGCGATTCTACTTTGTGATGTTGGTGTTTGCTTAGGTGCTAGTATCATTTATTTTTTAGTTCATGTTTTAAAATTCGATAACGAATTTATCGCGAAAGGACAAAAAAAGATTAAAAACTTAGCGACTAGACGTAAAAATCAAAATACACAAATATTGATGTATTTCTTATTTGTAACACCAATTATTCCATTTGGTGCTATATGCTACTGGGCATCGAGCACTAAAATATCATATCGTAGATATATTTTGACTTGTTTTACGGGAGTAATTCCGAGCATTGTTACTTCAATTATTATGGGAACGAGCATTAAATATTTTATCGCCGAAGCATTACCGATTTGGCTACTAGTAATCATTATTATATGCTTAGGTGCAATATTATTCATTGGTATGTTCTTAATTAGTCGTAAGTTTTTATTCGATGGTAAAAAAGTTAGAGGTACGCCTAATAGTATTTATATGCCGATTGCGGGGACTCTTATGGGCCTATATGTAAAGAGGACTACTAGACTTAGAGTAATCGAAGATGATAATTATCAAAAAATGGGATCAATCCCCGGTGCAAAACTTTATTTAATCAACCATTTATCCGCAAATGATATTTATCATATCTATAAAGCAATCGATCCTGACCGTCCAGCGTTACTAGCTAATAAATATTATATGCGATGGGGTTTTGCTAGATGGTTTATTAATAAACTAGGATTTATTCCTAAAACTTTATATAATCCTGATATTGAAGCCATCAAAAAGACTTTAAAATATGCTAAAGACAATACATCAATTATGATGTTTCCTGAAGCTAGATTATCGCTTGATGGTACAACCGGCCCTCTTACAAGTGGAACGAGCTCTTTAGTTAAAAAACTCGGATTGCCGGTAGTTTTATTTGAGATAAGCGGTAACTATTTAGCTAATTCTAAATACCGAAAAGCGCAAAAGAAAGTAATTACCGAAGTTAGAGTTAAAAGAATTATCGAAAAAAGCGAACTAGATAACTTAGAACTTGATCAAATCGACGAAATTATTCGTGAAAACTTAGCGCATAATGAATTTGAGTATGCGAAAAAGCGCGAATTTAAAGATAATAATAAAGCCGAAAACCTTGATAAAGTATTATACCTTTGTCCACATTGCCATCAAGAATTTAGAATGCATGCAAATGGTAATAAATTAGAGTGTGAATGTGGATTTAGCTTAGAACTTGATAATCATTATCAATTTAATGATAATGAATATGGTATCAAAACAATTCATGACTTTTATGAATTCATTAAAGCTGAAGAAAAAAAGAATATTGAAGTTTGTGGTGAGGCTATCATCAGCCAAGAAGTTGATGTTAAGAAAATCAGCTTTAAAAATAAAAAGTATGATGTATTAGGCGAAGGTGTTTGCACTGTTACTAAACATGGATTTAGTTTTGAAGGTAAAGTTGGACAAGATTTTGTAAGCTTTTCTCATCCGAAAGAGGCTTTACAAGCATTACCATTTAGTGTTGGGGAAGAATATGAATGCTATTATAACAACGAACTATATTATTTTTATCCAAAGACTAATAAGAATACTTGTGTAAAAGTAGCTTTAATTTATGATTTAATTCAAGAAATGAAATAATCTTTTTATGCATAATAAAGAGATTATTTTTATGATATAATGTATAAAGTAGAGGATATGATTATGAAGAAGAAAATATTAATAATTGGTGCAGCGATTATTCTTTTAGCGATTGCTACTTTTTTAATAATATTATTTGCAAAGATTATTCCTGATAAGAAAAAGCAACAAGAATGGGATAAGATGATAGCGGAATATCGTGAAAATAAGAAACAACAATATTTAGCCGAAAATATAGAATTTGATGATTATGAAGTAGAAGTAGCGTTTTTAGGAGATAGCTTAACTGATGGATGCGATTTAGCTAGGTATTATCCCAACTATATTACATCTAATCGTGGTATTGGTGGTGACACAACTACTGATGTATTAGGTAGAATTACATATTCAGTCTATGATCTAAAACCGCAAGTAGTAGTTTTATTAATCGGTGGTAATAACTTAAAGACGATGTTTAATGATTATGAAGATATATTGAAAGGCTTAAAAGATAATTTACCTAATACTAAAATAATATTAGTATCATTATCAGCTATGGGAATCAATCATAAAGATAAAAATAAAATAGCGATTGAAAACAATAAAACCATTAATGAATTAGCTAAAAAGTATGATTTCTATTATGTAAATATATTTGATGCTCTATATAATAGTGAGTCTAGCGAAATATATTCAGAATATACAACTGATGGACTTCATTTTACTCATGAAGGATATGTAGTGATATCAGGAATTATAAATGCCAAATTAGAAGAGGTATTAGGACACTAATGAAGTATTTTGTTACGAGTGATATTCATGGTTTTTATAGCGAGTTTAAGAAAGCAATTGAAGAAGCTGGTTTTGATTACTACAATAATGATCATGTTTTAATAGTATGTGGGGACTTATTTGACCGCGGGAGCGAGTCTTACGCCGTTTATAACTATATAAAAGGCTTACCAAAGAATCGAAGAATCTTAATTAGAGGTAATCACGATTATTTATTTGCTAATTTATTTAATAAAGATAAGCCAGATACTTGTGATATTGAAGATGGTACTCTAGATTCAATGGCGCAACTTGCAAATAAAAAATTAGAGTTTGAAGAGTTAAAAAAAGAGCCGGTCATTAAAGAAGTGGTAGATTTTATAACTGGTGATGACTTTTGTTTCTACAAAGAAATTGGTAGATACATCTTTACCCATTCATTTATTCCCTTAGGAATTAAAGAAAGCTGCAAAAATATCGATGATCCTGATATTGATAAAGATTTATATTATGATTCAAAGTGGCGAGAGTTTACTGATGAAGTATTACTTAAAAAATGCGCATATGATTCAGCTTGGCGTAAATATAAAGCGGGATATTTTAATGAAGAAGCTAAAGCAGGTAAAATATTAGTATGCGGTCATACGCATGGATATGAGTTTTACCGCCATATCGATGGGGTAGTATTTGAAGGAAAGAGCTACGATTTTAGTATTTATCAAAAACCTGATTTAATTAATCTAGATGGGAATGTGGAAAAATCGGGAAAGATTAATGTATTAGTAATTGAAGAATAAAATAATAGTATTAGTTTATATTAGGCTTAAAGCATCTTGCTTTAAGCCATTTTTTAAAAAAATGGATAAAAAAACGTTAAATAATTCCTAAAAAATAAAATTGCTATATATATTTTAATATGTTATAATGTTTTCTGTAGGTTTTGAGGTGGAATATGAAATGGCAAATTGCTATTGATGGTCCAAGCGGTGCTGGTAAAAGTACAATTGCAAAACTGCTTGCAAATAAGCTAGGTATTGAATATCTAGATACAGGGGCAATGTATAGAGCATGTACTGTGAAGGCATTAAGACTGGGAATCAATTTAGAAGATGAAAATGAGTATCGTTTCTTAGAAGATACTTCAATTGAATTTAGAAATCATGAGATTTACTTGGATGGTGAAAATGTAGCGGAAGCTATAAGAAGCTTAGAAGTTACTAATAATGTTTCTTTAGTATGTCATTTTGGTTATGTTCGTGAAAAGATGGTAGAATTGCAACGTAAGATGGGCGAAAGCATCTCTATTATTATGGATGGTCGCGATATCGGTACAGTAGTATTACCTAATGCGAACTTAAAAATCTTCTTAACAGCTGATTTAGCAGAACGTGCTAAAAGAAGAATGTTAGAAAGAGAAGAAAAAGGACAAAATACACAAACTTTAGAAGAAACGATGGAAGAAATGTCTACTCGTGATTATAAAGACAGTCATCGTGAAATTGCTCCATTATGTAAAGCAGATGATGCTATTGAAATTGACACTACAAACCTAAGTATCAGTGAAGTGGTTGAAAAAATCACAAGTTTAGTGAATGAGAGAGGATTTAAAATGGAAGAAAACAAAAACGTTGAAATGAGCGTGGCAGAAGAACAAGTAGAAGCTACACAAAATGAAGAAGAATTAGAAGAAAAAGCTGAAGAAGCTATGGAAGCTCCTGCCGAAAACGAAGAAGCTAGTGAAGAAACTAGTGAAGAGGGAACTGAAACTCAAGAAGAAAATTCAGTAAAAGCCTTACAACTTGTTAAAGTTGTTGTTTTAGAAGTATTACCTGCTTCTAAAGAAGTTAAAAAAGGTGATAAGGTAGTTAGACCTGCTAAAGAAGAAAGATTATTAGTTCAACTTGAAAATGGTCAAGAAGGTTTATTATCTAGAGCAGATTTAGTTGATGTTAATGAAGATGAAGAATTAGCAGATCAATTTATGGAAGGCGACGAATTAGAAGCTATCGTTAAGAAAGTATTCCCTGATGGTGGAAAAGTATTACTTTCACAAACATTATTAGAAAAACGTAATTCTTTAAAGCAATTTGAAGAAGCAGTTGCTAACCATGAAGTATTAAAGGCAAAAGTTGTAAAAGCTATTCAAGTTGGTCTAGTGTTAGATCATGAAGGCTATACATGCTTATTACCATCTACACAAATTACTGATAAAGAAGCAGATCTTGCATCTTTCGTAAAACAAGAAATTGAGGTTGTTCCAATTCGCGTGGATTATAACCATATCCGCTTAATTGTTTCACAAACTGTTGCTGATGCAATTAAAAATAAACAAGAAAAGAATGATTTTATTTCTTCAATTAAAGAAGGCGATGTTTTTGATGGTACAGTTAAAAACATTACTTCATATGGCGCATTCGTAGAATTAGGCCATGGTGTTGAAGGATTATTACATATATCTGAAATTGATCACAACCGTGTTAACAAAGTTGAAAAAGTATTAAATACTGGTGATCCTGTTAAAGTACAAGTTATTAAAGTTGATACTCATCGTATTAATTTATCTAGAAAAGCATTAATTCCTAACTATTGGAAAGATTATATCGATGCTACAGAAGTTGGCGCAACTGTTAAAGGTATCGCTAGCGACATCAACAACGCTGGTGTTGTTGTAGATTTAACTGAACATGTACAAGGCTTCTTACCAAAGAGCGAAGTTTCATGGGAAAAAGATGCTAATATTGAAGACCTAGTTTCAAAAGGATCTGAAGTAGAAACTAAAGTTATTGAACTTGATTTAAACAAGAAACGTATTATCTTATCATTAAAGCAACTTTCTGCAAATCCTTGGACAGATGCTAACTTCCAAATCGGTGCTAGCGTAACTGGAACAATCGTTAAGATTTTATCTGAAGGATTCAAAGTAAACGTTAATGGTTTAAGCGGATACTTACCAAAAGGTAACGTTCCTAAAGATACAGCATTACTTGAAGGTCAAGAAGTAACTGGTAAAGTTAGAGCATTTGAACCTGAAAGAACTAGATTAATCATCACTTTAAGAGAAGATGCAGAAAAAACTGCTCCTAAAGCAGACAAAAAAGAATTCAGTAAATATATGAAGAACGACAAAGTTACTAGTACATTTGGCGATTTCTTAAATTTAGATGATTATAAGAATTTAAAGTAGGTATATAAATTATGCGTGGAGTTGTAGCGATAGTTGGTAGACCTAATGTTGGGAAATCAAGCTTATTTAATCGAATAATCGGCGATAAACTATCAATTACAGATGATGCTAGTGGGGTAACTCGCGATCGAATCTATGCTAGAGCTTCATGGTTGAATCAAGAGTTTTCGATAATTGACACAGGAGGGATCATCTTAAGAGATGAGCCCTTTTCTAAAGAAATTAGAGCCCAAGCAAGCTTAGCAATTGATGAAGCTGATGTCATTATCTTTGTAGTTGATGCTAGATGCGGAATAACTAGTGAAGATCAAGATGTAGTAAACATCTTGAAAAAGAGTGATAAACCAGTAGTTATAGCTGCAAATAAAGTCGATGATGGAAGTTTACAAGACTTGATTTATGATTTTTACAGTCTCGGATGCGATGATGTAGTTGGTATTAGTGCGATACACGGAATTGGTGTTGGTGACTTACTTGATAGAGTATTAGAATTAATGCCAAGAAGGGAAAGAAAAGATTACGATGAAGGTATCGTAAAGTTTTGCTTAATTGGTCAACCTAATGTTGGTAAATCGACTCTTGTTAATACAATTGTTGGGGAAAATCGAGTAATTGTATCTGATGTAGCAGGAACGACCCGCGATGCCATTGATACAATGTTTGTCCGCAATGGGGAAACTTATGTTGTAATTGATACAGCTGGTATTAGAAAACAAGGTAAGATTTACGAAAACGCGGAAAAATATAGTGTTTTAAGAGCAATGCAAGCTATTGAGAGATGCGATGTTGCTGTTATTATGCTAGATGCAACTGAAGAACTCTCTGAACAAGATAAAAGAATAGCAGGGTATGCTAGAGAGTATAATAGAGGTCTAGTAATAGCTGTTAATAAATGGGATGCAGTTGTAAAAGATGATAAAACAATGCAGAAGCTTGAAGAAAAGATTAGAGTTAATTTCCAATTTATGGATTTTGCACCTATTGTCTTTATTTCGGCTAAGAATAATGAAAGAGTACACTTATTAGTTGATTCGGTATTACAAGTTTATCTAAACTTTAACCGCCGTATCTCTACAAGCGTATTAAATGATGTCTTACAAGATGCAGTATTGTTAAATCAACCACCGATGTTTAATGGTAATAGATTAAAATTATCTTATGCAACCCAAAGTGACATTTGCCCACCGACATTTGTTTTATTTGTTAATTCAGAAAAGCACATGCATTTTTCTTATCAAAGATATTTAGAAAACCAAATTAGAGATAACTTTGATTTTGTGGGATGTCCTATTAAATTCCAACTTCGTAAAAAAGAATAATTAAACTCTCGAAAGAGAGTTTTTCTTTTTTTAAAGATGGTTTAATAAATTATATAAAGCATATTAGTATTTATCATATATTGTTATGATATAATGAATATAAATAAGGGGAAAATTATGAAAAAAATTATTGCTTTAATCCTTTTTATATTGTTTTATTCTATACTTAGTTTCTTATTTTTATTCTATTTGGACTTAGCTAATGGACCGATGTATTTATTATTCTTAGAAATCGTTGTAATTCTATTAGGACTTGCATTTAGAATAATCTTTAATAACAAAAGAGTAAGATTTAAAATGCTGGCATTCTTTATCTTAATCTTTTTAAATGTGCCTATTTTATTATTAGCTCACCCAGCTTATGTTACTTTATCACCAGTTAGTCATATTAAAGAAACAGAAGTGCTAGAATTAAAAAATGGTAAGATAGTGGGAACATATAATGAAGATGATACGGTAAGGATTTATGCTGGCGTCCCATACGCAGAAGCACCAGTTGGTGATTTGCGTTTTAAAGAAACTAAGAAACTAGAAAATTGGGATGGTATTAAAAAATGTGTAAATTACGCGCCGAGGGCAATGCAAGTTGATACAAGCTCAGTAATGAACACAATCGTTGATATTTATGCTTCTAAGGCATGGCATCCTAATTATAAAATGCAGCCGCTTCAAGAGATGAGCGAAGATTGTTTGTATTTAAACATTTATCGACCAAATACAGATGAAGTAAATCTACCAATACTTGTATATATTCATGGTGGATCATTAACTACTGGATCTAGTTCATCTTACGATATTAATGGGGAAACATATGCTAAAAACGGGCTTATTATGATAACTGTTGCTTATCGCCTAAATATATTTGGCTATTTAGCAACCGAAGATTTAGCATTAGAATCTACAAACCATACAACCGGTAATTATGGTTTATTAGACCAAATAGAAGCGCTTAAATGGATAAATGAAAATGCAATCTATTTTGGTGGTGATAAAGACAAAATCACAATTGCAGGGGAGTCGGCTGGATCTAGCTCGATTTCAGCATTATGTACTTCGCCTCTTGCTAGTGGACTCTTTAAACAAGCAATTGGTGAATCATCATCTCTAGTTGTATCAACGCCTCCTCATACATATCGTCCACTTAATGAAGCTTTAAAAACGGGAGCAAATATCTTAAAAGAATTTAATGCAACAAACGCAAACGATTTAAGGCAGATAGATGCAAAAAAACTTGTTAGAACAAAATATGCTAATTCAGAAATGACACTTGATGGTTATGCTTTAACTAAATCACCATATCAAGTGTATTTAGATCATGAAAACAATGAAGAAGCATTACTTAATGGCTATAATATTAAAGAAGCAGATGCTTTCCTTATCCCATCATTTTTATTTACTCGAGTAACTAAAAACAATATCGAAGAAATATTAAGTAATTATTTCAATAATGATATCGCATCTAAAATATATAATTTATATAAAGATAAAATTGAAGAGGATGCTCTAGGAGCACTATGTGAAATAATTTCAGTATATTGGTTTATCCATCCGCATCATTCATGGTCGAATATGGCTATTTTAAATGGAGAAAAAGTATATAGATATCAATTCACAAAAGAAAATGGATATTATGGCACATATCATAGCGGTGAAATTGTATATGCTTATGGAAATTTAAATAAATCAATTCATAAATATGCATATGATGATTCAGATTATGCACTAGAAGCAAAAATGGTTAAATATTTTACTAACTTTATTAAATATGGAAATCCAAACATCGATTGCGATACAAATTGGGATCAATATGTTTCTAATGGTAAAGTATTAGAATTTGGAGAAGATGTTAAAATGATCGATGATAAATATTTAAGCTTATATGCAATAATTGAAGAATATTTGAATTCAGAAGAATAAAAAAGATTGCGCGCGCAATCTTTTTTTATTATAATGGATATATAAAAGAGGTAGAAGTATGTTTAGACGTTTTATTAGTTACTACAAACCACACAAATTTATGCTATTTTTGGATATGCTAGCATCATTTATGATTTCAATTATTGGGTTGTTTTATCCAATAATTACAAGAAATATGATGAATGATTGGATACCAAATGCGGATACTAAACTAAATTTAGTAATCATCTTTGGTTGTGTACTAATGGGAATATACGCCATTAGGGCGCTACTTAGATATTTTGTTCAATATTATGGTCATATTATCGGGGTCAAGATGCAAGCAGCGATGCGAACAGATTTATTCAAGAAATTACAAAAGTTACCATATAAATATTATGATGATCACGAAACGGGTAAAATTATGTCAAGAATGACTAATGATCTTCAACAGGTTTCTGAGCTTGCTCACCATGGACCAGAAAATATATTTATTTCGGGAGCAATGTTAATCGGCTCGTTTATCTATTTATGTACAATTAACTTTAGATTAACAATGATTATATTCTGCTGTGCACCGGTATTAGTAGTCGTATCGATTATTATGCGTAAAAGAATGCGCGATGCATTTATGGAAAGCAGAAAGTCAATTGCGGTTATCAATGGCGCGCTAGAAAGCTCAATTTCGGGTATTAGAGTCACTAAAGCTTTCACTAATAGCGATAAGGAACTAGAAAAATTCGAAAATGGTAATGATATGTATGTGGAAGCGAGGAGAAAAAGTTACAAAGCGATGGGTCAATTTGGCTCATCAACAGCTTTTGTTACTGATTTCTTTAACTGCGTAATATTTATTGCCGGAGGAATCTTTATTGCTAGCACCAATCCTAACTTGCATATCACAGCTGGTGATTATATGGCCTTTATTGTAAGCATTGGTTTATTCATCTCCCCAATTAATATGCTAATTGGATTTGTAGAACAATTACAAGAAGGGGCTACTGGATTTAAGCGATTCGTAGAAGTTATGGATGAAAATGAAGAATTAGATCCAGCTGATGCTAAAGAATTAGTAGTTACAAAAGGGGAAATTGAATTTAAGAATGTTAATTTTTCTTATAATGAAAATAAGCAAATCTTATTTAATGTCTCTCTTCATATTGAATCAGGTAAAAAGTTAGCCTTAGTTGGCCCATCTGGTGGTGGTAAAACAACAATTTGCCACTTAATTCCTAACTTTTATCATGTAGAAGATGGAGAAATTTTGATCGATGGTCAAAATATAAATGAAGTAACACTTGAATCACTTCGTCGTAACATCGGTATAGTTCAACAAGATGTCTTTTTATTTAATGGTACAATTAAAGAAAATATCTTGTATGGTAGACTAGATGCTACTGATGAAGAAGTATATGAAGCTGCTAAAAAAGCTAATATTCATGACTATGTAATAAGCCTACCGGATGGATACGATACTGAAATTGGTGAAAGAGGAGTTAAACTATCTGGTGGCCAAAAACAAAGATTAAGTATTGCGCGCGTATTTTTAAAAGATCCAGCTATTTTAATCTTAGATGAAGCAACAAGTTCACTAGATAATACAACTGAAATACTAATTCAAGCAGCATTAGATGAATTATGTAAAGGTAGAACTACTTTAGTTGTTGCTAATATACTATCTACAATTAAGAATGCAGATGAAATTTGTGTAATTGGTGCTGGCGAAATTAGAGAACAAGGTACTCATGAAGAACTAATGAAGCTTGATGGAATATATGCCAAATTATATAGTTTACAATTTAGACCTAGTGAAATTATTAAACTTAATCCAGAACTAATAGGAGAAGATTTCTCAAATGAATAATGCTATCTATTTTAAAACGTTTGAAATTATTTCTAAGCATGCCCATGTTTATATTGATAATGCTTTAGAAAAGTATGGTCTAAATCATTGCTATCGTATTTTTATTGAAAAGGTAGTAGAAAAACCAGGAATTAGTAGAGATGTTATTAAGAATTTTACGCATATTCATCCATCAAATACGACTAGAGCAATAGATTATTTAGCTAGTGAAGGTTTTATCATTAAAAAGAATAACGATTTAGATAAAAGAATATGTTATTTATATCCAACTGATAAACTGCAAGCTGTTTATAATGACTTAATTAAAGCAGAACAAGAATGGATGGGGTTAATTACTAAAGATTTTAGCGAGGAAGATAAAGCTAAATATTTTGATTTATTAAATAAATCAAGCAATTTATCAATGATTGCAATTCATGGAGACCATAATGGAAGTAATTAGAATAGTTGGTGGACCAGTATTAGCTAATTGCTATATTGTGAAGTTTAATGAAGAAGCTATTATTATTGATCCATGTGTGAATTTACTAACAATCAAGAAAAAAATAGGTGATTTTAAACTAGATTTTATAATTATCACTCACGGACATTATGATCACTTTTGTTATTTAGATGAAATAGTTAATTATTATAATGTTCCAATTTATCTTGCCAAGAAGGCTAAAGAGAAATTAGAAGATGAATATAAGAACTGTAGTTTACTACTGGGCTATCCATATAGAGAAAGTATTAAAGATGAGCAATATCATTATGTAAATGATTATGAGAAAGCTGAAATTGAAGGCAGCCATATTACCTTTATTCATACTCCGGGACATACTGATTGTTCTATTTGCATTAGAATAGATAATTATTTCTTTAGTGGCGATACAATATTTTGTGATGGCATCGGTAGATGTGATTTATATAGTGGTAATGAAGCGATTATGCGAAATACTTTAAAAGAAATGAAGAAGTATTTTGAGAACAAATGTCCACAAGATATGATTGTTTATCCTGGCCATGAAGATGAAGCAAATGTTAATTATATCTTAAAAAATAACCATTATTTTAGTGCGTATTAACAAATGCGCACTTTTATGTTATAATGGATATAATAAAGGAGGTATTAATATGTATTGTAAAAAATGTGGAAAAATGGTTGAAGATGGTTCTACATTCTGTCCATATTGCGGTGCAGATTTAAGAGAAGAACAAGTAGAAGTTAACGAAAACGAAGTAGCAGAAGCTGCTCCTGCAAATGAAGATAATGGCCCTTGGAAAGTATTCGCTTTAGTTGGATACATTCTAGGTATCGTATCTTTAGCTGGTTCTATTTTATTCATCGGACTTGGTACAGGTGTTCCCGGAATTGTTTTATCTATTTTAGGTAAGAAATCTACAAATCCAGATCGTCAACAAAAAGCTGCTAAAGGCTTAAAGCTATCTATTTGGGGATTAATTATTAGTACAGTTTTATACATTGTTTTAATTGTTGTATTAACAATACTAGTTATGAATGGAACAATTGATGCAGAATCTGTAGAATTCTTAGAATTTCTAGGAATTGATGTTAATATGGGTAATTAATTTATATTTAAAATATGAGGTAGTGGTGAAATGATTTGTAGAAACTGCGGAAGAGAAATACAAGATGATGCTTCATTTTGCCAATTTTGCGGATTTATAGCAAAAGAAACAACTATTGAACATGAATTGCCTGAACAAGAAACGTCTTATAAAGTTTTTGCGACAATTGCATATGTATTTGGCATAGCTTGTCTTATCACATGTCCGATTCTTGGAGGATTTTTTGGAATTGCTGGGATAATATTTGCGAAAAATGGTATGAAATCAGCTGATCCCATTGTTAGAAATAAGTCTAGAATTGCGTTAAGAAATAACAAAATTGCTTTATGGATTAGCTGTGTAATTATTGGTTTGGTTTTTACATTTTTGTTCGTGTCATCAATAGCGTTGATTGTCCATTGGACAAAAGAAATGATCCAACAATAAACTGTGATTCGTTTTAGGAGGAGACTAGTATATGTATTGTAGAAACTGTGGAAAAGAAATCAAGGATGATGCCGTATTTTGCCAATTTTGCGGTTGCGAAGTCGGCGAAGTTGTTGTTAAAACTAATAATAATGTAAACGTTACTTGGAAAGTCTTTGCAAGAATTGCGAAAGTATTAGGTATTGTTTGTTTGGCAACTAGTCCGTTACTTGGTGGGTTCGATGCAATTCCAGGAATTGTCTTCGCAAAACTGGGGATGAAGTCGACAGATCCAGCTGTATATGAAGAAGCAAAGGTTGCTTTAAGAAACAACATAGCTGCTTTAATAATTAGTTCAGTTATTCTAACATTATTTTTTGTTGCATATATCGCAATAATCTTTATTGCCGCAGAAAACGGAGGATTATAATGAAGAGGCTAGGCCTAGTTTTAGAAGGTGGCGGTGTAAAATGCGCTTATCAAAACGGCGTGCTTGCTGTATTAGAAGCAGCAGGATACAAATTTGATGCCATTGCTGGAACTAGTTATGGAGCAGTAAATGCTGCTTTATATCTAGAAGGCAAGAACAAGCGCCTTGATGAATTTTGGTCTAATTTATCTGGCGGTAAAATGTTTAATGATGAAAAACTAGATGACATCATGAATACAATTTATCATAAAGATAATTTAGCTACTTTTGATAACTTCAAATTTCTTAAAAGCGGTCTAAATGATACTACCGGATTAATTAATTCGCTAACGGATGGTTATCGTAAGACTATTTATGATAATGTTAACGAAAAAGCCATTCGCAATAATAAATGTGAATTCTATTTAGTAACTTGTAAAATGACACAAACGAAAAATCTCATTTTAGAAGGACTAAAGAAAGTAATTAATCCATTAAGCATTGTTTTAGATATGTTTAAGCCTGATTATCCCGGCCGTTTTTATCAACATATGCAAATGACACCTGTTGAAATATCAAAAAATGAGATTAAAAAAGGGCAAATTGCTGATTATGTGATCGCAAGCGCCTCTAATCCACCATTTAAACCAATGGAAATAAATGGCGATAAATATTTCGATGGCGGTGCTTATGCTAATTGTCCATATGAAACGCTAAAGAAGAGGGGCTACACTGACCTAGTAATCATTAGAACTAATGAAGGTGATATCGCTGATAGCGAATTAAAATTACAAGTTATAGCACCACAGGCTTCGCTTGGTAGCTGCGCTTTATTCTCAATTGATAATATTAAAGATTTAAGAAGAAAAGGTTTAATGGATGCGATTGCATTTATGGATAAAATGAAAGGCGATAGTTTCTTTTGGAAGAAGAAAAAGAAGAAATTATTAGAGCTATATAAATAAGGGCGCTCTTAAATAACTGGGGGTCAGATAAATAATCCCTCTTAATTTCTTGGGGGTCAAAACGCCTCTTCAGTAACTGGGGGTCTAAGAATAGGTCCATTTCCAATACGGAAATGGACCTTTTGCCAACCAATAATCT
>JAGCUR010000014.1 GCA_017962745.1 Bacilli bacterium | reverse complement strand
AGATTATTGGTTGGCAAAAGGTCCATTTCCGTATTGGAAATGGACCTATTCTTAGACCCCCAGTTACTGAAGAGGCGTTTTGACCCCCAAGAAATTAAGAGGGATTATTTATCTGACCCCCAGTTATTTAAGAGCGCCCTTTTTCTTTACTATTTCATAATATCTGATCTTTTAATCTTATTTAAAATCTCCTGGATTAGGGTAGCAACGATCCATCGTTTTCTTGATAGCTTCTTCTAAGCCGCCACGTGAAATATGTAACTCTTCGTTAATCTTATTCATTACGTCTTCCTCAATTACCATATCGGTTGACATAATTTCTTTCATAACTAATGCATAATCAAGGCCTCCTTCCATGCCTTGTTTATGGAAGCCATTTTCAATCGCTTTAGCACCCATGACGCATAACCAAGTTGGTGGACAAAGAACTTTTTTCTTAACGCCTTTGCACTCACTCATATATTCTAACATCCATTTGAATTTTCTATTTTCATCGCCAATTGGATAACGCATCCCATCTTTGCCATATTCTAATGCGCCAATACCAGCTTCTGCGATATGCTCAATCGCAATCATTGTTGTGCCACCTTTAGAAAAGTACACAGTTTTATGACCATTAACATAGCGATCTAGGAATACATCGCGCCAAATTGGCATTCTAGCATCCATTGAACCAAAGATATAAGGTAGTTCTAATACTACTACTTCCATATTTTGTTTTTGCTCATTTAAAATAGCAGCTTGCTCAACTCTACATCTAATGTATGGATGTTTTTCTTTTAGTTTCATTTCTGGATATTTACGATCAAAATATGCAAAATAAGAATTATATACAACGCCTTTTTTTACGCCTGCTTTATCAGCTGCTCTAAACACTTTCGCAACACTATCTACTAATCTATAGTGGAAAAACTCATAAGCTGGTGCTTTAGGAGTATATCTATCATCTGGTCCTACCGCATATACTAAATAATCATATCCTTGCATTAAAGCAACAATTTCTTCTTCACTAGCACTAAATACATCAAGTAGTGTATTAGTAATTTCTTTTGGATACCAACTATCTAAATCTTTATTGATTAGATCATCATCTAAAATAGAAATTGATCCTACTTCATAACCTTTCTTTAATGCTAGCTTTGCTGTGTAGAAACCTAAAAATCCAGTTCCCCCAACAATCATTATTTTTTTAGCCATAAATTATCTCCTTTTTTGTCTAGATAATACCATTATAATGTAATTTTTTAAAAATTAAAACAATGATTTATCTTTTTAAAAAGAATGAAGCATTAATTGTATTCTTTATAAAGCTTTTCAAAGGCAGGAATAGAATTAATGATAGTTTGGCTAGATACACAGTAAGCGAGCCTCATATATCCTTTGACCCCAAAATTATCTGATGGCACTAAAACCAAATTATAATTTTTAGCGCGCTCCATAAACTTATATGCATCATCTTCTAATGCCTTTACAAATAAATAAAATGCTCCTTTCGGATAAATGCACTTATATCCTATTTTTGTTAGACCTTCATATAATAATTTACGGTTCTCATCATATACTTTTAAATCAGATAGTGCTGATGCATTTTTAGCTATTACTTTTTGGAAAAGTGATGAAGCACAAACATAACCCATCATTCTTCCCGCCCCAAGGCAGGCAGCGAGCACTTCGCTTGCCTTATTACAATTTTGGCCCACTAGAATATAACCTATTCTTTCTCCTGGTAAAGATAAGCTCTTAGAATATGAATAACATAAGATAGTATTATGGTAAATTGATGGAATATGAGCTAAGTTTATACCATCATATACAATTTCACGATATGGTTCATCACACAAAATATAAATATCATGGCCATATTCTTTTTCTTTTTTTAAAAGAAAACTTGCAACTTCTTCTATCTCTTCTTTAGAATAAACATTTCCACTTGGATTATTAGGTGAATTAATGATAACAACTATTGTATTTTCATTTACACATTTTTCTAATTCATTGATGTTTAAACCAAAGTTATCCATATCAGCTGATACTACTCTAAAGATAGCTCCTGCACCCATTGCATATACTTTATATTCTGGAAAGTATGGAGCTATGGCTAATACTACATCACTATCTTTAGACACAACTGCTTTTAGTGCTATTGCAATAGCAGATGATGCTCCACATGTCATATAAAGATTATCTTTTGTGTAACTTGTATGATATCTACTATTTAAATCTTTAGCGATAGCATCCCTTACATCAACATTTCCCACTGAAGAAGTATATCCATGAACTTGATTATCATTTTTAACTAAATCGATAATCTGCCCATCAATCTCGCTAGGAGTAGCGACTGATGGGTTACCGATCGAAAAATCATATACTTTATCTTCACCATATAGTTGTTTCATCTTTTTAGAATATTCAAATAGTTCTCTAATAATTGATCTTTTAGTTCCAAGTTCTACCATTAAATTATTCATATTAACTCCATATCAATAATTATTATTTGATTAATCCGCATCTTTTATAAATCACATCAATATTTTTAAAATAATAATCTAGGGTAAAGCAATCATCAATCTCAGCTTTTGTTAAGGAATTAGTTACTAAATCATTATTTAAAAGCAGGGTTTTAAAATCAACTTTATTATTAAATGATTCCATCGCGATTTTCTGAATCGTATCGTATGCTTCTTCTCTAGATAAACCTTTTGCAATTAAAGCACTCATAACGCGTTGCGAAAAGATTACCCCATTAGTTTTATAAATATTTGCTAGCATATTATCTTCATATACTACTAAATTTGCTAGTACATCTTTAAATCTATTAAGCATATAATCAAGGAGGATTGTGGAATCGGGGAGAATTATTCTTTCTACCGAAGAATGAGAAATATCTCTTTCACCCCATAAGCTAATATCTTCGTAAGCTGGAATTACATATCCACGCATTACTCTTGCGCATCCACAAATGTTTTCAGATGATATTGGGTTTCTCTTGTGCGGCATCGCGCTACTTCCTTTTTGACCGCTTGCAAAAGCTTCTTCTACTTCATGAATCTCGCTACGTTGCAAGTTTCTAACTTCAGTTGCGATCTTTTCTAATGACGAAGCAATTAGCGCTAGCGTTGCCATATAGTAAGCATGGCGATCACGCTGCAATACTTGGGTAGAGATGTTTGATGAAGCTAAACCTAGCTTTTCACAAACATAATCTTGCACAAATGGGTCCACATTTACGAAGTTTCCTACTGCTCCACTAATCTTTCCGCATTCTACTTCGCTTCTAACTTTTTCAAAGCGGCTAAGATTTCGCTTCATATCTTCACCCCATAATGCCCATTTTAAACCAAACGATGTAATATCTGCATGCATGCCGTGCGTTCTACCGATACATGGGGTATTTTTATATTTAAGTGCCTTATCATTTAATACTTTCATAAAAGATAAAATATCATCATATAAAATATCATTAGCTTCCTTTAAAAGATAACCATTAGCTGTATCAACGACATCAGTTGATGTCAAGCCATAATGAATCCACTTTTTCTCATCCCCTAAACTTTCGCTAACAGCTCTAGTAAAGGCGATAACATCGTGTTTTGTTGTTTCTTCTAGCTCGCTAATTCGTTTTAAGCTATAACTAGCATTTGCTTTAATCTTTTCTAGATCATCACTTGGAATGATGCCTAGCTTTTTCCAAGCTTCACAAGCAAAGATTTCGATTTTTAAAAAAGCGGAAAACTTAGCATCATCACTCCATATTTTTTTCATCTTTTCTCTTGAATATCTTGAAATCATCATTCTACCTAGAAACTAAAATATTTCTTTTACTTTTATGGTTTGGCATCTATCTGCCCCAACCGAAATAATTGCTACTTTGGCTTTTGTTAATTCTTCAATCGCTTTAATATAAGTTTTTGTATTACTTGGTAGTTCCTCAAATGACTTAGCATTGCTAATGTCATCGCTCCAACCAGCTAACTTCATATAGACAGGTTTTACTTTCTTTAATTCTTTTAGTGTTGCTGGCATATAATTAATAATCTTGCCATCAACTTTATATGCATAACAAATATTGATTTCATCTAGACCAGTTAGCACATCAAGTAAAGTAATAGCTAAATAATCAATACCTGATACACGTCTAGCATAATTCAAAGCAACACAGTCGAGCCAACCAATTCTTCTTGGTCTTTTAGTTACTGTTCCATATTCATGGCCACGCTCTCGAATGTAGTGGGCTAAGTCTCCTTCAATTTCAGTAGGGAATGGGCCTTCGCCTACTCTAGTAGTGTAGGCTTTACAGATTCCTAAAATACTATTAATTGATTTAGGTGATACCCCGCAATTAATAGGGACTGCGGAACCTGTTGGGGAAGATGAAGTAACATATGGATATGTTCCATGATCTAGGCAAAGCATCGCACCTTGTGCTCCTTCAAATAACACTTTAGATCCTTTTTCTAGTTCTTCTTCAATAAGTAGTGAAGTATCACAAACATATTTTTTAATCTCTTTTGCGTATTCCTTATATTCATTAAAAATGTCATCGACATTCATTTGTTCTAAACCTAACATTTTTAATTCTTCATTTTTAATCTTTAAGGCTTCAACTAAGCATTTCCTGAAATCATCTTCATCAATAAAATTACCAACTCTTATACCAATACGGTTAATCTTATCAGAATAACATGGTCCAACTCCTCTTTTAGTTGTACCAATTTTATGACTTCCTTTATATGCTTCATACGCACTATCTAGCATTTCATGATAAGGTAGGACGATATGAGCTCTATTAGAAATATATAATTTATAATCTTTAATACCTCTAGCTTCTAAACCATGTAATTCTTCTAATAACTGCTTAGGATTTATTACCATTCCATTCGCTAAGATATTTTTAATTTTCGGATTAAAAATGCCTGATGGGATGCTACGCAAAGCAAACTTTTCATTATTGATTGTTATCGTATGGCCAGCGTTATTGCCACCTTGGCTCCTAACAACGACATCAGCTTCTTGGGAAAAATAATCAGTTATTTTTCCTTTACCTTCATCGCCCCACTGGCTACCTTCGATTACTAATGCGGACATGTTTACCTCCTACTAGTTATTTTTAACTTTGATACAACTGGCAATAAATTCTCTAAATAGTGGATGAGGTCTATCCGGTCTTGATAAGAATTCCGGATGGAACTGACAAGCTACAAAGAACGGATGATTCTTCATCTCCACAATCTCCACTAAATCTTGTGCGGTATTAATACCAACTGCCTTTAAATCTTTATTAAAAATATTGCGATATGCATTATTAAATTCATAACGGTGGCGGTGGCGCTCTTTAATATCGTTTACCCCATATGCTTTATAAACTAGGCTATCTTCAGTTAGCCTACAATCATATAAACCTAACCTTAAAGTTCCACCCATATTGATTCCCATATATTGATCAGGCAGTAAATAAATGACTGGATCAGGAGTATCAGGATCAATTTCAGTTGAGTTAGCATTTTTATATCCACATACGTTTCTTGCATATTCAATACAAGCTAACTGCATGCCGTAGCATAAGCCTAAAAGTGGCACTTTGTTAATTCTTGCATACTTAATAGCAGCAATCTTACCTTCTGCTCCTCTTTTACCAAAGCCACCCGGCACAATAATTCCATCCATTGGTCCTAAAATCTCATCCACATTTTCATCAGTTAAAATATTAGCATCAATATAATTAACAATAACTTTTTTAAGATGATAATAACCAGCTGATTTTAATGCTTCACATACGGAAATATAAGCATCATGTAACTGAACATATTTACCAACTAAACCAATGTTAATTTCTTCTTTAGAATCTTTGATGCGCCTAATCATTTCATTCCAGTGTGTCATATCGGCTGGTCCAGCTTTAAGATGAAAATGGTCAACGATTAAATCATCAATTTTTTGATTGTGTAAGCTAGTTACGACATTGAATAAAATCTTTTCATCTTTAGCCACAATTACCGCATCTTCTTTTACATCACAGAACAATGCGATTTTTTCTTTTTGGCTTTTAGAAATCTCCACTTCACTTCTTAAAATGATAATATCGGGTTGAATTCCAATACTTCTTAATTCTTTAACAGAATGTTGAGTCGGCTTAGTCTTGATTTCATCAGCTGCTCTTAAATATGGTACTAATGTATTATGAACATACATTGTATTTTCATAACCAAAATCTCTTCTTGCTTGTCTAATAGCTTCTAAGAAAGGAAGGGATTCAATATCACCAACTGTTCCACCAATTTCAATAATGACTACATCAGCACCTGATTCATTACCAGCTTTAATAAACTGATGTTTAATTTCATTAGTAATATGAGGAATAACTTGAACAGTTGCTCCTAAATATTCTCCTTTTCTTTCTTTATTGATAACCGCTTGATAGATTTTACCAGTCGTAATATTACTTCTTTTACTTAAGTCTTCATCGATGAATCTTTCGTAGTGACCTAAGTCTAAATCAGTTTCAGCCCCATCATCAGTTACAAATACTTCACCATGTTGATAAGGGGACATTGTACCAGGGTCAATATTGATATATGGATCAAGCTTTTGCATAAATACTTTTAAGCCACGGTTTTTAAGTAATCTACCAATACTAGCAGCAGATATTCCTTTACCTAAAGATGAAACAACTCCACCAGTTACAAATATGTATTTTGCCATATAGTCCTCCCTAAATTGAGAATAGTAATGAATTATAACAAGGTAGATTCCATAAATCCTTTGGACAGATTCTTTCGGCCTTGTCTACTGCAGCCCTTAATTCATTCATCAATACTTTAATGTAATCACAAATATGTCTTGCTTTATCATAAGCTTCAATCTTCTTAACATTTTCAATCTCACTACTTAACTTTAAGCATGTATCGTAAATTGCATCACTTAACTTATCTAGTGCTTCTAAGATACTTACTTCATATTTACATGTAACATTTTTACTAACTTCTTTTTTAACTTTAATGTTTTTAGCAAGAATTGATTGATACTTTTCAATCGATGGTAAGTATTCTTTTTTAGCCATATCCATCATCGTGTTAGCTTCAATTAGCATTGAGTTACAATAACTTTCAATTTGCACATTGTATCTAGCAAGTAATTCTTCTTTTGATAATACTGAAGTTCTTAAAAACATCTCTACATTATTATCTTTAATTAAATAAGGTAGAGCATCAGGTGTAGCTATTAGATTTAATAAACCTCTTCTTTTAGCTTCTTTAATCCATTCTTCGTTATAACCATTACCATTGAAGATAATACGTTTATGATTATTAAATTCTTTTTTGATAATTTCATGAACGCCTAAATCAATATCACTATATTTTTCAAGTTCATCCGCAAATTGTCTTAAAGTATCCGCTACAGCAGCATTCAAAATCGTATTCGTATCAGAAATTGAATTTGAAGAACCAAGCATTATAAATTCAAACTTATTGCCAGTAAAAGCAAATGGACTTGTACGGTTACGATCGGTACTATCCTTTACAAATTCCGGAATTGAACTAACGCCAAGCTTCATAATATTCTTCTTACGAGCGCTTGAAGATGTGTCTTCCGCAATCGCTTCTAAGATATCGGTTAACTCATCACCTAAAAACATCGATACAATTACTGGAGGGGCTTCGCTCCCACCTAATCTGTTATCGTTACTTGCGGTAGCTACACTTATTCTTAGTAAATCTTGATAATCATCTACTGCTTTAACTAAAGCTGTAATAAACATACAAAATACTTGTTTCTCTTTTTCGGTTTTACCAATAGAAAGTAAGTTTTGACCAGTATCAGTTGCTAGTGACCAGTTATTATGTTTTCCTGAGCCATTTACACCTGCAAATGGTTTTTCATTTAACAAACATACCAAGTTATGTTTATCAGCTACTTTTTGCATAATCTCCATCGTTAGTTGGTTATGATCAGCAGCGATATTACAGCTTTCATAAATTGGTGCTAATTCGTGTTGCGAAGGAGCAACTTCGTTATGCTCAGTTTTAGCAGGAATGCCAAGGCGCCAAAGCGTATTATTTAATTCATCCATAAATGCTTGAACGCGTGGTTTAATCATTCCAAAGTAATGATCATCAAGTTGTTGATCCTTTGGTGCTGGAGCACCAAACAAAGTTCTTCCACAAAGCACTAAATCTTTTCTTTGTTTATATATTTCTTTATCAACTAAAAAATATTCTTGTTCTACACCTACCATTGGTAGTACGCGCCTAGCTTTAACTCCTAAAATGTTAAGTAACCTTACGGCTTCACTACTTAGCGCATCCATTGACCTAAGGAGTGGTGTTTTTTTATCAATCGCTTCGCCGTTAAATGCACAAAAAGCCGTTGGAATATATAAAGTCTTGCCTTTAATAAAAGCAAATGAAGTCGGATCCCATGCGGTATAGCCTCTTGCTTCGAATGTGGAACGAAGACCACCAGATGGAAAACTAGAAGCATCTGGCTCACCTTTAATTAATTCTTTACCAGAAAAGTCCATAATAACGTTATCATCCGAAAATGCGATGAATCCATCATGCTTTTCTGCAGTGGATCCTGTCATTGGTTGGAACCAATGCGTAAAATGAGTTGCCCCTTTTTCAATCGCCCAGTTTTTCATTGCGGTTGCAACTTCATCCGCAATCTCACGATCTAGCTTTTTACCTTCATTAATTGTCTTTTCAAACTCTTTAAAAACTTGAGCTGACAAAGTCTTCTTCATCACTTTCGCATCAAACACATCACAGCCAAATATTTCATTAACAGTTTCCATAGTCTTCTCCTTCTTTTTAGTGAAAATAACAATATACTATAATTATATCCCCTTGATTTTTCATAAACAAATACATATAATATTATAGTAATCATACTTTTTTGATATGATAAAAAAGGAGAAATTATGGATATTAGAACCCTATCTTACTTTGTAATGGTGGCTGAAGAATTAAACATTACTAAAGCCGCTCAAAAACTACGTATGAGTCAACCCCCTCTAAGCAATAAAATGAAAGAGTTAGAGGAAGAATTAAATACTATCTTATTTATTCGTGGCAAACGCTCGCTAGAATTAACAGAATCAGGAAAACTTTTATATCGTTATGCTAAAGAAATCCTACTTCTTGCTAATAAAGCTAAAAACGATGTAAAAGCGATGAACGATAAATTGACAGGTACAATTTATATTGGACTTGTAGAAGGGTCAGCGCCTAATATCGCTGCGAAATGGATTGAAACCTTTTTAGCCAAAAATAAAAATATTCATTTCAATATAATTGATGGTAATAGCGATGAACTAATCCAAAAATTAAGGAGCGGACTAATAACACTCGCTGTTATTACCGCTCCATGTGATAACACTTTATTAAATAGTTTTACTGTTGGATCAGAAAAGATGACTGCTTTTATGAGTAGAAATAATCCTCTAGCTAGTCTTCCAGGCGATACTATTGATCTAGCATTATTAAAAGATCAACCGTTAATTGTTCCAAGCAGGGAATCAGTTAATACCATGATCAATAAATGGTTTAAAGAAATTGATGCTAGACCAAACATTATTTGTAAAATGGATAATTACTTAGATGTAGCAGCTTTATCGGGAAATAATGTCGGTGTTAGTTTGTTCCCTAAAACATCATATATTTCTAATAATGATATCGTTGTTAAGGAAGTAGTCAATCCTGAAAGGTATATTGAGTATTTATTCGTTTGGCTAAAAGGAAAGCCACTATCATTAATTGATGAGTTATTCATCAATCATATAAAATCATATCAAAAGAAATAATTAAAAAGAGGTTAGAAAAATCTAACCTCTTTTAAATATAGTAAATCGAACAATTATTTATAAATAAGCAATTACAAATAGTTCGACTCCCTCGTATAATGGCGGAACATCGTAGGCACCAAGCGAATTAATTGTTCTAGTATGTAGAGTATGCAATTAAATGTACTCAATTGGCAACGCATATAGATTATCTTTCAATTTTAATTTATAATCGCTTCTACAAATTATTACTCCCATTCCTCTTTTCTTATCAACATCTTTATCTAGCACATCAAATGCAGATGCATTATCTGGTTTAGGATTTGTTGTCTTTTTGATTTCAATTGGACATAAAATCCCATTTTCCTCAATTATTAAATCAATTTCGTTTTCTTCAAATTCATCGCTTCCATTTACTTTTTTCTTTACTTTATCTTTTCCACGATAATAATAAATTCTATTCTTATAGTTTTTTCCTTCATTTATATATGATTTAATGATTTCATTCACAACAAATGTTTCAAAAAATGCGCCATTCATTGCTCCATTTTCTAAAGTTTCTGGAGTTAGCCAAGAAGTTAAATATGCTGCTAGCCCTGTATCTCTAAAATATACTTTTGGAGTTTTGATTGCTCTACTCAAATGAGAATTATAATATGGTTGTAGCAAATAAATAATATCAGTTTTTTCTAAGACAGCTATCCAGTTCCTAATTGTCTCTACTGAAACACCAATATCTTTTGCTATACTACTATAATCAAGCATATTGCCAGTCCTTGCAGCTACAGATACCATAAATCTATAGAACATATTATAATCTTTAATTTTTGTTATTTCATATACATCTCGTTCTATATATGTACTGACATATGAAGAATAAAAATCCTCCCATTCTCTTAAATTATTTTCATAAAGTTCTGGATATCCACCTTTATGAATTATGCACCAGAGATTTTCATATTTTCTAATGTCAGCTTCACGACTCTGTATATAATCCATATTAGGAATAAAGGCTTTGTTAAATGAAATATGATTTATTTCTCTTAGCGATAAATTGCCTAACTCTAGAATAGAAACCATTCCAGCAAGTGATTCAGAAAGACCTTTCATTAATTCCCATTTTTGTGATCCAGAAAACAAATAGTTACTTCTTTCGCTTACATCATCAAGAATAGTTTTTGCAGCATCAATTAATTCGGGAGCTCTTTGAACTTCATCAATAAATAATGGTCTTTCAAAATTCTCTAAAAATCCTTGCGGATCTTCTTTAGCATTATTATAAAGAACTACATTTTTTAGATTGATTCTTCTTACACTTGGATATATATGCTTCGTCAAAGTTGTTTTGCCAACTTGCCTTGCTCCAGTAATAGCTATAGATTTTGCTGATTCAAATCTCTTTTTTAATACGTCTTCAATCGCTCTATTAATATATTCCATTTCAAATCCTCCGACTATTTTCAATTTCAATTTGATTATAGTCAATAAACTGCATTTTGTCAATAAAAAAAGACCAGATTTTTCTGATCTTCTTTATATTTATTAATCAAGCAAACTCAAAAGCAGTTCACTTGGCAGTTACAATGGCGGGGCAGTGTGGTGGCTGGACGAACTCTACCATCATCATTACATATTGTTAATCTAACAAAGAATATGTTCTTATTCTTTTATTAACAATATTTGGTTTTAAATAACCATTTTCACATAGTTCAACACACCAATTTATGATAGTTCTATTTGATACTTTGAAAACACTAGCTACTTCTATCGGAGTAAATACTACTAACCTCTCCTCTTTTAAATAACTTAATAACTTCTTGGCTTTGATTGATAAATGGTTTATTCTTTCTTTCTCATTGTTATTGACAGCATGTGTAGCTATATTGGTAACTTTAGCAGCATATAAACTGAACACTTTAATAAAATAATTAATCCATATTTCTGGATGAGGCGGATTATCTCTTCCATCATAATACAAAACTGGAAGTCCCATTTGAAGTGATGAATAATACTCTTCTAAATCATATGAAAAATATTCTTCTAATGATCCTATTTCTTTAAACCCATATCCATAATAAGATAGAACATAATTAGACATTATCCTAGCAGTTCTTCCATTTCCATCTTCAAATGGATGAATAGTAACTAATTGATAATGCACAATTGCAGCCTTGATAATAGGATGATCATCGGAATTATTAATATACTCCTCTAATTCTTTTAAGAGTTTAGGAACGTCAGAATATTCAGGAGGTATATATTCTGGCATATGCGTTTTAATATCATAAACCGCAAATATAACTCCTGGAGGCATAGCCCCCCTTAATCCTATCTTTTCTTTAGATTCACCCATTACTATTTGCTTTTGAACTTCTAGTAATAATTCAATCGAAAAAGGTACTTTGTTCTCGAGTTTTTTTGACAATAACTCTAGTGCTAAGTAGTAATTCCTAACTTCCTGTTCTGGTTTTAGAAAATGTCTATTTTTACTATCAATAGCCTCTTCTGCTTGCTCGTACGAAAGCGGATTACCTTCTATAGCATTTGATGCATATGAACTTCTTTTTCTTGTATTTTTTCTAAACTTATTTGATAACTCTACAGGGACTTTAGTGTTTTCTAAAATAGTTCTATTCTTTTCAATGGCAATTAGAGAGTTTACCAACTCGTTATTTAATATTACTTTAATCATATTATCTTATCACTCTATACCATTATACCACATTTTCATTAAAATTTCACTATTTTTTCACTATTTTTCATTTTTGATAAAAAGAAAAGAACCGGATACTTCCGGTTCTAATCTAAATCTATTTGTAGAATCAAACGACCATAACCAGCATATAGTGTGGTGTGTTCAACTACGTTTGCTAATGGCGGGGCAGTGTGTTGGCTAGACGAATCCAGCCATTGTACGTCTTACTAGAAATAATATACTTTATAAATCAATAGTCCTCCCATCAGATAGTGATATATGGAATGATGCAAAAAACTGATATGATGCTGTAAGTTTTGTTCCAGATTTCAATCTAGTTTCCATATATGATTTCATAAATGTTGAATCACTTTCTTCGCCATTCACTATGAGTTTCCAAATGAGAAGATTATTATAAATAATAATCGTCTCTCCATCTATATCTATAGAGTAGATTCTTGTAAATAATAAATCTAAGCCAAATATAATCAATGTCATTACGAAAACAAAGATGCTTATAATTGAAGCTACAATATAATCGCTTGGCTCTTCTTTGATTATTTTAAATACTATTCCGCAAGTTAAAAATATAGCCGCAATACCAATTTCTATAATTCGTCTTATGGTTCTTTTCTTTTTTAATTTTTCAACTGTCATTTTAGTTCTCCTTAAAAATGTTTTTCCTTGATTATGAATAGACAAATTTACATTTAATTAAATAATTATTGTTTATTTATTAATTATTTATAAACGATATCATATATATTGGGAATTGATGAATCCTATCATTTTCTTTAAAATAGTTTGTTTCGCCAAACACATATGCTTCTTTTATGTCATAAATGCGTAATGCATTATTTAAAGCCGAATGATTATAAACGTTTGCTTCATCTGCTTTTCCAGATTTTATCTCTATTGGTAGTACTTCGTTATTGTATTCTATAACAAAATCAATTTCTCCATGCTTTTTAGAATTATAATAATAAAGTTTTTCATTAAATCCATGTGTTAGTAATTCTTGAGCACATACGTTCTCATATGGAGCGCCATAATTAATTACCTTATCATTATTTAACATTCTTTCTCGTATTCCAGTAGCTAATAGCATTGTGTCAAGCAAACCTATATCGTTAACAAATAGTTTTAATGTCTTTCTTTCAATGGAAATTGCTAATGGGGATTCAATTGCAGATACATTAAAAACTGGTATTGCAATACCTGCATTTGTTAGCCATAAATATTCATCAATAAGATTCAGCCTATTTAGTTCGCTTTTTGTTAATATGTGAGATGACATAAACCTTTTATTTTTGCTATTAAGTTCTGATGGTATTGCTTTATATATTTCTCTGACTCTAAGTTTTTTTACTTCTTCATCTATGTATTTCGTTATATCAATAGTATACTGATCGATAATTTGCGTTTGAGTTTGCTCGACAGTATATAAATTTTTGGTATTAATAAAATCAGATACAGCTTGTGGCATTCCACCTATTAACACATACTCTTTAAAATGATTGAGAATTATTTTATGTATTTCTTCATCAACGCTTTTCTTTTCTAAAAAGCATTTTCTAAGATAATCGATGACATTTTCTCCAACTCTTTTTGCTAATAAGTATTCTTCAAAATCCAATGGATACATTTGTTTTATATCTAAATATCCTGTTGGATTTAAAACAACATTATTCAATGTCACCCCTAGAAGCGAACCGCTCAATATATATCTGTATGACCCTTCAATTACCAAAGGTTTGATTGCAGTGATTAGATCTTGTGAAGTTTCATCAAGCATGTTCTTTTTTGCTAGTTCTTCACGTCTTTTATAAAGAACTTGTATTTCATCAAAAAAGATTACTGTTTCCTTTGGCACAAGATTAGGACCATCTATTGCGGATAAACGAATTAACAATTGTTCATAATTTTTAATTTGTGCAAACGCATCAACCAAATCCATTCTTTGCGCAAAATCTATGACAATTTTGTGCTTAAAGTTTGAGTCGATAAAATTATTTATCGAATATGTTTTTCCAACCTGTCTTGCACCTTTGATTAAAAGAGCTGTATTTCTTTGTTTCAGCCATGCATCAAAATATTTTTCAATTTTACGATTTAGCATAAATGCCTCCCTTTTTCAGTTAAATTGTATTACTTTTTGGGAAAAAGTGCAAGCATTTATTGCAAAGAAACGGGAAAAAGTGCAAGACATTTTAGCGCTTTATTAGGAAAAAGTGCGAACTATTTCCACATAAAACTCATATCTATGTTGATATATCAAACTATTATTAAACGCAAAAAAGAGGTCAGATCCATTCTAACCTCTTTTGCATATAGTAACCGAACACCAAAAACTATCTAGAAATAGTTGGGGTTCGAATACGATTTGAGATGGCGGGTCATTGTGTTGGCTGGACGAACCCTTAGCACCATTTTCAAACATAATATGTGAACATTTCATAATCATGTTACTGATACATGTATAATTCAAGCAGCTAACCATTGATGTTCAACACAAACGGTAGTTACTATGTTTTCCCGTTTTCCAATGCATTTTGCAACATTTTTGAAAAAAAACTATTAATAAGCACCAATGTACTTTTAGTGTCTACTAATAGTTTATCATTTCAATTGAGATGTGTCATTTTTTTCCAACAAATTCAATCATAATAATTTCATTTGTATCAAGATTATATGCATAGAAATAATATATTTTCCCTTCTTCTTCGCAAACATCTTTTCCCCAATCATTACTGGTATTTATAAAAACATCTCCCTCGCGCTCCATTAAAATATAACGATCAGCTCCAGCAAACATATATTTATATTTTGCAACTGTTCTAAATCTACCAAAATCAAATTCATCAGTTTTCATCCCTTTTGCACCTGCAGTTACATGTGCATATTGAAGTTCCTTACTACCATCATCAATAAGTTTTATTTTTGATATTTTAATTTCATCATTATAAATTGGTCCGCTAACTACTTCTCCTTTACAACTTGAGAACCATCTATTAGCCCATGTATCTTCAATATAAGACCAATCATGGCTTACCTTAAATCCAAACAGGAAAAAGCAGCCAAGAAGGATTATAATAACAGCAGATAAACCGCCTGCTATTATATTCTTCATCCATCTTTCTTCTAGCTTATGCATTTTAATACCATAAAAAGCTGTGATGACAGGTGCTATTAGAAAGAAAAACATAATCCATGAATGCTCTACAAAGTATGCAGAAAAGTACACAACTGGTTGAAATAAGTTTAGTATCGCTATTAATAATAATCCTAATGCAATAGATACAATTGATAAAATGAATAGCATTATTGAAATGGCTTTGTGTTTATTATTCATAATTAGTACTCTCCTTTTAGTTTTTTCAAATTAATCATTAGATCATGTAAGGCATTTTTTTGTGTTTTGCTTTTTTTAAATACCATCTTTTATCTTTAACATCATATCATCATTTGAACCTCTTCCATGATCATGAATATCAATACCATATCTCGAAAATATCACACTTTTTTTGAAAAATAAGTAATAAAAACTATTACTTACATTTCATTATACCATAAATAGAAAAACTACCTCATAACAATGCGATAGTTTTTCTTTATTTATTTGAATTCGATCCAATAATTTGTTCGAATACCATTGCATATGGCGGACCGCTTTCGTAGGGAATAGAAATTTATCATTTTAGATAGTATTTTAAGAATTAGGTTCTTTTCCTCCATAGTCATCTAAGAATGTATATTTCATATTGCCTTTTTTATAGCCTAAAATCATATTCATATTAACGTTTGAAGCAGCTGAAAAGATGTTTTTTTCTACATTCGAATTATATCCTTTTTTTAATTCCTGAATCAGTTTTTTAGTTAATGATCGTTGACTAAGATTAATCTCATTATCAACTGAGCACGCTTCTGTAAACCTACATGCGCACATTATAAAACGCAAATTATTATGTTTAGCCCAGTTTTTAATATTATTTTCTCTAATTAAATACATAGGCCTAATTAATTCCATGTTTTCGTAATTATCGCTATGAAGCTTGGGTAACATAGTTTGAAAAGAACCTGCATTAAGCATATTCATTAATGTAGTCTCAATCACATCATCAAAATGGTGGCCTAAGGCAATTTTATTACACCCCATCTTTTGAGCAAGACTATATAAGGCTCCTCTTCGCATTTTAGCACACAAGTAACACATATTTTTATTCTGCGAATTAGCAATATCAAAGATATCAGTATCTATTATCAAAGCAGGTATTCCTAGAATTTCTAGGTTATTCTTTACATGCTTTAGATTGGCCTCATTATATCCTGGATTCATGACTAAATACTTAACTTCAAAGTTAAAATCAGAATGTCTCTTAAGTTCTTGAAAGAGTTTTGCCATTAACATTGAATCTTTACCACCAGATATGCAAACGCAAACGACATCGCCTGGTTTTAATAACTCGTACTCTTTTATTGCATCAATAAATGGCGTCCATAATTTCGACCTATAGGTAGTAATGATGGATCTTTCAATTTCTTCTTGCCATGTTAACTCTCTTTTACCCATAATAATCTCCATGCTTTTTGCAAATAGAAGCCTAAAGAAACTAAAAATATTCTATAATTAAGGTTTATATACCTTCACCATAACTAAACTCTTGATTGTTTGAAAGTAAACTAAGCAAACTAACGGAGTTAAAATAATCAATAATCATATTATTTAATTTTTTCCACATCGGTTTTACTTTACAATGGTCTTGCCTTGAACAAACTTCTTTACAATCTAAGCAACTTACTATTGCTAGTTCGTTTTCTGTCACTGATAAGATTTCACCAATTGTGTAATCTTTTGCATTTTTTGATAGCTTATACCCACCATTTTTGCCATTTTTGCCAATGACCAAATTATTTTTCGCTAATAAAGTCATTATGTTCTCAATATATTTAAAAGATATTTCTTCTTCATCAGCTATTTCTTTAAGAGGAATAAAATTATCTTTAGAGTGCATCGCTAGATTTACCATAACCCTTATAGCATATCTGCCTCTTGTTGATATTTTCATTTTTATTCCTCTTCAAATAATTTAGTAGATAGATATCTATCACCAGAATCAGGCAATAATACAACTATATTTTTACCTTCGTTTTCTTTTCTTAATGCTATTTTTATGGCAGCAAATAAAGCAGCTCCACTTGAAATTCCAACTAGTATACCTTCAGTTTTGCCAATAATCCTTCCATATTTAAATGCATCTTCATTAGCTACGGGGATTACTTTATCGTATACTTTTGTATCAAGTGTATCGGGAACAAATCCAGCTCCTATTCCTTGAATCATATGTGATCCACTTCTTCCTTCAGACAGTACTGGTGATGTCTCTGGTTCCACTGCTACAACTTTAATATTCTTATTTTGTTCTTTTAAATATTTACCAACTCCCGTAATTGTTCCACCAGTTCCAACCCCTGCTACAAAGAAATCAACATTTCCGTCTAAATCTTTATATATTTCTGGGCCTGTTGTTTCATAATGTATTTTCGGGTTAGCTGGGTTTACAAATTGGCCCAATATAATTGAATCAGGAATCTCTTTTTGTAATTCTTCAGCTTTTGCAATAGCACCTTTCATACCCTTGGATGCTTCTGTTAACACTAAATTGGCTCCATATGCTTTTAAAATTTTTCTTCTTTCAAGTGACATACTTTCAGGCATTGTAAGAATAACTTTATAACCTTTCATTGTGGCAATTGATGCAATACCTATACCAGTATTACCAGAAGTAGGTTCTATAATCGTAAAGCCTTCTTTTAATAAGCCTTTTTCCTCAGCATCATTAATCATTGAAAGTGCAATTCTATCTTTAACTGAACCTGCAGGATTAAAGTATTCAACTTTTGCAAACAAGTTAGCTTTTAGGCCGTATTCTTTTTCTATTCTTTCTAGCTTTAAAAGTGGAGTATTTCCGACTAGATCATAAGCATTTTTGTAGTACATTTTTGTCTTCCTCTTTTCTACCTACTATTTTAGTAGGTAATTAGATTGTAATCCATTTTAAAAAGAAGTGCAAGTGATTTTATTAAAAGCGGGAAAAAGTGCAAGAAAACTTACCAATTTTTAAGGAAAAAGTGCATGTTTTTTTGCATAAACCCCATATTTGTATTGACATAATAAGCCGTTATTAGATGCAAAAAAAGGTTGGGGCAATCCCAACCTCTTTAAAGTATTATCGAAGTGAACAAAAAATATTAATTTTTCATATTTTTAGTGGTTCGCTTATTATAGCCCATGGCGGGGCATTGTGTTGGCTGGACGAACTCTAGCATTATTTTATCCAATACCATTGTTACTTTAAGTTCGATAAAAATAGATAAAGTAAAAATTGAATGTTAAGTTAACAATTTTTGAAAGAATCCAACTTTTGGAATGAAATAATTCCTAGTTTGCAAAAATATCCCCCACATACCCTTTTCGAAAAGTGGGGGATAAATTCAATAACGTGAGGGATAAATTAGTATATTTAATTGCAAATACTATCTAAATAAAACGATAAATAATAAAAAGGTATAGTCAATAACATGTTTTCCTCATCATATCCATAATGATTAGATGAGACCTTAATGGCAATATCTTTTTTATTATGATTTCTATATTCACTTAAAGAGTTTAGCCTTGATTTCCCTTTCTTCACATCGATTGGTACAACACTTTGGCCAACATCAATTATAAACTCTAATTCAGACTCTCTCTTACCTCTCCAATAAAACAATTCTACTCTTCTAGCTACAAGTTCTGTTGCTACATAGTTTTCATAATAGATGCCAGATAATGAATTGTCTTTATCAATTAAAAAAGATTCATATTTTAGACCGCTTTGGTATGCAAACATTCCAACATCGGATAAATACATTCTAAACAAAGAATCATCGTCTTTTATTAATGGAGATGTTACTTTTTCTTTTAAGCAAAATGATTGCAAAACAACATTAGCAGTCGTAAGCCAAAAGTACGGATTGATCATGTCTCTATTTTTAGCTCCATCCACTGTATTAGAAATCTTAAAGTTTTTGTTTTCTTTATTTAGTTGTTTATAAATATCTTTGTAAATAAGTCTACTTCTAATGATTGATTCAGTAGATGTTTGATATAATCCCATATCGTCTAAATAGTCTTCATAAATTTCTTTAATCTTTTTATTGGCTGCTTTGAATGCAGATATTCTATTGTCACTATTAGATAAAAATGTGTCAACAACTTCAGGCATGCCGCCAATAAACATATATGTTCTAAAATCATCAATTAGTTCATTATGTATATCGGTATCAATCGAACTCTTTTCTTCAAAGTGTTTTTTTACGAAATTATATTTATTAATATTATAATTCATTAGAAACTCATCAAATGTCATTGGATAGACATAGAGTTGATTAATTTTACCAACAGGAAATAAGAATTTCTTTTTTGTCTTTTTACTATCACGATGAATCCTAAGTCTTACTAACGATCCGCTTACTATAACTGGTATTTCTTTTCGCTTTTCTTCAAAATGTTTCATCATTTTAACAATTGATGGGCATTCTTGGGCCTCATCAAAAAATAGTAAATGATTTTTATCAGGTACAAAATTATAATGAAGTTCGATGTATTCTAAAACTTTCTCAAGACTACTATTGTTTTCAGCATATTCAACAAAATCATCATCATTGGATAAATCTATTTTTAAATATCTATCCTTATAATAGACTTTAGCAAATAACTCCTCTACCAAATATGATTTACCAACTTGTCTAGCACCCCATACCATTAATGGTTTTCTTTTAGGGTCATTCATCCATTCAATTAAATCTTTCAAATACTTTCTTTGCATAGCATCACTTTTTTTATCAATTTACACCTTTTTGCAGGTATATTGTATCATCAATTTACACCTTTTTGCAAGTATTTTTGCTAATCAATTTACACCTTTTTGCACAAAAAGCTATTTTATCTTTTACATACTCATTTAAAATTCCTCAAGTTATTCCCCAAATACCCCAAATGGTTTAAATAAAACTCAAGATGATATAGTGCTATTATAAAAGAAGATACAAAAAGAGGTTAGAAAAATCTAACCTCTTTTAAATATAGTAAATCGAACAATTATTTGTAAATAAGCAATTACAAATAGTTCGACTCCCTCGTATAATGGCGGAGCAAAGTAAATTATATTCGAACACTAACTTTTATTCGAGCTTAATTCATCTTCTAGGCTTTCAATTATTATGGCTAACGCCATGCAAACATATGGTCATAATAATTATTTGTCTGCTTTGATCAATTTAGAATATTAAACACAATTTCTTTTTCTAAAAAACTAAGCAATCTTAAAAGCAATCTTAACAAAAGTTGTATTATAATCAATAAAATCACTGATTCATCACATCAAATTGTCTTTTTACTCAAATCGCACAAATTATTCATAGACAAGAGTTAATTTGTTTTTTTAAAGTGATTAATTTCTTTAATCTCTTCTTCTTCAAACCATACCAAAGAACTTATATCATTTCTTAAACACTTTTTGCAGTCAATGTCTCCGCCAACTATTTTCTCGCCCATTCCAATCCAAACTAGTTCATATCCTTTTTTCTTCAATATATTAATTAAACTCTTTCTAATATAGATTCCTTTCACATTAGAGTTTTTAACAAATTGAAAATCTACTGCGACGAGTTTGTCTTTTATAAACCACAAGCCAGGCTTCTTTTGCTGCAATCCTAACACCTTAATAATAAATTTTGAAGGCAAATATATATTAATGTTTTCCTTCTTTGAATAATCATATTCTTCTTCCCACAAATAATTCATATAACAAGGTGATACTTTTTCTGAATGAAGATATTCATTACATTCTATCTCTTTATTGATTTCTCCATTTACAATAATGTTTCCATCTTCTTGAATAACGATATTAGGGATTGCTTGGGTTATGGTTTTCTTCCCACATGGTATCAAGCCAGCAATAAAATCATCTTTTGCAAAAACAGAATCAAACGCACATGAATCCACATATTCTTTCAAAAAAACTGTATATTCCTGCACTACTTCTGCTGGTTCAAACCATCTTCCCCAAAAATTTTCCTGTTTGACCTTTTTTATGAAAGAGTCTTTTTCTGAAGACTTTATTAATACCGCAGTTGACGTCATCCAAACAGATTCATATTCTTTATTAAGAACAATCTCTTTTTTCTCAAAATTAGAAAAATGTAATGAAACCCACTCTTCTGCATTTGAATCCTTTAAAAAAATAAATTTTCTATAATTATCAAGATCGTTTTTATCGTTCCACTGGCTTTTATTCTTAAAATCCCAGTCAACATATTCATCCCATAATAATTTTATTCCTAGATCATAAATCCTATCCATACTATCTATAAAAAGTGATGGATCATAATCTCTCACATAAGGATACCACGTTCCCCTATATTTTGTATCATTCGCATCAGAATATCTATTGTTAAGAGGGTACAGATCCGAAATAAGCGCTAAAATATGATACATTGTAATCCATTCATATTTCTTACCAATGCGTTCTTTTTTAGAATAATGCCTGTCACGACCATAACCAACATTACAGTCATATGCAGTAAAAATTTTTTCATCATATTTCAAATCATTAATTAAGTAAAAAAAAGCGTATTTAAAAACTGTTTTCTTGTCAAACCCTTCGAAATATTTCAGTGCAGAATCAAACGTGTATCTTCCAAAATCACCATATCCAGATCCAAAACCTTCGATAGACAATTCTGGCATCATCGAAAACTTAATTATTTTCAGACCACTCCTATCCAACGAAGAATTATATAAATTTATTATTGCTTGTTCAGAAATATTTGGAATAGGGGCGGCTTTATATGGTGGTATTATTTTTTCTAGGTTAAATGTAGTTTTAATACCTTTTCGTATTAGGGTATCAACTATATTCAACGAATAATCTCTAAACAATATATCTTGATAAACAGGTTCTGCTTTAAAAACATTTTCATATATATAATTTGCTATTTTTGCCAGTAACGCTTTGTTTGCATCATAATCTTCAATATTTAAAATTGCCCCATAACAACACCCCATAATTCGAGATACAATATATGGATCAACGCTATGTAAAAAATAGTCAAGTAGAGGTATGATGAACTCGCATCTATAAGAAATAATTAAAGTAATAGCTTTTGAAGCCTTATCTCTCAATTCTCTGTTTGATGATGAAAGAAATTGGCCTAAAAGCAATAAATAATTACATATGTCAATCGTTTCAAATTTGGTTAAATCATGTTTAAACGCAAAATTAATCAATTTATAAATTAGATATCCATTTTCATATCTTTCATTAATGTATATTGTCCACAAATAATCTCTTTGAGTTAAAGAGAGACCATTTAAATAATTATTTAAATAACAGGCGTTTAATTCACAATGTCTTAGTGAAAGTTTTACCAATAAATCAAAATGTTTTTCTATGTTAATGTTTTTTAAAACGGGGAAAACAAAACTCTCGTAATTTTTGATTTTCAAATCCTTATCAGAACGAAATGAATATGCATTAATATATTCATCAACAAAAAGTTCCTTAAAATACTGATTTTCAATAGAATCAAATAACCATTTAAATTTTGCGTCAAAATACTCTGCTTTCAAGACAGAGAGGGCAGATATATATCCAAGCCAATTATATGAAGCAATTTCCTTATTATTAATCTTTTTGATTTCATCAGTTAAAAATGAATTTAACAATTCATAATCTTTATATTTCGAAGAAAGATATATTGCAACAGAATAATCAGCAAAACGCTGATAATTTAAACTAAGAAGCAATTCACCATCAAAATGATATTTAATTAATATTTTTGCTTTAATAAATCCATCAATTATTTTATCACTATCAATTAAATCGTTACATGTTTTTATTATTTCAAAATACGGTATTCTATAGGAATTATTATCATAAAAATATTTACCAATTTTTTTAATTATTTCTTTCGAATAATAAATATCTATATCAATACCTTTTTGATTTTTTATATTTCTTTCATTTATTTCCAAATACTTTAAAAACATGGAAAACAAATTATTAGATTCGAATGATGATTTATCATAAGTTTCACAATACACTTTTAAGAATAAGGGGTTCTCAAGTTCATAATTAAAAAAGCATGATGCATTCAAAGGAATTTTGTAGTAATCAAAAAACACAGGAAGAGCTTCATCTAAATTGTGTTTAAACCCACTAGTTTCTATATGAGGAATTTCATTATTATGTATTCTTTTTAAAATGTTATTATTGAAAATATCATTTTTATATGTACTTCTAATAGACATAACCAACTTAATATGCTTTTTACAATCTATTGATGTAATTAGATCGTTTAGGTAACTTTTCCATATAGAATAATTATCACATTCATTAATTGCGTCAATCATAATGACAAAATCAGTTCCATCAAGCTCTCCTTTTGCTTCTAAAGAAAGCAAAAAAGAATCAAAATCGTTTTTTATTCCAAGAATTTTAGTGATTTGATTTGTTGGTGTGTCTTCAAAAAGAAATTTATTACCAAGCAGCAAAATTGTTTTTGAGTCAGCGTTTTGCGAATTCAAATCAGCAATATATCCCAACAAGTGTGACTTGCCCGTTCCAGCATCACCTTCAATAATCATTATTTTCTCTTGAAGATATTTTGTATAAGAATTATTTCTCATATCAAAACTATCAATAATCGATGACAAAGTATAATAATCATCTCGTTTTTGATATAAATCCGATAAATTTGTTTTGTCTGATTTGTCATCACTTAGAATTAAAATAATTTTATCTGATAAATTTTTTAGATTGTTTTCGATAGTGTTTTTTATTTTTTTAAAATTCCCATACCAGTCAAATACAAGTTCTAATTTTGCCCTACATGGTATTTGAAGTTCATGTATTGTTCTAAAGACCAAATTCTTGATTCCGCTATCAATGAAATGAAGATTCCTTAATCGCTCAATTGAATTCGCTTTTATTCTATTAAGTTCTTCAAAAACATAATTGTCTCTATATAAATAATGTATATAACTTTCTTCATTTACACCTATATGCACACTAGTTTTTTCATACCTAGGAGCCAAATCAACTAAAGATTTATCTAATTGCGTTTTGAACCAATCATCACTTATACTATCACAACCGAAAAATAATTCTTTGAGTTTGGAATATTCTTCATCAGTTTTGATTACATCAAGCATTGAATCATTACAGCACAACTCATATGTTGCATTAATGCTTTGGAGTTTATCCATAACCTTTTTAAAATTTACTGTATCCTTTTTAATATCTTTATTACAAAAAAATATAACTTTATCTATTTTTCCAGAATAATTATTAATCAAAACATTTGTTGAATCTAAAATTTGTTCATAACCTATTCTCCCTGCAAAATACTTTGCCTGAAACCCTACTTTCAAACCATCAATAAGAATTGGTTCTGTTTCAATTCCAGGATTATTAAAACACTTTGGAAGCAATGCATTTGCATCTTTTACATATCTATATTTAAAAAATAGCCTTGATAGTCGTTCGAAATCATCTTGAATATTTGATGACAATGATTCAAATTGTGCCCAGGTAACTTTATTGCTCATATATATCTCCTGTTTATAGTTTTTTGCAGTTGCGTCTTAATAAAAGTTTGGAAGTGGCTGATTTTTATATAAATTGAAATCCAGATGTATCATCAATACTGTGTTCCAAATGATAAACCAACATCGTCATAAATATGTAATGTACAATAAGATAAAGTCTGTCAAAAAATATTATTATAGTCAAAAAGAAATAGTAATTTACCTTATATTTAATATATTATTTTCATATGGCAATACTAATTATCGCTTTTAATATAATAATTTAAATATTTATTATTATCTCGACTGGGACATCTCCACACACTTGATAATCGTATTTTTTTCCAAAACATATAGCACAATTGTTTACCTCATCACAAAACTTTTGCTTTACTTCATTAGGCAAAAACCTTTTTAAGTTCAACAAATTTGCCCATAACGAGCCATTTCCATCTCCAATACTACACTCTTTTAATTTCATATTATTAAGAATGAAACGATTATGACTTATTTGATTCCTTAACTCAATAATGGCTTCAAAATCTTTATTAATCCAGTTACCATCATTTTCTAAATAATCAAATAAATACTTTCTATCTTCCTTCAATTTTTTAATTTGATTAAAAAGTTGCCCTAATGTTAATTCATCTAGTCGATTGAACAATTCTCTTTGTTCGTTTTTTATCTGACCAATCCATTCTACTTGATCTAAATTATTGGTATATTTATTTGCTACATAAGCTCTAATTGATTCTTCTAAAATACCTATAAACTTGTAAATGACTCTTCTTATCCTTTTATCGTATCTGAATGTAGAAGCAATTTCTGAATATGTTACTTTTCTACCGGTTCTACTTTCTAAGAATAAACGAACATAATTATGCTCATCAATTCCACGATACTTAAGATAGAATAGACTCTTTTGTTTTTCTTCATCAGAAATTATTATGCTATTCCAAAATTCTTCTTTTGTCATTAGTATAAATGATAAACATCATTCATCTCTTTTAATACTTCAAGAAGAATGGAAAATGATGCTTTTTCCTCGTTTCGTTTTAAATACATGTTTTTCTTTTCTAGATATCTTTCTTTCGCTTCAACCCATAAATTCATGCTTTTTAATGCTTTAATCTTGGTTTTATATCCACTTGAATCTTTGACTTGATTCCAATAGTAAAGATCATTGTTTCTATTATACTTGATTTTTAAATAATCGCCATCATACCCTTCACACATAATAGCGACATCAAAAGAAAAATGAAGTCGATTATCATATGTGAGTTTTGATGTAATAACTGATGTAGAATTTTCTGGCGACTTAAATCCAAGCGTAGGATTAGCTTCGTTAAATGCTTTCATAAATAAGTCCTTAATTCTTTTCGGATTATCTATTAGCCCTTGCTTATCCTTTTGAATTATTAGATTATAATCCAAATCGTATTCACCATTTTCTCCATTTTTTGTAAGTATATTCAAATTTCCACTACCTATTAGTTCAAATTGAAAAGTAAAATATTCTCTAAGACTACTTCGTTGAACGTTTTTTATTATTTGCTCACATGCACAACGCAGTTCTTTTTTTTCTTGTTTGTTGGTAACAAAACTATACATTATTTTTACCTCTATACTAAAATCTTCCAATACCCTTTTTTTGTTGCTCCAACGTGTTCAATAACTCCATCCTCTTTAAGCATTCCAATATACTTTTGTATAGATGTTTTTTTTAGGCCTAGAATGCTCATTAACTCTAATGTTGTTATATTAGGATTATTTCTCATTTCAGATACGATATCATCCATATGCTTCTTTGATTTGCTCACTTTTTCTATGGTTTCTTGCTCACTTGCGCTCATATGATGAGCAAGAACTCTGTTATATTCTATTGTTACTTTAATAAAGTCTTTTTCAATATCAAAAGCATCCTTACCATATGTATCTACAATCTTATTTACTCCGCGCCCTGATCTTTCACTTATTCTTAATTGAAGAAAGATATTAGCTAGTTCAATGCATCTAGGTTTGCTTTTACCCTCATAAAAACCCTCAATCGTTTGACCATTTGGTAAAGAGCCATATGAAAGTATATCTATTCTATCTGAAAAAACAGATATCATTGGTGCATTCAACTCTAACCATTCATTATGTATAAACGCATTTAAAACGGCTTCCCTTAGTGATTTTGTATCAAATAATGGCACATCATTTCTTTCAACAAGTCTATTTGTCTCATCTGCTTGAATTATGTTTATGACATCACAATATTCTAGAACTTTATCTATTGCATATAACAAGCATTGATTGCCAAATTCTTTTACTGAATATAAATTATCTGATTTTTTTGTTCCTTTAAAGACCGAAACTCTTACTGGAATATTATTTTCATCGGCCATTAAAAAGGCTAAGATATTATAAATTTTAGTATTTGGAACATAAAAAGATAAATTATCCTTAAATGATTTCTCGTTTAATATTATATTCTTGCTGGCATAATAGACAAAAAGTTTATTGAAAGACAGATTTTGCTTTGGAGATTCAGTATTAATTATTGTCTTTTCCAAGTTATTAAGTTTTGTCCATAGTTCTGCTTCAATTTGAGGATATTTTCTTAACTGTTCTTTGCTTGATCCAATACGAATAAATCTTTCTTTATTGAACTCTGTTGGAACAATTTTAGCAGAAGGAATAGTTAGACAAACAATCCTTTTTCCATCAATAGTCAATTCTTGAAATGTATAATTTATAGAAGGTGTAAGATTTCTAGATAAAAAATGCTTAAGCGATTCTCCTTTTTCTTCTTTATCATAATCAAATGTTGTTCCAACAACTTGGTGTTTATCATCGCTAACTCCCCAAATCATATATGCATAACTCATTTTATATAATGCAGCAGAGTTTGATAAAGCAGATATGTATTCTCCAATTTCTGTTCTATTGTACCAATTTTCTTTTAATTCAATCCATTCTCTTTCGCTTTTCATTGAAATTAATTCTTTTGCATAATTTTTGTCCATTTTTTTCCTCTTTTCTTGCTTACATTTTATAGCAAAGTGAGCAAGAAATCA
This sequence comes from Bacilli bacterium, assembly GCA_017962745.1. GTDB lineage: Bacteria > Bacillota_I > Bacilli_A > ML615J-28 > CAG-698 > RGIG8164. The sequence continues at coordinate 61,037 of JAGCUR010000014.1, read as the reverse complement.
ATATAAGAGAGCAAGAAAATTGGCAATTTAAAGATTTCTTGCTTTAGATTAGATACTTCAAAACTAATAATCCGTTTTTAATTGAAATGCTTTCGTCATCTATATCTTTTTCTGTTTCACTTTTTATTTTTTCATCAATACAACTTTTTTTGCTCAAACAAAGAAAAAGTTAGAATTATAGAAATTCTAACTAATATCACTTAAATGGCAAAAAAAGTTGTTTGGATATAAAGTAAATATCCTCCTGCGCTTTCGAAAAACTGATTAATTTGTGTTTTTTCTTCTTAAAGGCGCAGAAAGATCATACTCGACAGTTTTTCTTCTCTTATAAGCAAAATCAACAAGTTCTTGTAGTAAATAAGGTTTTTTACTTATCGTATCCCAATTAACAAAAGTTATATCTGAATTCTTAGTGACAAGCGAGTCTATAATTCTTGAAGGTATGTCAGGGTAAGATTCTTCATATTCAGTTCGTGTTTTAAAAGATGTCCATGTAGTGTATGGCGCAACAATTTGTTTTTCTCTATCCTCAACTGCCCTTATGTTATTTTTAGATAATGGCAAATTTACAACTAGTATGCCCATTTTGGGATTTTTTTCAGTATTATACATTGCAGCGTGAAGTTCCCAATCAATAAATTTTCTATGTTTTGTATTTGGACCACATAGCAAAATCAGGACAGTGGAATCTTTAATATATTCATCTCTAATTTTCATTCTAATTGCTTCATCAGACATATTTGCGTCGTCTATATCTCCATCGTTGACAGAAAAATCTACGAACAAATGATAAATATCATTCCATGACTCTATTTCGTCTTTGTAATACTGATCGTCATGATGATAATAACTTATAAAAACTTTATGTCTATCAATCATTTTTACCTTTGCCCTCCACTTTTTTATTTTTTGAAATAGAAAAAGCAATCTCTTGTAACTTATTACTATAATTAATCACTTTTTCATTAATCAATAACAAATCTTCAGTTAATTCATTGTATAAAGGATATTTTCTTTGAATATCAATTGGATTTAGCCCTTTGTTCTCATCTTTACTTATCTCATTATCAAACCAGTTTGCATAGCGAACTCCCCACTTTGTTAAATAAGGTCGCATAACTTCATTTAAAAACCTGATAATTAAGTTTACCAATTCATTTTCGTCATTTAATTTATTAGCAGGGATCTCTTTTAGAAGTTCTCTAGTATCAGTAAAACATTTATAATATGAATCGTTAACAGCACGTATATTATCTTCATCCAAATTTACTTTTACGGCAAGAACCCTGGTGTTAATATCAACCCATATTCTATAAGCAATTTGCTTGTGAGTATTGTTACAAATTAAATGAATATTGCCACCAGTCAAACCCAATTCACACGCATCAACATCAAAATCTAATTTTTTTAATTTTTTTCTGCTACAAAAGTACACTATTATTGACACAACACCTAATAGTGCAATAATTGCAGTACCAATATCTAAAGATATGGAAAAATCACACATAAACATAATTTTACACCTTTTAATTCTATTACAAATTTTCAACTTATCCCGTGAATTCTTTGAACCCATCTAGAATGCTAGGACTATTAATTGGTCCAATAGCAAAATCATCACAAATATATTGATTATTAACATGATATTGGTAAGATCTTCCAATTTCCCATCCACACCATGACCTAGTATACTTTCCGCTAGATATTTCACTATTTAATGTTCTGAGATAAATAAACTTTATTGAATTTTTTATTTCAATCTCTAACTGATCTTTTGAATTGACACCATTATCATAATACTTTCCAAACATCCAATCGACATATAAAAAGATATTTCTTTCTTTAAAATATTGAAAAATCCAAAACGATAAGGCTTTATCAATAGATGAATAACTTAAAAATGCTTGATACTCAAATAACTCTTTGGATGTTTTAAATATTTGTTCACTTTTTACACTAATAATTCTCCATTCTTTAAGGTTGTTGATAGATTTAATGATTGAATCAAGTATCCATGAATAGTATTGTAATGGCTTCTTTAATAAATTTTTCTTTTCAAGATAGTTTTTAACTTTATTATCTACATCCTTATAAATTTTAAGATTACTGAATTTATCTTTTTCAAAAAGAATATCCCTCATTTTAATTAGCAATAAATGTGAATCAAGATATTCTTTATAGTTTTCTAAATAATTTTCAATTGGAGCCAAAAACTCATATCCAAATGATAAAATTTGTTTGCTCACATCACTAATTCCTTCAATTAAAAACTCTGAGCAATCTTTAAAAACCTTTGAGTGGTATACTTTATTTTCGAATTCCATTAGCTATTGTCCTCTCTAATATTCTTATGAAACTATGTTGTCTCATTATAAATGCCCTTTACATACATGAGTATATATAAATCTTCAAAATATATGTATATATCTTTGTTAAACACAATATTTACTCAATATTTTTTCGATAGGCTTACAATTTCCATCAAATAAGTATGACGATTTAATATGTTCAAGCCACTCAAAGCATACTTTACCAACTATATCAATTTTTTCCGACTCGAAATCATATTTTAAAGTTATACCATTTTTGTTATCGATGCTTACATCTATATAAATATCATTATCAATAAAATAAACATTCATAATCGTCATACTTGAATTCATCAATCTCTTTCTTGCTTCATATAAATTATTAACAATTGAATTTGTCAATAATCTATCTATTGTAATATCTTTCGCGACTTTAGAAAATGTATCAATAACACGGAAGCACTCACCGTATGTTAACAAATATTTCGTATTATAAACTGTTGAATAATAATCTTCTATACTCATTTCACTTTCAATCTTATCATATACATTATATGCAATATATTTGATATTTTTGCCTAAATATTTATTTGTTGTAAAATAAAGACTATCATCAATATAAGCATCAATATAGCATTCATCTTTTGATGTATATATTAAATTGATACTGCCATTATGATCCATTAAATAATAATCTATGCTCTTTGCATTTTGCTTTAAACATATCAAATAATCGCCATTAATAAAGCATATCCTATCAAAAAAAACATTACTGACGTAATTGCCTAGATTTTTTTTCTCTCCTTTATAATAAAAATTATAATCGTTATAATATAAAAGATTATCATTTTCATCAATTTGTCCAACCATTTCATCAATCACATTATACCAATAGCTAGTATATATAAAAGCTATAGAAGTTGCCATTATGAATCCTAATAAGCACGAAAAGAATATAATTAAAAATTTTGTTTTCGTTTTCATATCATCACCAAAGCAATAAAAATAAGTCATGAATCGCTCCAAAAGGATTGATGAGCAAGTATCCGAGATGCATAATTCCAGATTTCCATCCATGTTTATCTGCATAAATACTTTTTCCAATGTTAACACTTTCGGCACTGACAAGTGGTTCGTCTATATCCAATCCGAAAAGTTTTTTTACCCCAAGCAATTTCAAACCACTTCCAATATAATATGCTGCATTATGAACCCACCACTCAAATTCCATTCCCATGGATGTTCCTTTAATCATATCTTTTGTATCAGCATTTATATGATTCAAATAAATACTATAAATATATTTTACCCAAGGAGTAAGTATTTCTCGCGAATTTTTAATAATAACTTCTCCATTCTGAATTGAATAACTAACTTTTTTGTCTTCGTCTGATCTAAAAATTTGATACATATCGTGAGCTGTCGCCGCTATAGCAATAGAAGCAAGAATAACTATCCATATCCATGTTCCATCCGGATCAACATTCATTACTGGATTGTTTGCACAATATCTAAACAAACTAATATTTAATGGATTATCATATTCTAGATAATTAATATTATCGCTACTTATAAATCTACACCAGTTAGGATTGTAATATCTAGTTTTTAAGTAATACATTTCTGTATCGTCATCATAATAATAACTACGATATCTAATTGGATTTAAATTGCCGATTGTTGATGCATAAGATCCACTTATCGATAATACATCACCATATGCACTATACTCATATGTCACTCTAACGATACCACTAGAGTCAACTATTTTTACTACATCTCCCAAAATATTTTTGATGAAGTAATATCTACTTGTTGCTCCATTTGCGTGATAATCAAAACCAATGATATCATTTGATTCATCGTATAAGAATTCTAACCTTTTACCATTACTGATTATTTCTGTTAGCAATCTATCACCTTCGTAATAGTAATAATGATTAACATCATCAACAGTCTTCTTTATTCGTTTTCCTTCTTCATCATAATCATAATTAATAGTTTTATTATTAATTGAATCTGTTAAACCAATTAGTTTTGATAATCGCCAAGAATAAGTTATACCACTTGTGAATACTCCGTTATTATCGAAATAGCCATAGTGTTTTGGGCACCCAATAGAATCATTATCGTATTCTATTCTTTTATCGCCAACTTGAACTAACCTATCAGGCCATGAAGAATCATACACATATGAGATATCACTATAAACATATAATGATGTTGGATGACGAGTAAGCTTTCTGGTAATATTTCCATCGCTATTAATTTCAAATGTATCAAATTTACCTTCATTATTATAATAGCTAGTAATTAAATACCCTTTTTCGTTATATACGTATTGATTCTTAATAGATCCATTCTCTTTGATTTTAGATATGTTTCCATAACTATGACCGCCACCATATTCGTAGCTTCTTTGCAAAAGTGTGTTATTGGAATTATCTTTTATTATTTCACTATCAACAATCATCGTATCTTTAAATACTTGCGATGATTCTTCTACTTGTTTATAAGCAAGAGTTTTTTCAAGTTTAAATGTATCTTTTAATAATACTTTTTTATTTACTCTTCCAAATCCATCAATAATAGCTTCGCTTCTTACTGGCTTAACTTCGCCACGTAATGTGTTAACACTTGTAACACTCATATATGTATTATTATAACACAAGGAATTAATATATCCATCCATAAAGTAATCAAGGTTTTCATTCATTCCTTTAGATCCCACTATTAGTAATGGATTTGATAAAGAAGTTATATTAATTGTGTTCTCATATGAACTATTATTTACTACTATTCTAACTTTATAATAATCACAGATTAACGAATCACTAGAAGCAACATAATCAAGTCCCAAACTAATAAAAAATGCTGCATTTGCAGTTATTGTAATGTTAATGTTAGTTAGCGAGCCATTCACATCCAAGTATAATTGATTATTAACGCTTAATAAACTTATGTATTTACTATTATCTTTAATTGTATAAATATAATTCTTAGCCATCAGTCTATTAAATATTACATTCATTGCAATTGTAAAAGTATGACCTAGTGATAAATCATATACTAAATTAATACCGTCCATCTTAAGCATGTTTTGTTTTAATAAACTATTATATTTGAAATATCTGTTTCTAATACAGTCTTCGTCGTATCTAAGATTTAAATATACTGGCTTTCTATTAGATTTTGAAATAAACGATGTGGTTAAAGGAATAAAATCAGTAATGCTATTAATAGTATTTGTTGGAAAAGTATCCATAGATATTATTTCTTCTTTTTCATTTGCTGTTTCATATATATCTTTTAAAAGATGATAGTTTTTGCTAAGCCCAGTTATATTTAAAACATTAACATTGTAATTAAGTGGCATAAACATTAATGAATATAATTTGAATGTAGAAAAAGATGTGCTGACATTTTTATAACTGCCAATACTAAACGCAGTGAAGCACAAAGTATTATTCAAATCGAAACTAAAATGATATTTTCTATTATTAATTAGAAACCAAAGTTGTTTTTCGTTAGTACTCAAATTGAAGCTAAAACTAAAGCCAAAATAATTTAACATATTCGCTTTGCAACTAGTTTCTAAATTGTATGTTTCATAGCATGCATTATTAGTTCTATATATTTTTACTATTAAATTATCATCTATGTTTTCACAAACTAATCTAGAATATCCAGTATTATCGTATATGCTGAAGAGCGTTTTAACGCTATTTACTGATGTCGGAATAAATAAAAATCCAATAGATCCATTTATTAGTGAATGAGCGTCAGCATTTATATATTCACTAGGTATAATATATTTCAATTGTGAAGTGGTAGATATAGGAAAATACCAATTCCCATTGTTATTCACTGGTACAACACCATCACCAATAGATGGACTTATTGTTTTTTCAATATCGTTAGAGCGGTTAGCACAAAAAATTTGCTTTAAGTAATTTGAATGTGTACTTGTACCATCAAAAAAACAATAATATTTTCTCTTTTCATTATTAAGTTGATATAAACAACTATCAATTAAATCTTTCTTTGTTGCTTTTTGTTCTTTGTTTTGATATGGAATCACTTCAATTCTCTTTACATTTTCAATGTCAATATCTTTTATACAATTTTTGTAATCATCAAATAAATAGTGCACATCATAATTATGATTTTGCGAATCATAAATGGTCTCAATGTTTCCTATAGCATCATATGCAAAATCTTTACAGCAACAATCGTTATCAATATAGTTTGTTATGCACTTTAAAGACGCATGGGCAACATCATCATATTCAAATTCATATTTTAAGGAAAAACTATTATCTCCTTTAAGTTTATATTGAACTTGTTTGATATTACCATAACTGTCATATATAAATTGTACCTCATCGCCATTTGAGCCTTTTTTAATCTTACTGATTCCATAAGGGAAAGTACTTTGATAATTATAAGATTCTAGCAATAAATTATTATTCTGGAGCGTTACACTGTTTAGTTTTAAGTTTTGATAATTGTATCTATATAATTCATAATTTAATTTTTCAACTTTGGTCAATTTCATTTGATCATTATATAGATAGTTTAAATCCGCATCAAAACTACTACCTCTAATAAGCGTTAAGCCTTTTAATCCTACACTATTGTACGCGTAAAATTCGTTAATTCCAGTAGGTGGAACTATTTTTGACACACGGCCACTTGATTCGCCAGTAGTATATTCAGTTTCAGAATCATCATATGAAATTTCTTTTTCTATGTAATCTTTCGACTCGGTATATTCATTGCTGCTAACAACTTTTTTATTTCCGCATGTTATCGTTTCACTCAATAAATTGTTCTTTTCGTTTTCATCATAAACTCTTTGGATTGTTTTATTACACTTTTCTTCACTTACAACATTTACACAAGCATCATCATATGAATATCTAGTAATTATACCATCCTTATCAATGATCATTCCTAATTTATCAATATTATAATGACTGTCATGATAATTATGTACATAATTAACCATTTCATCTTTATTTTCTTGCTTACTTTTTTTGCCAAACAGATAATAAGATGATTCATTTATAACTTTATTTTTTATCAATATGATTCCATCAATAGCATATTGAATTCCTGTATTTGGCAATTTAATCATTAAGTCTATTGAATCAAAGTTTTTGTGTTTTGACACATCAAATATCAAAGGATGCCAATTTGGATTTATCGTAGAACTATGAGGAATATTTTCAACAAAAGTAAAAGGTATAGGGCTTACAATATTGTCAGAAGTATTATATTTCACTTCAATTGACAAATCATAATTAGAATTGGTCCCTAAAGATAATTGCTTTACCCATAGTACTAATGTATAGTTATCAAGTTCGCTTCCTTTAATATTTATCGTCTGTTTTAAATAACATTCGTTACCCATATTATTTATATATAAATAATATGGCCCAATAGCACTTGATAATGGTCTATCATTATCGTAGCTAATACCACCGCTTGATGTGCCTACAATACTCCAATAGTTCATATGTGATGAATTCTCAAAATAGCCATTCTTTACTAAATTGTTTTCTTCAACATATTTCTTTAAGAATGAAATTGAACTATAGTTTCCAATTTGTTTTTTATAATCATCATATAAACACTTCTGTAAATTACAATTTGAGTCTACAATATATTCTATTTGTTCATTATCATAATATAGTTCAACAAAATTTCCATTATTATCATATACTTTTGTATAATAATTATTGCTATGTGTAACATTTGTTGTTATTTTATCAATTGAAGTATTGTTTTCATAATAGTCTTCTTCAATTTTAGTAACTATATATGTTTGTTCCTGTTGATTAAAACCACGTGTCACTTTGCAACGTCTATGTCTAATATTATCAACTACCGTTATATCATATTGATTAAAAGAGTAGTTCATATTCGAAAAAGGTGTACTTCCATAGCCACTTATATTAGCAACAATGTTGCTTATTCTTCCGCTATTATTATAAGTTAGAGTATATACATTATTCGGTTTCGTACAAGTTATTGATGTCGCATAATAAGCACTTCCTATTGATGTGTATGTAATATAAATTGAACTAATTGCTCTCGAACCTGATTTGACCTTGACTACCGCTAATCTATTATCTGTAATAGTTAAATCTAACTTGTATCCGCTTTGTCCAAAAGTAACTTCTAGTGGATAATGACTAAAGCCACCATAATAGTATTCATTGCCAAACCCATCAAACAAACTAAACACATCATCATCTTCGCTATATTTAACTATTCGTTGATTGAGCTCTGCATTATAATAATTATCATTTCCAATGCTATCAAATTCATATTCAAGTCCTTCAAATGTAGTAATTTTATATTTATTATTAGAAAATATAAATTTCCTATATAAGTTACATGTAGCACCTAACCCGAAACCGATATTATTAGTATTATATGAATCCACATATAAAAAGAAATCAACTTTATATGCTCCCAAAGTAGATACTAAGTTAATCTTCAATGAAGCATTACCATGATGCCTCGAAACATTACATAATACCTCAGTATTATCAACAATTTTATTAATTATTTCGTTCTTATTTTTTAGCCCATTATTGCTCATTAGTTTTCTCTTTCTAAAATATTAATATTCTATTGTCTATTCTTTCATTATCTTTAGCAAGTATTTCACGAGTTGTTTCATGAATGTCAACTATTCTTTTGAATCTATCTCTTATTAATTCCTTTATGTAATTAATGCCACTAATCTTTTCTTCAAAAGTTAGATCATCTTTTGAAAAAACAAGCAAATCAATATCGCTATCATAACGTGTTAATCCGCTAGCATAAGAGCCAAACAAATATATGTGATTTATCTTACCGACTTCACATATATTTGTTTTGTTATTGATAATAAACTCAATTAACACGTCCCTATCAATCTGCAAGCAATTATCATAATAATTGGCATCCAATGTCTCAGTATCATCTAAAATTATAAGTATTAGATTATTCAACGATTCAACATCCTTGTTATTCAGCGAATCAATGAATTCAGAATATCTTTGCTTATATGGATTAATGATTGGTAAGCCATTGCACAAAAGCAAGAAGTTCATTAGCATAAACACATATACATCATCTATGTGTTCACGCCATATATTTATTATTGAGGTGCTCACGCTATTATATTCTAATTCAACATTTGATATTTTTGCTTTTTTACAAAACATACTAATATCTTTGCTTTTCAACAAATTGCTATACATATCAAAAATAGCGGCTGCTTCTTTTTCGTAATTTGAACTTGGTATTTTTTCACCATAAGTGATTTCTTTTAATTTTCTAACATTAAAATCAATTTTATATTTCCTAATTAAGTACAGTTTGACAAATGAAAACATTGATTTTCGTGTGTACAGTATTTTATTTTTAAATGTGTCTCTTATTTTTTCATATCTTAAATCCATTTTTTCGCCTACAACTCTTTTTTATTTGAATATAGATCTTTATTCTTAATTACTCGCAGTATTAAAAAGTGTTTTTTTTCTATATATGCTTCAATATCATCAGCTAATCCAACAATTCCATTTTAAGAAGCTCCCATTTGCCATTTTAGAAAGAATATTCGGATTAAACCCATTAAGATAAACAGTGCCTATCGTTGCTTGTCCACCACATTATAAACGAATAGCATTTTGTTCACCATTTTGAATGCAAATACATCTTCTTTCCTATCAAATCTCTCTCAATCGAGGGCTAATTATTACATTGATCTTAAATGCTAATTTTTAGACTTGACAATGCGCTGTACTTTTTTTAATATTCGGTGACTAAACATTTTTGGCGTAGCCCAATAGTTCAAATAGATACCCGCTATGTACTACGATGGCCAATTTTCCTCCGGTGTTATCTTGCCTAGTACCATGGATTATGCCATAGCATTTTTGCAAATCATTTTTAGATAAACTTATAACTGGTCCCCCACTAAAACCTTGAGTTGATGGCTTATCCAACATAAAACATTTAAACACGCTTCCTGTAATCTCAAAATACGAAACCCATAGATTTGATGCAGGATAACTATCACAAGTAAACGGAGCGAATTCTAAATCAGTGTAGACATCAGGCATACCATACATAGTAACAATTGATTCCCTTTCCGGCACATTATTGAAGTCATTTTCAAAAACCGATATTGGTAACACATATAGCGATAAATTGATATTGGAACTTCGCTCTACTTCCAGAATTGCTATATCTGCAATCGGATGATATAGCCATATGACCATTTTATTAAGCTGACTAATCTTAAAAGCAAATGGTAATCCAGTAGCAAGATTTCTAACGCAGATATCTGTACCGCTCGTTGTCTCTCTAGCTACGTGAGTCGCAGTTACTAAAAAGCACTTATCATCATCAGTTTTTACAAAAAAACCAGTGCCACCAAGCACACTATTATTTTTAGCAGTTCTTATTGCAACAATATGTTTAAACATTTCATTCTTCTTCATACTTATTTTCTCCTTATGTATCTTTTTATCTATATTTAATTACTGACATACATGAACAGTTTCTTTATATTAGATTTAACACTTAATTAACAACAACTTTTATAATTGTTAATGTAGAGTCACTATTATTATTTAAATGTTGACCATTGTCATTATATATGAATACACATATCTTGTTCATTTAAGACGCGACCCAGAAAACTTTTATTTTATGAAATTGCCGTTAGCGAAAGAAATTAATTGATGCACGTATTTTTCAACAGTTTGTTAATCATATAGTATAATGCCTACACTATCATAAATTCATATATTCCTCTAACATGATAAAATTTATTTGATTGAAAAATTGTTGGTGCTTTTTCCTTCACTTCATAAATAACCACTATTTGAACACATTGCTGTCCATAAAAGCTTAACGAAGCATTTGTATCAATAAATGGTTCTAAATCCACATATGACCAATTACCCCACGTTTCCCCTACTTGACCAGTTCTATAAAGAATTTTACCATATCCAACCTTCGTTGAATCTCCTGAAATGGCTAAATCAGAATACATATTTTTCATTTTTAATGTGTCATTATCCCTTGCTATATAATCCGGATCAGGGAATTGCGCAACAGTTGATATAGAAATATGAACATATCCGTTTGCACCGGTTGAAATCGGATCGTACAAATATGCATTAGGTTCGAGCCTGTGCGTTTCATTTGTTGAATCAATTCCAAATAGACCATATTTTTCTTCATTTATATAACGGTCTATAATCATCTCATGCCTATAATATTTTTGAACTGGATTGGTGCTTTTGAATTCATAATCTGGTTCTGCATCATCTAAAATTGGTTGATTCGTAAACCATCTATTATTACCTTCACCAAACATAATGATTTCATCAGCAATTGTTATAACACTGCTTTCATTGCTATTTTGTTCAGTGGCATTTGCCCTAATTTGAAACACAAAAAGCAAGGCAACCAATAATAGATTAATTAATAATACTAATTTTTTCATAAAACTCTCCCCCTATTTTTTAATAACATAATAGTATCTTACATTTAAGTCTTGATAATAACACGAAATCATTAGAACAGCATTATTATCAAATTCAATTTCATCTAAATGTATAATATTGTTTTTTTCATCTACATTTTCTATTCTATAGATTCTTGCATAAGTCCAGCTACCATCGTTATCAACTGGCTCAAACGAATCATTAATGTAAAAGTATTGCACATCATATTCACAAGACATTCTAAATTCAGCACGCAATGGTTTTGTTTTAGGTATTGAGGTAATCGTTGATAATTCGCTTGAATTAGGAATTGTTAAAACATTATTTTTTAGCACATATTCTTTATCTATTATTTCGTACTCAAAACCAATTTGATAATAATTTGTTTGGATATTATTTAATTTCAAATATGGTATTTCATCATATATGATATGAGTTTCCGTATTCTTTTTATTATTATTTGTCAATACATATCCTATTGCGCATAACACAAACAAAGAGACAATAAATATCAGTAGTATTTTGTATATAAATATTGCTCTATTTTTCTTTATTATCATTGAATCATCAATGCTAGTTAATTCATCTAAAGTAATATCAAAATAATCGCATAAGAGTCTTTGTGTTTCTCGACTTGGAAGACTAAGCCCTGTTTCCCACTTTAAAACTGTCAAGCTCGTTGTATAGGTTTTATCGGCCAATTCTTTTCGAGAAACATTTTTTTTCTTCCTTAGATCTTTGATTTTTCGTGAAAATTCCATGTTTCCTCCTTTTAAAAAGTTTTTCAAAATACTCAATATTAACAAATTATAAAAACTATTATTTGAATTATATAATATCAAGAATGTATTTAGATGGAGTTACAATAGCCATCTTACCACCAGTTGCATCTCTTAAAGTGCCGTGCATTATACCATATACGATTGCAATACCTTCTTTTTCTACAACTGATCCTTCTGAAGCCATATAAAACAAGTCAATAACTGGGCATCCACTAAATCTACCGCATCCAGCATTTTCCAAAAAGAAGGCGGTTTCTTTATATTTTCCATTATCTAATATCACGTTTGGAATCATGTAACACCGCATTATAATATTTTTTTTCTATAAGTGTAATTAAACAAGAGGAAAGACTAATTAACAATAGGACACTTTCAATAAAATAGTCTTTCCTCACTGCATTTCAATATTTTTATATAATAAAATCTTTTTTTACTTTTTTTGTTTTCAAAATAATTATTAAGAATTTACAGTTACCTGTAATGCTAGTGTATATGAATGGCTACTGCTTCCGAAATATGTTGGCACTAAGCATATTTCATTGCATGTAGTTGTACCAAAAAGGTAATTAGTAAATGTGAGTGGATTTGAAGTAAATTTATAATATGCATAATAATTATTTGTGCCATTTGATGTTGTTCTTCGCACATATGATGCGGTAAATGGATAGCCACTCATTCCAATTGTTGCTGTAATGCGATATGTACCAGTTCCGCTACATCTAATTCTATATAACGAGCCGCTATATGGTTCCAACAACTCTGTAAATGTAGTATTGATTGTATTCATCGATGAATGAGGTGCATCAGTTTTATTGTCACCGGTAAGGCTATCAAAAAGATAATATGGTTGAGATAGTCTAACATAAGCTCTTACAACTGCATCTTCAAATGTGTCATCAAAGCCTGCGTCACCAAGATAAGCATCGATTGCATCCGTCAGGTCACTAAAACTATAGTTTTGAGACAGGTCACCGATTTCATCATAAATGCCCGCCAATGTTTCAGCGCCACAATAGCATTCATCTAGTGTCAAAGCAAAAAAAGCAGTTTCATATCCAAGAGAATTATAAATCGACTCTGCGAAATTACAATAACTAGCACTTGTTAAATACATGCATTCCATCCAATCAACGAATTGTGTTTGGTCGCCCGTTCCAAATAATCCTGCCCATTCTGCAGCTGCTTCTTTAAACCAGTTGCTTGTGGAATTATATGAATTTTGTATTGCATGAAAGTATTCGTGTGATAGAGTAGTCTGAATATCAGTGGTTAAAGAATTGTCAAACCCATATATAACTATGTATGATGCAGTGGTTTTGTTGCTTGTAGTCATAAAGCAAGATCCCAAGGTATTACCATTTGATTCACCTGTCAAATAGATATGATATCTAGTTGATAAAAACTCCAAGATTGGGGTTTGGAAGTAATTGCCTATAAATAATGTTCTAAGTCCTTCCATATAACTTGCAACAGCTTGTGCTGTTGAATCATCGCAATAAGTAGAACGATAATGTATTTTGAAATTCGTAGATGAATAAGATTTGTTTGTGTTAGGTCTTGATCTTAATCCACCATTTTCATCAAGAACATAATCAATTTTATTGCCTAGTATAAACGGAATATTATCGTTATCTTTTTTGTATGCTTGGATTTCTTCAAACAAATCGTTCAGGCAATGAAGCCCTTCAAATTCTTTGTTTATCAAAATATCACAATATTTATCTATTCTTATGCTATTACTAATTAATCCCTTGTTGTAAAGATAATCTACTTTTTCTTTTTGAGTATAATTAGATACATCAATCTCTTTATTAATGGCTACTTTTCTACCATAATCTACTTCCGTTTTCAAAACTATTTTATCACTGAAGATTACATCGTTTTTATGCAAGTCATCATTCTTAACTTGAGTTGTATAATCAAGTAATAGTTTTTTTTCGTCGATTGAATAAAAAATTAAATCATTACCTTCATATTTAATAGAATCGACTTTTAAAACATCAACTATTATTTCGTTTCCTTCTTCAATAAAGTAGCTGTTCTTTTCAATTCCATATTCTTGTGGTAAAGTTGCTAAATCAATTACTATTAAAAACTTATCACTAGGTTTGTTTAAATAGGCTTTTCCTCTATAGTTAGAATATGTCGAATACATAAGACTATGACCATAAATATATGTTCCGCCATCATCTATATCATCAACATAAGCATTATATACATCTATTTTTATATTACTAAGACTTACAAAATCTCTCGATATAAAACATACTTCAAAATCATGCTGCTCAATCTTTGTTGAAGCATTTGCAACAACTAAAAATGGCACAAGCGCTAACAATATTATGACAATCAAAAATGTTTTTATTATTTTTTTCATATATAAAACCTCCATAATTCAAAAAAAATAATTCTTTATTATTTAAGATTATGCATAAAAGCAAAATTGTGCTTTCACTTCATCATTTTTGCACAATCTAATAAAAAACGAGGCTGATATGGTAATCTAATAATAGATTACGGCTGTGATTAATTACTCTATAGTTATTATTAATTGACAATCATATTAATCACCTATCTCCTCGTAAATTTATATATTCACTTATAAACAATAAAAACATTTTAAATATATAGTTAGTCTATTTTGTCATAAATACTAACGAAAAAATGCATCATTTTTTTACAACAAATTCTTGTTTTTTGTCGTACGTTTTCATCAAATAATATTCTTTATATGTGCCATCATCTAATTTTTCAAAGCATAGTGCTATTCCACACTCTAAAATGTTTTGGTCGTTATAACTTGTTATGCAATCGATTGTATCAGTTGTTAATATTTCTCCCGTCAATTCTTCAAACTCGTCCGCTAATGAAGAAAAAGGATATGGTAAATTACTTTCAAAATAAAATGTAGTTATTTCGTAGCCATTATGCGACTTTGCATCATAATAGATATCGGCTAAGAACACATAATCTTTGTCATCTTTTGCACCAAGGCATACTACAAATCTTACATTGTGCTCTGGTACTTTTTCTTTAACAGTTTTTGAATATTCTACTAATACATTTTTATCTTCTTCTTTCAAAAGATTAGAGTTTAATATAACATTAAGATTAAAACGATTACTTCCAACTTCTGGGCCGACAGCAACATAAGAATCAAACTGTGGAAACTTTCCGCGAAAATCTAAATGCATAAATAATCGATCTTCTAGAACTTCATTTCTCGGAGGTACAATAGTTGTCAGATCATATTCTTTTTGTATTTCTTTATAAATCATAATTGATGAGAATGAAACAAAACACAATATAATTAGAAGTGTAAGCACTTGAATAAGCATAGTTTTTTTTAATTTTATTGCTTGCTTTGCTCTTTCACAAGCCTCATATACTTTATCAAAATCACCTTTATGATCAGGTATATTCATAGTTAATAATTCTTTTAAATCATCTCTTTCCATTATTTCACCTTCTTTCGTTAATGAGTTTTTTCAATTGTTCTCTTGCCCTATTAAGTCTTACTTTTGCATTATCTTGCGTAATCTTGAGAATGCTAGCTATTTCTTTAAGATTATAGTTTTCATAATAATACAATATGATAATAGTTTTATAACTATCTTTTAATAGGCAAACACATTCATATATTTCTTCATTCTTTCTATTATCAGCATCTGAAGTATCTGGAAGATTATTGATATACTCGTTGTCAAGTGACAAGCTATGTTTTTTATTGTGCCTTATATAATCAATACTTCTATTGATAACTAGTCGTATGAGATAATACTTTTCATTATCGTCAGTTTTAAATGTTTTATGAGTTAGATATAGTTTCACAAATACGTCTTGGACAATATCATCTGCATCCCAACTATTTTTAACGTAACTGTATGCAACCCTAAAAAGCATTTCATAGTATTGAGAATACTTAACTTCAAATTCATTTCTTGTCATTTTTAGCCCCCCCCCGAGCACTTTTTTATCACTCTTCACTAATAAGACGTAATAGATGCTAAAAAGGTAACACTTTTTTAAAAAAAGTTTTAATCATTTTTTAAACATATTAAAAAATGATTATTCATAGTTATGTTCTATATAATCTTTATAACACATTGATAAATAAGATGGTAGAAAAACAAGCAGTCAGTAGCATTGTTTTCTAACCGATTTTTGGCTATTCTTGATGTATTTTTATATCATTTTCCGAAGTATTATAAAAAAGAAAAGAACCGGATATTTCCAGTTCTAATCTAAATCTGTCTGTAGAATCAACAACCATAACCAGCATATAGTGTGGTGTATTCAACTACGTTTGCTAATGGCAATGTTTACCCATTTTGATACAATTAGTAAGGGTAAGCATTTTTTCGTAAGGCTACCTTAAATTTCGTAAGGAGAAAGTAATACGACTCACAATAATTATATTATCAAATATAATCTAAGAAAATGAGTTTTCAATATTTAAAAATCATTCTAAATCTATTTTTAATAATAATATCATTCAATTTCAAGTATTCTATGAATTGCTTTAAAAGTACGGATTTACCGCACCTTCTTATTCCAGTTATAACTTTAATATCAGGTGTATTTTGTAATCTAATTAACTTTTCTAAATAACTTTTTCTGTTTATATAATCCATATTCTATTCCCGCTTTTTAAATATTTGTTGATTTTCGGTAATAGAGCTTGATAATAAAAGTTTTCGTAAGATATCAAAAAGGCCTAAAATATAACTAAAATCTAATACTTCCGTTAAATGACGATTTATAAAAAAACGAAGGCAAAAAATAAAAGGTATCAATTAAGATACCTTTAACTTTCTATAAGTGGCGGTTTAAGGTAAATCAGTGTCGCATAAACGTAAAAGATGCAATTGTATAACTAATTGCATCTTTTATTTTCTTCTATTTTCATCATCTTTTTTCCAACTAATTAATTTATACTTGGTGTCAATAGAACTCGCCTCAATTTTTCCAGCGATAAGATTCACCTCTTCGACATCCTTATAAAAATTATTATAATGTCCACGATAGGGAGATTGTAAAAGCATTAATACTATATTTATAATTTTCTTATATAAATCAAAGCATAAATCAATTTTTACAAAATCTAATTTATTAATTTCGTTCGTCATATCATTTTTCACAGCTGTTGTTTTGCTGTTCAAGGCAACTTCCCATTGACCATGAGCTATTTTATTTCTAATTTCCCTATTTTCAATTATATACTTTTTAACAAGCTCAGTTACTATTTTTTTCTTATTGGCAATTTCTCCCAAATTATTATTGTTAGTTATAACCTTGAATCCTTCAGAAATGCATTTTTCCCATTGTTGCTCATAACTTCTTTCTTGTTGCTTTTTAGTATCAAAAAATAGAATAGCATAGATATAATCATCACTAGGAAAGCAATTTTCAGAATGAAGCATTTTCAGGAAATAAGCTTCTGTATATGCTGCATATAATAATGCAAATTCATAAGTCAACGCTTTCAGTTGCATTTCATTTTTAGCTACAAGAGCATCGTTTAGCAATCTCTTAATAACCCTTCTAGTTTGTTCAAGAACCTTAACGTTTTTACACATTGATTCATAAATTATAACGCTCATAAAAAATAAAGGTGGGATTTCAAGATGTTAAAGCGTACCAACATTGATACGCTTTAACATCCTGGAATCGAACCAGGGCCTCCTTTGCAGGCGTGCAATTCCATAGTACACCAATGCTGCGACCTCATTATATCACTTTTTTTAAAAAATAAACATAGCTATAAAGCAATTATTAAAAAAAGTCATAAGAAAAAGGATTGAGTCTATAAGTATATAAACGACAATCCTCATCACATTTATAATAATAAATTAATTAATACAAAATTCTAAATTAATATTTTAAGCAAGCTCTGATAACACATTAAATGTAGTCATTATTGTATTATATTTAGTCCAATCAATATTTTTTAGCATTTCATCAATAAAATGAAATACTTTTTCCGGAGACATAATCGCAAGAGTTACACCTAATTTTGCTTTTGATATTAATCTTCTGCTTACCAAATATGTTGATGCATCCTGTTTAATATCATCAATGAATTTACATGACTTTTCTACAATGATTTTTTTATTATCATCTTCAGAAAAAGCAGTTAAAACAACATCCTCCAATGCTCCTGAATGTTCTATTGGAATGATTAATAAATAAGTTAAAAAAAATGAATTGATATTGTCAAATTTTGTTTCAATACATACTTTTTCCCATTTGTTTGATAAAAAACTAATATTTGTTTTTGATAAAATAACCTCTTCAATTTCTTCATTAGTTTTATCATCTTTATCTCTTATAATAACAATTTTTTCAAATATATTTTCATTTTTATAATCATTTTTTTGAATCGGAATAATATATTTTGAGAAAAATTCTGAAATATTGTCACAGCCATCGACACTACATATTAACACAAAACTATTATTATTTTTATACCAATATGCATATTCATTCAAATTTGAATTAAATATTGGAGTTAAATTCTTCTTGTCACCATTTTCATCTTTAAATGGTTTATAACCATACTGATTAATTAGAACATAACTAAGCAAAATAGCATCTGTTTTTCCTTCACACAATACTAATGAATTCATTATAATCTAACCTCAAAATCAAAGTTCTTACGATTTTCTCGTACTTCTCTAGCGGATAATGTTCTTGAAACAGTTTTATTAAGATCGTAATCTTTTCGTAACGTAATAAAGTTTATATCAGAATTTTCAACAAGACTATCTATCTTAAGCAACTCATCAACTGCTTCTATTGAATGAGTTGTGATAAATAATTGAACATTAAATTTTTCGCACGCTTTATCAACAAAATTAAAAACATCATCATAATTTTTTATGTGTATTGCTGTTTCGAATTCATCAATCAATAAAATACCATTATTGGCAGATGCTATGCCGCCAGCCACACTTAATAATTTTTTTACACCATCACCATAACACGATAATGGAATAATTCCAACTTTAGAATTTTTAACACATTCAATTGGATCTCCGAAATCATCTTTCATGTACAAAATATCTTCAATGTATGGATCAAAAATTTTTAATGATTCTATTACTATTTCCTTATATTTTTCATTTTTAATAATAATATCAAAAGAACGATTAATTCCAGCATAGTCAACAGGTGATATGTATGCTACTTTCATCAAATTTGATTTGCCTTTAAATGATCTATAATTAAAAGCATTGAATGCATTTAATTTTATTTCTTGTTCATTTTTTTTAATATCTTGAGTGTTTTTGTTATAAAAATCATAGCCAATTTTACCATTAAACTGACTAATATTTTGCATCGAATCAAATTTAATTATTTTGATATATTCTGACATTTCAATTGGGTTTATCAATGTTTGTACTACATTTCCGTTTAATCTATATTTTAATTCGTTACCAGAATCAAAAATGCAAGATATATTAATTCCAGAATTATCTCTTTTCGGAAGCATATTTATAAATTCAGTAAAAAATGATCCTGCTCTTAGCTGCTTTGTTCTAGTTGTACACATAGTAATAGCATTATTAAGATTTGGATTTGAAATCAATTTTATACATTCTAAAAAACTTGTCTTACCAGAATTGTTATCACCCACAAGAACATTTATTCTATTTAGTTTATTCAATTCTAAATCAACTAACCCTCTAAAGTTTTTAACAAAAATTTTATTAATTCTATTTTCCATTTTTCTCACCATTCTATTCAAATTTCACAATCAATTTCTTTCCCAATCCATCAGCGACTCTTTGTAACATTTTAAGAGTCAAATTACAATTACCATTTTCAATCTTACTAATTGTTCCTTGTTGAATATGGGTAATTTCTGATAATTCATGTTGTGTAATCTTATTCTCATTCCTAGTGTTTGAAATCATAGTAGCAATTGTTTTTAACAAATTAGTATAATCATCATCCTCATCATCAAACATTACTTCATTAAGATTTTTATCCAAATACTCTAAAAAATTATTCATATCATCACCTACATAGTTATTTTACTTATTCTTAATAATTTTGTCAACATATAATATGTAATATATGACATATTTGGCTGCTTTTTTTCTTGCTTTTATGTTTTTTATAACATATTTTAAAAATGTTTATCTGCTACATTACAATATTAAACATCCATTACCAAGATATAATTTTTCTTTATTTTCATCATCTAATTCTACTATATCTTTTATTTCATCGTTACTATCTAATGTATCTACTCCAGCTATCAAATAGATATCTATTTTATTATTATATACTACTACTTTTTTTAACAAATCTTTGTATTAATCTTTTTTTTTGAGATTCTGTATTAGAATTCATATCTATTAATGATTTTAAGAATGCTAATAGCATTTTAGGAGTTGGCTTATTTTTATTCTTTATTATTAATCTTATATTTTCTATTTCTAATTTACGTTTTTCAGCTTCTAACCTGTCTAATTCATCTTTCATGATTTCTTTATTTAAACCATTTCTAATAGCTGCCATCACATTTTCTATTTCTTTTTTATTTTTAATTATAGCTTTTTCATTAATTGATAACATATTATCTGTTACAGTTGAATTATATGCCATACATAAATAATCAGCGTTAGTTCTATATTTAGCACCACTAAGACTTTTTTAATTTGTAAATAATATTGATAAAATCCACAAAAAATACTTTCACAAAATTTCAACATAGATAAAAAGAAAAAAAGACTATCACTAGTCTTTTAATTCATATATATCATTAAAGCTAAACAACCTCTTAGATATCCTGTTCTAATTCGGTGTTCACTAGGATATGTCAATGGCGGAGCAGGGGAGATTTGAACTCCCGCACCAGTTTCCCAGTCTATACCCTTAGCAGGGGCACCTCTTAAGCCACTTGAGTACTACTCCGTAACCTATCCCATTATACTAGTTATAATGGGTAAATGTCAAGACAAATCATCTATTAACAATACTCATTTTCCTTTTTTAAAGGAATATAAGCTACACCTACTACTGATGAAATTGAAGTAGATAATTGAGACTTAATATCGCTTTCGCTAGTATATGTTTCATATGAATAATTATATTGATTATTACCAGCATCTACTACTGATAAGTATACAAGCATTGGTAAGCTCGCTTCATCCACATAAAAATCAGTCCAGCGAGATGATGATGATGTAGTGTAAGTAGAAAGACAGCGTTGATTCTTGGAATTTTCTATATCAAGTAATCTCATTTCACAAACACCATTTTTCCTTTTATTTTGCTTTACGAATGTAAAGTAATTAACAATGTAAGGTTCTAAGGCATCTTGCTTTTCCATATTGATCTTTTCATTATCATGATTAGATGAATAAATAAAAATATAATAATCGCCATCTTGTAAGTTAAACATATCTTGACCTAGAATTGTTAAGTTTTTACGAGCTATATCTTTATAGCTCTTAAACTTAATAGATTTAAAAACCATCGCTAATACTACAATTAAAAATACAACTGTAGCTAAAGCAATCGCAATTAAAAATGTATATGCTCTTCTTCTTTGCATTTTATCGATTTCGCTCTTCTTCATCTTGTCACCTTTTATACATTTATTCTATAAAGATTATAACAAAATTAACATTTTAATACAAGAATAAGTATCAGTTGATGCCATAAATAATAAAAAAAACTTGATTATTATCTATGTTAGTAGTATAATGGATAAGGTTAGAAATGTAGGAGGTGCACTATGGCACGTAAATGTTATGTGACTGGTTTAGGAACTGTAACTGGTAACAACCGTCCTCACTCATTAACAGCAACTCGTAGAACATGGAAAGCTAACTTACAAAAAGTTAGAATCGTTGATGCTGATGGCAAAGTTAAACGCGTATACGTATCAACTCGTGCACTACGTTCTGGTTTAGTTAAGAGAGCTGGAACAGTCCAATAAAAATGTATCCGATAGGATACTTTTTTATTTTATATAGAAAGAAAGAAGGATTTTTATCCTTCTTTCTTTTCATTTATTAGCTTCTGTAAAGTTACCATCTTGCTAACTACACAAAATGCGTATATAGCTTCTTTTACCTTATCAAGTTGTGGAGCTGATGGAGCAATACGGATGTTTGAATCATTTGGATCTAAATGATATGGGAATGCTGCTCCAGCATCTGTAAGCAAAATTCCTATTTCTTTACATTTAGCTACTATTTCTTTGGCAGTTCCATTATACCCATCATATGAAATAAAGTATCCACCATGTGGTTTAGTCCAGTTCCCGATTCCAAGTCCACCTAAATTAGCGTCTAGAATTTCTTCTGCCGCTTCAAATTTAGGTCTTAAGATATTAGCATGCATACGCATTTGTTCTTTGATACCATCTAAGTTTTTAAAATATCTAACTTGTCTTAATTGGTTTACTTTATCAAAACCAATTGTTTGGATTGATAATTGCTTCTTAATATCAACTAAATTAGCATCGCTTGCAGCAAGGGCTGCTATGCCACTGCCTGGAAAACTAATTTTAGAAGTTGATGTAAATTTATAAACAATATCTGGGTTACCCGCTTTTTTACATTCATTTAGGATTTCATCTAAGTAATCAGGATTATCAAAATATAAATGATGCACTGAATAAGCATTATCCCAATAAATTCTAAAGTCTTTTGCCTTAGGTTTAAGATGAGCAAATCTTTTTACTACTTCTTTAGAATAAGTTATACCGCTTGGATTAGAATACTTTGGTACACACCAAATACCTTTAATTGATTCATCTTCGCTAACTAGTTTTTCTACTAAATCCATATCTGGGCCATCTTGGCTCATTGGAATATTGATCATCTCAATTCCAAAGTATTCAGTAATCGCAAAGTGACGATCATACCCTGGCACTGGACATAGCCATTTAACTTTATCAAGTTTACACCAAGGTGTACTTCCCATGACACCTTTGGCAAATGATCTAGCAACTTGGTCATACATAACGTTAATACTAGAGTTACCATAAATAATAATGTTACTAGCTGGTACTTCAATTAAATCACCTAGTAACTTCTTAGCTTCATTAATACCCCCCAGTACGCCATAGTTTCTACAGTCAATTCCATCTTCACACCTTAAGTCGGCTTTAGAGTTTAAAACATCCATCATTGGCATCGATAAGTCAAGCTGTTCTTGACTAGGTTGACCTCTTGACATGTTAATAGATAAGTTTAATCCTTTTAAACGATTAAACTCTTCATTAACTTTAGCTAACTCTTTTTCTAATTCTTCAATGTTTAAATCCTTGTAAATCATCGTTTTTACCTCAACACCAAGCATTATAACACAAAACTAAAATTTAATAAAACGTTTGTTAATTGACTTACAAAAAGATACTAGTATAATTCTTAATGGAGAAAATAATTATGATATTATCAATTATAATAAGCGTTATAACTTGTAGCGCCTTAATCTTGTTTGTAATCTTCAAACCAACGATTAAGATTAACAAATTAAAACTAGATACTTTTTGGTTAGTAGCAATAACTGGAGCAATTCTTACTCTTGCTACAGGTACCCTACCATTTGACTATTTGGCAAGTAGCCTAGATACTGATTCTTCAATTAACCCCTTAAAGATAATTGTCTTACTTTTATCTTTAACGATGTTATCAATTACTTTAGATGAACTAGGGTTCTTTGAATATGTGGCAAGCGTTGCGATTAAAAAAGTAGGGGGATCAAAATATAAATTATTCTTTACGTTTTATATTTTAACAGCAATCCTTACCATCTTTACTAGTAACGATATCGTCATCTTAACATTTACATTATTTATCTGTTACTTTTCTAAGAATGCAAAGATCAGTCCCATTCCTTATCTTGTAATGGAATTTGTAACGGCTAATACTTATAGTATGTTATTTATTATTGGTAACCCAACTAATATTTACATCGCTTCATTCTTTAATATTTCATTTTTAGCTTACTTTAAATCGATGTGGCTAGCTACCATCTTAGCTGGAGCTACTAGCCTTGGTATTTTACTTTTAATCTTTAGAAAAGAATTATCTAAGAAAATGGATGTACCAGCAATTGAAGTAATTCCGGTAAAACATAAAACATTAAGTATTATTGCAATTATTCATTTAATTGCTTGTACTACAATCCTAGCTATATCAAATTACATCAATTTACAGATGTGGATAGTAACCCTACTATTTGCCCTAAGTTTAAGCATTGTATTAATCGTTTATACAGTTATCTTTAAAGATATTAAACCAATTACTCATGTCTATAAGAGGTTACCTTATACCCTTTGCTTCTTTGTGTTATCGATGTACATCATCGTTTTAGCGCTCGACTACCATGGAATTCCTTCATATATTGCAAACTTTATTGATGGACTATCTAGCGCTAAGCCGGTAACCGCTCTAATTTATGGAGCATCATCTACAATTAGCGATAACCTAATTAACAATATCCCAATGTCACTAGGTTTTGCTTCAATTTTAAATGAAGCAACCATCAATTCTATAGTAGCCACATATTCTACCATCATCGGTTCGAATATTGGCGCTTATGTTACACCAATCGGGGCTTTAGCCGGTATCATGTGGATGAGGATTTTGAAAGAAGAAAATGTAGACTTTGGTTTTAAAGACTTCATCAAATATTGTAGCATCATCGCAGTTCCGACACTCGTTGCTGCCTTGATTGGACTATTATTAATAATTTAGAGGTGAAAATATGAATGCATACGATATGATATTTAAAAGAAAATCATTTCATATATTTAGAAATATAGGTGATGAGGCTTTAAGCGAAGCTGAACTTAAAGATATAAAAGATTACTTTTTAAAAGTAGTGCCTCTTAATAAAGATATAAAAGTTAAACTGGTTATCGATAAAGACCACAACACTTGCAAGCGTGGTCAAGAATACTGCATTTTGTTTTATAGTGAAGCAAAAGATAACTACTTACAAAATATCGGTTATATCGGTGAACAAATTGATTTATACTTAACATCTAAAAATATCGCTACTTTATGGTTTGGTATTGGTAAAGTAAAAGAAAAAGTACTAGACGGCCTAACTTATGTAATAATGATTGCTATTAAAAAAGCAGATGATGCTAGCAAGTTTAGAAAAGATATGTTTGCTAGCAAAAGAAAAAGCGTTAGTGAAATCTGGAATGGTGAAAAATATCTAGATATCGCAAATATTGTTCGCTTTGCGCCAAGCGCATGTAACAGCCAGCCTTGGCAAGTTACAGAAGCTAATGGCTCTTTACAAGTATACCGTTATAAAAAAGAAGGTAAACGCGGTATTATGCCTAAGGCATTAGTTGATTTCTATAATCAAATCGATATTGGTATCTTTATGTACTTTTTAGAATTATGTCTAGATCATGAAAACATTGCCTATGATAAGATACTTCATCTAGAAAACAAAGATGATAAAGAATATTATCTTAATGCTACATATAACCTAAAATAAAAATATGGCTATTAAATAGCCATATTTTTTTATTCATTGTTATCTTGTTCGCTAGCTTTTGCAGCTTCTTCTTGGCCTTGTTTGATGCGCGCTTCTTGGCATTCTTTACGTTTGTCTTCATCGTTTTTATCGATTGTAGCACCAATTAATGCGCCTAAGCACAAGCCAACGCTAATACCAATAGCTATATAGTTTAAGCTAATTACGACTGCATTTAAACTAAAGCCAACAGCTAACCCAATACATAAACCAATGCTAGCAAAAATGATTAACATTTTTGATTTAGGTTTTTCTAAAGCATATAAAGCTTCTGTATCAGTTTCTGCTACCATTTTAAACTTAAACTTGTTTAAAGCTTTAACTTTATATTCATCGTTTTTCTTAATTAGCATTTCGATAAAGTATACTTCATCTTGACTTAAAGCATAGTTCATCATCGCATCTAATACTTCGTAAGTATAACCTTGGCCCCAATATTCTTCATTAATTTTATAACCCATTTGGGTTGTACAATTATTTAAGCCATTGAAGTGGAATTCACCGATTTGTTTATTGTCATCCCTTAAACAGATTTTCCAAGTGCTATACCATTTATACTCTTGTAAGTTATCACTTGCTTTTTCTTTTAAATCTTTATAAAGCTCGACTAATTCTAAATCAGTTTCTTTTTCGATTAATTCGTCCATCTCTTCAATTGACATTGGTTCCATAATTAATCTTTTACTCTTAACATGTTTCATATTATCACCTATATTTAGGCAGCTATCTTATTGTAAAGACTAACGCCATGCTTTCTGATAATCAAATAGAATACTAAACATAGAATGCTAACAGCGATTAAAACTGCCCAAGTAAGGCTTATTTCAAAAATAATACCTACTGCAACTAGCGCTGCCAAATGACCAAAGATACCAAAATCGATTAACATTGGTAACACGACATTTGCTCCTTGTTTAACCGCTTGCGTTGGATTATCCCATTCAAGATTATAAAACTTCAAATTTAAAAGTAAACCGATTAGCGAGTATAGCATTGCGGCAATCTGAGGAACGAGGATGATGCAAATAAAATCTAACCAATTTGCTTGAACAATAATACTAGCTACCACACTTGCAATAATCATTACTGGTCCCATCAATAAATAACTAAATAGAAGTTTAGATCTAATATATTTATTTGCATCAATTGGTAAGCTCTTAATGATCCAGAATCTCTTTCCTTCCATTGAAATAGAGCAACCTGAAGCAGGCGCAATTCCTGATACAAATAAAGTTATTGCACATACTATATTTACAGATATTACATAAGTAGCATTAACGGCTTCGCCTGTTGCTGGTCCGATTTGATATCTTAGCATATAAGCTGTAAAGATAATAACCGCAACACTCATTACCGGTCCAATAACTACATTAGTTAGATAAACTGGGGTAGCTACTAATGTCTTAAATTCTTTTTGAAGTAAAGTCTTAAGTAAGCCTCTTGTTTTATTATTCTTTTCTTTAGAAATATCATAGTTACTAGTCTTATATGAATCTTTCGCATGGGTGTTGATATAAACATATTTATTACCAATGATGATAACAAATAAGATATAAGGTACTACCATTAATGCTACATAGAATAATAAGTAAAGTAGGTTTCCATACATCGCTTGTACGACAACTTTAGTTACCGGATAAATGGTAGTAAATACTTTATACAAGTTATCCGCATATGCTTGTAACACTGCTACATCTTCAGTATGCGGCATTGTGAAGTTGATCGCATAAATACCTATGATTAAAGCAATCGTGAAGATTACATATAAAATGGTAGAGATCGTGTTTTTGTTTTTAAAACGCGATACGATTCTTCCGATAATGTAAGCTACTAAGCTACATAAACTAGTTACTAGTAATGGTCCCAATAATAAAACTACAATTGAAACAAATAGCGATACTACGCTAACTCCTTCAATAATAAAATACATAATTAGCGCTGGAACATACATAAGCGCAAAGAACGCATAACCGACAATTGTAAGTGATGCTACTTTACTAGCAACAACAGTGCGCGAGCTAACTGGTAAGCTAGTAAGCAACTCAAAATCACGCGATTTAAATAACGTTCCATAAGCGTTAGCAAATGTCATCATTAGAGTTACAATCACGCCAACTGCTACTCCATATACTAAAAGTAAGTCTGGTCTATCAGCACCACTTGCTAAACCATAAATCATAAATGCATAAGAAAATGACATTATTAAAAACATCGCTACGATAAATATCATTAATCCCATGCTAGAACCTTTGTTAGCTTTACGGTTTTTCTTGTTTAAGTTTTTATTCAAAGAAAAACCGTTGATTAAATCAACTTTTAAAAGTGTAAAAAACTTCTTCATTATTCTTCCTCTTGCTTAGATGCAATTGATAAGAATACTTCTTCTAGACTTGAAGAACCTTTTACTTCTTCCATCGTTCCACTTGCCACAATCTTACCATGATTAATAATTGCTACTTTGTCACATAATTTTTCAGCTACTTCCAAAACATGTGTTGAGAAGAATACTGAATTTCCCTCTTCACACATCTTTTTCATAACTTCCTTTACATCGTGGCTTGCTTTAGGATCTAAGCCAACGAATGGTTCGTCTAAGATTAAAAGTTTTGGATGCCTAATAAAGGCACTAATTAAAGCTAGTTTTTGTTTCATACCATGAGAATATGAAGATACTAAATCACCTAAGTTTTTAGTAATGCCAAACATATCCGCATATTTTTCAATATCTTTTAAGCGAGCGTCTTTTTCAAGGCTACAAATATCACCGATAAAGTTAAGATATTGAATACCAGTTAAGTTATCATAAATTTCTGGGTTATCAGGGATGTATGCTATTTTTTCTTTAACTTTGTTTCTGTTTTTAGCAACATCTAGCCCATCAAAACTAATTGATCCACCTTCAAATTCAATTAGACCAACAACAGATTTGATTGTAGTTGTCTTACCAGCTCCATTTGGTCCGATGAAGCCAAAGATTTCTCCATCACCAATTGTCAAGCTGACATCATCAACTGCTCTAAAGTCGCCATTATATACTTTCACTAAATTACAAATCTCTAACATATTTGCCTCCCAAATACAAATCTATACCATTATACCACATTTTTTAAAAAAAGCATATCACTGCCGTGATATGCTATTTAAATTTCTTTAAAGGGATTAAGTATCTAGTTTGGCTTTTGTATTCCTCAAATCCTGGTTTTCTTTCGCGTTGATGGTTTTCAGCCATTGGGATTGAGATAAATAAGAACATTAACGTATTAATAATTGCTCCTACTAAAAAATACCATCTAAAGCCGATGCAAGAAATTGCATATAGCCCCATCGCAATCCACATTAAAATCTCACCTAAATAATTAGGATGACGCGAATATTTCCATAAACCAACCCTAATAAAAGTGTGAGTTTGTTTTTTCCTAAAGTTATGCATTTGGATGTCTGCTACTCCTTCAATTAGTGGAGCTAGTAGCAACAAGCCAAAGCAAATATAACTAAACACATTCATCTTTGCATCCATATAGAATAAGGATACGAAAGGAATCATACAAAAATACACAACAAGGGTTGGGAAAAGATGAATTCCTAAAAAGTTAATGATTGGATAAAACTTTTTAGTTTTTTCTCTTAACATCACATAACGCCAGTCCTCAAAATTTAAGCCCTTAAATGTGTATGCCCAATTGAGCGTTAATCGTAGGCCCCATATAATTATTGCGATTGTGGCTAAAATTATCGGGGTATTTAGGCTAGTTTTAGTGCATAAAGCAATAATCACTACAACTGGGGCTACACTCCAGTATGGATCATAACAAGATGCGTTTTTAAAGATTAAACTAAAGATAAAAACGACGATTGTGCAAACAACATCACTAATTAAAAGATTAACTAAATAATGGAAATTTAGGTAGTTGTAAAGGATGATTCCTAAAATAATTGTGATAGCATAGATTGCTATCACAACTATAAAGCTAAATAATCTATTACTTTTCATTATTAGAAATTATTATTTGAAATAAAGAAATATGCTTGAGGATGAGCACAAACTGGGCAAACTAGCGGAGCTTCTTTACCAATGTGAATGTGACCACAGTTAGCACATTCCCAAATAGTATCGCCATCTTTACTAAATACTAAGCCACCTTCTACGTTAGCAAGTAATTTACGATATCTTTCTTCATGTCTTTTTTCAATTAATGCTACACCTTCGAATTGAGCAGCGATCTTATCAAATCCTTCTTCACGAGCAACTTGGGCGAATTCTTTGTACATTTCTGTCCATTCGTAGTTTTCACCTTCCGCAGCTGCTAGTAAGTTTTCTTTTGTATCACCAATGCCGCCTAATGCTTTAAACCAAAGTTTTGCATGTTCTTTTTCATTATTAGCAGTTTCTTCAAAAATGTTAGCGATTTGAACAAAGCCATCTTTTTTAGCTTTTGAAGCAAAATATGTATATTTATTTCTAGCTTGGCTTTCACCAGCAAATGCGATTTGTAAATTCTTTTCTGTTCTTGATCCTTTTAATTCCATTAGTCTTCTCCTTCTTCTTCATCAAGTAATTTATTGTATTCGATAAATACTTTATCGATTATCTCATCATCCAAAACTAATTCATATTTGTTTTGACGATTTTTATTCTTTGTTACTTTATAAACAAACGCTTCATCTTCTTCCATGCCATCAAATAATTTTGCTGGTTGCACAATTATATATTTTGATGTACCTAGATAGATTGTAGCGATTTCTAAAAAATCAACAGCAACACCGGCTGGACTAACAAGTTTTAAATATTCATCAGCCATATTATTTAATATGAGCTAGACGCATAACGTCTCTTGCGATTACTAATTCTTCATCAGTTGGGATAATGAATACTTTGATTTTTGAATCAGGTGTAGAGATTAGAATTTCTTCACCGCGAACATTATTCTTTTCTTCATCGATCTTAACACCTAAAACACCAAGGCGCCTAACTACTTGCTGGCGGCATCTCGGAGAGTTTTCTCCAATTCCAGCTGTGAATACGATAGCATCGATTCCACCTAGAAGTACATAGTAACTACCAATATAATCAGCGATACGTTTATATTGAATATCTAGAGCAAGGCGGGCGCGATCATTACCAGCTGCCATAGCAGCTTCTAAGTCACGTGAATCGTTAGATACACCGCTAACGCCTAAATATCCTGATTTTTTATTTAACATATTTACTACTTCAGTAGCATTTAAGTTAAGCTTATTGCAGATGTAACTTACAACTGTTGGATCTAAGTTACCACTTCTAGTTCCCATTGGAATACCTTCAAGTGGAGTTAAGCCCATTGATGTATCTTTGCACAAACCATTCTCAATAGCGCATAAGCTTGCGCCATTTCCTAAGTGGCAAGTAACGATCTTTAGCTCTTCTACTGGTTTACCAATTAAGGCAGCACATCTATTAGCAACATATTTGTGGCTAGTTCCATGAGCACCATATTTTCTAATGTGGTATTTTTCATACCATTCATAAGGAATAGCATACATGAATGATTCTTCTGACATCGATTGGTGGAATGATGTATCAAATACTGTAATATTAGGAACCCCTGGTAAAGCATTCATAAATGCTCTAATACCGATTAAGTGGGCCGGATTGTGAAGTGGTGCTAAATCGCATAACTCATCAATCTTTCTAATTACTTCATCATCAACTAATACTGAATCATCAAAGTACCAACCACCTTGCACGATACGGTGACCAACACCTTTAATTTCGCTAATATCGTTAACGATATGTTCACTAATTAAAGCATCAAGTAACATTTGTACAGCTACACCATGATCTTTAATTGGTAATACTTGTTTTTTCTTTTCTCCGTTTACTCTAATAGTAAAGTAAGCATCTTCTAATCCAATTCTTTCTACAACGCCATCTGTGATTACAGTTTCTGCTGGCATTTCAAATAATTTAAATTTTAAAGAAGAACTTCCGGCATTAACTGCCATAACTTTAACACTCATATTATTCACCTCATTTATCTTCTAATCCATTATATCAAAGAATAACCTTTGATACAATATCATAAAAAATAAAAGGAGCATTTTGCTCCTTTTAGTCCATATATACTGTATCCACATATAAAATCATATTTATATTTGGATCGTTAATTGCTTCCGCACAAATCTTAACTGTGTTGTAATAAAGAAGGTAATGATCATATGTAGTGATGATGACTACTGCATCAACCCCTAAGCTTCTTGCTATTTGCATACCATAATACATATTATCCCAAGTTGTTTTAGCTTGTTCTTCTTTTATAATCTTATCTAGCGGAAATCCGTGTTCAACTAAATAGTCTTCCATCGCTTGAGCTTCTGAAATTGTCGTATATGGGTTAGCTACTCCGCCTGATACGATTAGTTTATCAAGACCGTAAAGCTTGTCGTATTTAATAGCTAAGTCACATCTTTTATCAAGACGAGCAGTTCTAGATCCATCATCGTTTAAGCGATATCCTAAAATTATACCTATTCTCATGTTTTCCTCCTAATATCCAATTAGTATAGCTAGCGCTAAAAAGCCAATAACTAAGACAAATGTAATAATAAATAATAGCCAGCTTTTCTTAAGCCACTTAAAGTATGATACCCCAATCATCGATAACCCGATTAATAATACTGGGCTTGTTGGGAATAGTAAGTTAGTATATCCATCACCAAATGTATAAATTAATACTAATGTTTCTTTAGTTAAGCCAAGAGTTAAGACTGATAAAATGCTCATAACGAAGATGGCTTTAGCAGTTGAAGATGAGATAAAGAATTCTAATATCAAAACAATACCAAACAAAATCAAAGCAATTAAGTATGGGTTAGATGTCCTTAATGCATCATTGATGCTATTAGAGATTGTGGCAATGACTCTTCCTTCCACAAGTATATATTTAATTGATGATGCTAGTAATATAAAAGCAATCGTTGGTAGGGCACTTAGGGCACCTCTACCAAATGATGTAGCAGTCTTACGCAAGTTTGATGTAGCGACTAGACTCGCAATAAAGCCACCGATTAAAAATACTGCAATCAATGCTACAACTGTATAGTCGCGAAGAGCACTAATTAAAGAGAAACAAAAGATAGTAACTAATACGACACTAAAGAAAATGATGTAGCTTAAGAAAATCTTCTTTTCATCTTTAATGACTCTAGCTTCTTGCATATCAGCTTTAATATCTAAATCATTATCATAAGTTAGTGATTTGGTTGGATCTTTTGCAATTTTACGCGTGTAAAAATAAATCCAGACAACAAGTAACATATACATTACGATAAAGATAATAACACGGTACCAGCCATTTATTAGCGGATTAACATCTACAATCTTGGAAGCAAATAATACCGTAAACGGATTAGTGATAGCTGATGCAAACCCGAATCCACAAGATACAATCGATACTAAAAAGCCAGTAAATGAATCATATCCAACCGATATTGCAACCATCGCTACAATTGGCAAGAGCGTTAGCATCTCTTCAAATAAACCTAGCATTGCTCCAAAGAGCATAAAGATTAGCGATATTACACACATCAAGATAAAGCGTTTATTACTAAAACGATTAACAATTCGCTTTACAATTACTTTAATTCCAGCACAATCGTTCATTGCTTGAAAGCAAGCAGCGATTACTACTAGGAAGATAGATAACATTATGACACTGATTCCATCGCTTGAAGCTAGTAGTAATATCGGGGCAAATAGCCCTTTAAAGATATTAATACCTTTCACATCATCCAATCGATGATAACTTGTGTAATCGATTATTTCCTCTCCATCTTGGATGATTACGCTATATTCACCTCTTGGAATTACATAAGTCAAGATGATCGCAAAGACCATAAGGGCTGCTAGCATCACTAGTGCCACAATAAATGTATGGGTAGAAATATTTATTAATTTCTTATTTACTTTAGATTCCATTTAAGCCTCCATCAATAATAAAATACACCTTGTTTAGAGGTGTATTTAATTATTTACTTAACAGAAATATATCTCTCTAGCGCATCTGTTAATTTTTCAATTGAAATACCTTGGCTAATTGAACCATCAATTGTAATGGAAATATTTCCAGTTTCTTCAGAAACAACAATTGTTAAGGCATCATATCTTTCACTTAAACCAATAGCTGCTCTATGACGAGAACCAAGTGATTTTGGTAAGTCATATTTATCAGTTGATGGTAAGTAAGCAGCGGCACACATGATCTTATTGTTTCTAATAATAACCGCACCATCGTGAGTTGCTGTACCAACTGTGAAGATAGTAGTAAGTAATTCTTCGGTAATTACACCATTGATTTGAATCGCTTTTTCAATAATACTTGTTAAGCTATCTTCTCTTTCAATCGTAATTAGGGCACCAACTTTTCTTTTTGATAACCAGCTAGCTGTACGTGTTAAGACATTAATTAATTCTTTCTTTTCTGCTTCAGTTACTTGTGGAGTGGAGATACGCGCATTATGGAAGTTATTCTCAAAGAATCTTCGAACTTCAGTTGAGTAGATGATAAGTAATACTCCTAAACTCCAGAATGCTAAAAACTTAACGATTGTTAAAAGCATACTCATTTGAAGAATATAAATTGCAACTACCGCAATAATGATTCCCACCATTATGACATATAGCCACTTGTTATGGGTTTTAGCTTTAAATAACCTTACAATAAAGAATAAAATAAATAATGATAAAACTGCATCAACTGCTAGTTTTACAATTCCCCAAGCTGAATAATTATTTGTATAATCAGCAATCTTTCCAATAAATTCTTCAAACATAATATTATCTCCTTAAACATCTATTAAAATCGTATCACAATTTATCCTTTTTTGCAATTAACTATTTTTGCTAGATGCTTCATTAAGTTTATTTAATAAGTCTTTCTTCACATTTTCAAAGTCTTCATAAATATCTTCAAGCCAAATAACAAATGTATTAATTCCTTTATCCACATTAGCTTGATAATAATCACGGTAATCAGACAAAATATCAAAGTGACTAGATTCAGGGTTAACAAATAATAGTACTACAAATATTTGACCCTTCTTTTCTAGAATCATGCTTAAATCACCATAACTACCAATTACATCATATTTGTTACGTTTTAAAGATGTAGCCAGTTTATCTAAAATTGAAGATGATAAGCCGTTAATTTTAGCTGGAGTAGGGTTAATATATTTCGTAAAGAAGTTTTCATTTGTTCTCTTTAAATCTTGAATAACATCTAAGTCACTCTTATTACTTAAGATCACAATCTTCTTTTTACATAAAAGTACATTAGTTGCCCAAGTAGAGAAGTCTTGATCAAACTGTTTACCATATTCATCATAATTGATGATATTGTAATCAGCTTCATAGAAATATCCAAGTCCTAAATCACAAATATTGATTTGATGACGCAAGATATCTATAATCTTGTCTTTCGCAAATCCTTCTTTAACTAGTAAACTAGCTAAGCCATCAAACATCTTACGCTGAATGTTAGGTAAAGCAGTAAAATAGTTAATCACTACATTTGGATTTTCTTTGATTAAGCTTAAGATATATTTAGCCCCGTCCACATTCATGACTTCTAAGCCCGCTTCTTTTTCATCAGTGCTAGTTATCATGCTATGAATATTTTTAAGACGGTTACTAACTACAAGTGGAGTTGGTACGTAACGATAATCAAAAGTCATTAAGCTTTCACTTCTAAAACGCGTGATTAGTGAAGATGTTACCGCCATACGGTAACTTTCTTCACCGGCTACGACTACTCTTTTAGCTGATACTGCTTTATCGTAGTCATCCGCATCAAGTAAGTTAGCATCATCAACTAATACTAAATCAAATTTATCGATGCTTATATATCTATTTAGGGTCTTAACATCGCATAAATATAAATATTTATTACCAGTTGATGCATCAATGTAGGCATCAAAATCTAAGTTTTCAAACTTAACATTTTCATCGCTACACATTTTCTTTAATTCATTTATATTGTTTTCAATATAAATCTTTTCGTAGTTAACAACTTGTCTTAAGGCATTACCAACATTCTTTGTACTAATATGATTAATAATACTCTTCTTGTAAGTATCATATACCATTCTATAATAACAATACTTAAAGATATTAACGATATCGTTAACTTCACCATTAATAATTAAGTTAGCAAACTTAAATAATTTATGTTTGAATAAAACTCTAATTTGATTAGTGAAGTCTAGATAAGTTTCTAGTTCGGCTTTCGCATCAAGTAACTTCTTCCAATGGGCAATAACTTGATCTAGTTCATCATAATAATATTCACCAATACCATCTTTAAAGATCTTGTTATAAGCATTAAAAGCATCGTTAATGAAGTAAATGATTGTATTAGCTTCCATCAATAATTCATTAATCTTTTTATTGTTTTCTGGATCTAAACTTTTAACTAATGATTCTTTATCAGTGAAGTAATCAATGTAACTAGCAAACGATGTAATTAACATCGCTACATCATTAAGAGTTGTTTGACCTTTCTTATATAATACGCCGTATAAAGAATTATAATCATTGCTTTGATCTAGTTTCTCTTCGGCTAATTCATATTCTTTTAATAATGATCTTAATCTTAAATATGAATCAAAGCGAACAAATTCTCCCGATTCTTTCGCAATCTTCTTCATTAACATATTAGTTTGATATACATTTTCAAAATACAAACTTAGCTCTTGTAAAGCTTGGATTATTGAATCATAGCCTAAAGCCTTTTGGCCATATTTAGAAGGTAAGTTGACAAATGTTAAGAATGTATTGAAGTTATCAACTAATACTTCAACTTTACTTGCTTGTTCTTTAAATTTTGTAGCAATGCGGTGAACATCATCCGCATTAGGTAATACCAAAATACGCGTGAAGCTACGCTTCAAGTTTTCTTTTTCAATCGTTGTGATGTAATCATAGAAATTAGAAAACTTTTCGCTCGCATTAAATTCTTTACTAAAGGCTACACCTACTAAGCTTTCATATTCTGAATATGCTTTTTCAATATTATTAGCATTAACTAAATATTTCTTTACATCTTCAGCAATCTTCTTTAACTCATCTAGACTAAACTGCCTAAATGGTCTTTTAGTCTCGATTGCTTTATTTAGCTTAGTTAAGCCTTCTTGATAATCTTTATAGTTTCTAAAGACACTATAATATTCTTCTTTAGCTACTTCGTAGTTAGTTAATATTTCTTCATACTTTCTAATTTCATTATTAAAGAAATGGCATCTATTTAAATTACACCATTTATTATAAACATAATTTTCGTTAACAAAATTAGCAAAGCCGATTAAGTCTTTAATCCAGTTGCTATCAAACTTACCATTGTAATCATATTTCTTATTGAAGTCAGCTAAAAATTCTTTTAACTCCTCAATAATCTTTATGCTCTTCTTGGCAATCTTGCGTAAGTTATCGATATTAAAAATGACATTGTTAATCTTATCTAATTCTGATTCATTAAAGTAATCTGATAAGATATTGTTAATTAATTCATTAACATCAATACCTTCTAAATTTTTAAATTCCCAATCGATAATTGATTTAGTTTCTTTAACTTGATATACGCTTGCTTTAAAATCTGAGAAAGCATCTTTAGCTTCACGATATTTTTCTTGGTCAAGTGTAATCCAACTTTCTGGTACTTCGTTGATGTTTACTTTCTTAATGTCATTAACAACATTTTTAAACTTCGCATAGTTAGGAATTGGAATTAAGCCATACTTAGTTTCTAGTTCTGTTTTAAGGATATATAATCGTTGATAATAATCATATAAGTTCTCTACGATTCCAATCGGTACATCCGCATACTCAATATCATTATTAACAGGAATATTAGAGAATAGTGAATCTTTTGGACGTGGCATTGTCTTTCGCGTTTTTTCAATACGGCTTAGAGCTTCAATAATTTCAAAACCTTCGTATTTATAAATACCCGTTAAGTCATCAATCTCTACATCTTCTGCTGGTTTATTAATCTTTAGTAATTCTTTAATTACATCTACAAATCTAAAGTCAAGTACTCTTCCTGTTAGATTTTTTTCGTAAGCATCTACTACTTCATATGCTTTGACAAGTTGTTTATTATTATCGGTAATATTAATCTTTTTGATCTTTGGTTTTTGGAAGAAGCTTCTACCAAGTAGTGGATCCGTAAGATTAGCAACTAAGTTACCAATTCCTAGTTCGTTAAATTTGTTTTCGACTTCTTCGATTGTAGATAAGTTGCTAGAAACATATAATACTTTTTGACCTTTGCGAATACTGTTTGATGCTATATTCATTAAGGTAGTTGTTTTACCTGTACCAATGACACCTGATATCGCAAAGTTATCACCCAAACTACATCTTTGCACTGCAAGACGCTGTTTATCGTTTAATTTAGTAATGTTACAGATTTCTTCTTTACCAGGAATATAATATTTATTTCCTAAATATGAAGTAAAGTTGCTAGATAATGTATAGCGGTCATGATCCATAACAATTGAAGGTAGGTTAGTAAACGCAAAGGTTAAGTAGTTTTCTAATTTAACTACATAATTATTTAGTCTAGTGAACTGCATACAGAATTCATCGATATCATAAATCGTCGCAAAAGAGTTAACGGCTTTTTCGTTAACCATCGATAATTCCGACTTAGCAAGACCATTAAATAAAATCGTATTTTCAGTTGGAATACCATTGCTTTGAAGATAATATTTACCATTGATAAATACTAGTTTTACTTGAATTAAAACAATTGGGGCAAATGTTTCCGCTTTATTAGCAACGACTTTGCTAAGTAGTCCACAAGTAATAAATAACTGAATTGATCTTTCTTTATTTTGAATGTTTTCAAAATAAATAAAAGGCAATATATCTCTTAAATCTTTTGTGGATTTAGAAGCATGGCCGATACCGATGTTTTGGATATCAAAGCATGTTACTTCATCAATCGCTACTAATTCACGCTTTAAAATCTTTTCGATTACGGTGTAATCGATATTTCCAAGCTCTAAATAGTAGTTATCCGTAAAGACATTTAGTAAGCTATTACTTATTGGGGAAATATTAACTTTTTCGCTTTCCTTAAAATTAATCATAGTACCACCATTATAACTAATTGGATTATACCATTTTTCCCTATCATTTACAATTTTAAAATAAATTAGTATAATGTTTACGAGGTGATTATATGTTAATTAGTATTGTATGGGGACTAGCTGGTGCTTTGTTTATCTATTTAGGTTTTATCATTGTATTTTTAAAACGCTATGATAAAA
The DNA here is from genome assembly GCA_017962745.1 of Bacilli bacterium. GTDB lineage: Bacteria > Bacillota_I > Bacilli_A > ML615J-28 > CAG-698 > RGIG8164. Next base: position 21,599 of record JAGCUR010000014.1, on the reverse strand, counting down.
TTCAATCTTTGCAAACACATCTATATAAAAACAAAGAGGCCTTTGCATTTAGAGTTGGCCTCATCGAATTATTATTTGGTTTATTAATTGTAGCGGCAGCTGTATTTGCCGGTATTAATTATAAAAATGTATTATTTACTTATACTATCTTTAAGACTGAAGCCCAAATGGGATATGCCCTAATCCCACTATGCGTTGGTATTTTAGCCGTTATCACTTTATGGATAAACCAAAAGGCATCAGAGGTTAGAGCTAGTAAACCGAAAAAGCAAGAAGAAAAAAAAGATATCAGTGAAAACTGATATCTTTTATTTTTTTAATTATCAAAGAATGTTCCTCTAGCTGCTTCTTTAACTTCTTTAGAAGCGATGAATGGAATTCTAGTAGTATAACCAGCTTTAGCAGCTACGATCATATACTTAGGCCAAATTTGAATGTCACGATTCCATTGATTAACTGTATCGTTATAGATTTCTCTAGCAGCAGTAATTTCTCTTTGAAGATATGAATTCTGTTGAATTGCATCTTGAATTTCTTGATGAGCTCTAAGTTCTGGATATCTTTCAAGTTGAATGTTAATGTTAGCAGCTACTTTTTCAGCTTGAGCTTGAACTTCATTTCTTTCAGAATCTGAATAATGACCACTTCTTGCTTGAGCGATACCGATGTATGCTTCTTTATCAAGTCTTTCAGCTTTGCTTACAAGTTGAGCTAAGTTCTTTAAGATTACTACTCTATTTTCTAGATAGTTATCGATTTGAGATGCATCATGTTGAATCTTTTGTTCTAATTGTCTCAAATAAATTCCAGCTCTGATCTTCATTGAAATCCAAACTAAACCAGCGATTACGCCAGCAGCGATTAGGATAAAGCCGAATACGATTAAAATCCAAAGTGTGTCTAACTTAGCAAAACCAAAAATAAGTAAAATTAAACCAGGTATAATTGGCATCCATAACAATACTTGGAATAGTGTAGAACCCCAACCAACCTTCACAGGAATTTGTTTCGCAATGACGTTGACGTCTTTGCCTTCTTCTAAAATAGGACCAGTCATTTCATCTAATTGATTTGCCATATGTTTCTCCTTTCAATTATTTATTTATTTGACTTGTCAATATCTTTCACGATATCAATTGTTTGATTTAATACATCATCTTTAAATAGTTTATTCTTTAATTCACTATCATCAAAATCTGATAATGTTTCATCTAGTGGTCTTTCAAATGATGTTAAGCAATTACTAAAGTTATTTAGGGTAGTAGGATTTACTTCATCTTTTAATAAAACTGCAAGTAATCCTCTTTGGTAACTAAATAAACCTTTTAAGGAAGCCGAATCTAGGAAGCTTGTAAAGTCAGCATCATTTGCATGATCGATAAAGTCGCTACGATTAGTTCTTTCTTCCTTAACTTCCATATTTGTTTGTTTTTGAACGGGAAGATATTCATCCCAGTGTACTGGTACTTGATGCATCAAGCCATCTCCACCATGAACTGATACATACTCAACCCTTTCAACTGTCGTAAATGAATGAGCGGTAATGGTAACATTATCGGCTTTTAAGTTACGACCGTTAAATGAAGTTTTCATAATACCTTGGGTCTTAGAATTAGGATGAAGCAAGGCACTTTGATCAAATGCATTAGCCATAACTTCATGTTCGTATGTTGTTACATTACTTGGTGAACTGTTTTGGTAAATGTAATCTCTTGATTTGTATTGTTGATAAAGAGGGATTGAAAGTAATGGAATGAAATCATAATACATTGATTGGAAATATTCATTACAGTAACTTTCAAATTTAATCTTTGCATCTTCATACGAATTAGAGATAAACATTGCTGGATTACATAAGTAACTAAACCTTTGTGAGTGATCCGATTTAATTACATTTATCTTCTTGCGCTTATAGAATGAGAAGTCATCACCATATGGTTCTTGTGATTTAATCAACTTCACAAAGTTTTGTTGAGCAAGAGGAGTGAATAGTAATCTAAATTCCATTTCGTTATCACGATCTTCACCACCAAACAAAGATTCAAATTCGTTATTACCAATTCTAGTATAACCAGTTTGTTTCATAACAGCTTTTTTAGCCATCTTATCAAGCTGCTTAGATTCTTTGTTTACCATGTTATCGATTTGTTTTTCACTCTTACCTTGGGCACCTGATTTAAGTCTACTAAATGATAAATTAGGAGCAGCTTCATTACCCATGATAAGTTTAGTTTCTTTACGGTAAACTGGAATTGGTTTAGTAACTGATGCATGCAGTGTTTGCGTTCTAGTTCTAGTTCTTAAGTTACCGTTTGAATCACGGTATCTTTCAACCCAACTAATAACTAGTTGGCCGTGATATGTTTTCTTACCCCAATCTTGAATAAAGAATGTGGAAAACAAAAATGGATTACCCAGAATTGATCCCGACTGTACAAACGCTGTTGATCTAGCTGAATCTTTATTATCAAGTAGGCCATATTGCTTACTTAACATTTCATAACGCACTGGATTAAAGTTATCATCTAACTCTAATAGTTTAACCGTTTTATGAGCAAGGCTTGCTGCCATCGACCAATCATACATCTTGTTAAGACGTGCCATTTGTTCCCAAGATAATTTAATCAAATCATCTAGTTCGGCTTTTAGTTTAGCTAACTTCTTGGCAATTTCTTTCATCTTACCCGTTACTTTTCTAATTAGGTAAATGAATAATACATATATACCAATTAAGGCAGCCGTTGTTACAATTGGAATAACAATGTTAATTTGTTTTGTAATTCCAAAGTACCATAGCACGATAGTTGCAATGCTAAATACAACTAAACCAAATATTAATAAAAACTTTAAAAAGCCGTTACCACGTTTTTTCTTTTCAAGTTCTTCTATTTCTTTTCGCTTACCCGCTATATCTGTGATAGTCTTTTTGTTCGCATCGCGATCAACACCTGCTTTATCGACTAATCCTTCAAAATACATCGATACATTTTCTTTATGCATGTTTTTGTATTCGCGATTATACGCTTCAAGCGGAGTTAACAAAGGTGAATCAGCCATACTGCTTTACCTCCTAAAACAATGATATCATAACTAGCCTTAAAAGTAAATTGATTTAGATGTTTATAGACGCCCCCGATAAATATATTGCATTATTTTATATTATTAGTTATTATGCTATTAGATAGGTGAATTATTATGCAAGAAAATGAAAAATTAGAAAAGAAAGCGATCCTTGTTGGGTATAAAACGCCCGATAACATTAGCTTTGAATATGAGATGGACGAGTTAAAGTTACTGTGTGAAGCCATCAATATTGAAGTAATTGATAGCATAACCCAAAGTGGTGATTCGATTAACATCAAAACTTACTTGCGTAAAGGTAAGATGAATGAGTTAGTTGATTTAATCGAAGTGACTGGTGCTAACTTAATTGTTTATAATGATGAATTATCGCCATCACAAATGCAAAACATCAATAAGTTAGTCGATGTAACCGTATATGATAGAACTTACATTATCTTAGAAATCTTTAAACAACGCGCTAAGACTAAAGAAGCCCTTCTTCAAGTAGAAATCGCAACCCTTCGTTACATGAGAGCAAGGCTTGTTGGCCTCCACGAAGGCTTAAGCCGCCAGCGAGGTGGTGGTAGCAATGGTGGCGCATATGGCAAAGGACGTGGTGAAACCCAACTAGAAATCGATAGACGTAATGTAGGGGATCGAATCGTCTTACTTAAAAAGCAATTAGCCCAAGTTACTAAAGAGCGTGCTTTACAACGTAAAAAAAGGAGTTCTTCGCAAACTCCAATCATTTGTTTAGTTGGTTATACTAATAGTGGCAAATCAAGCATGCTTAATGCGATAATGCAATATTCTTCTTTACAAAAGAAAGAAGTTGAAAGTAAAAATATGCTTTTTGCTACTTTAGAAACTTCATCTAGATTAATTAAACTAGCTAACAACCATTCATTCATTTTAACTGATACCGTTGGCTTTGTTAGTAAACTTCCAACTGTGCTTGTTGAAGCATTTAAATCTACACTAGAAGAAATAACTGAAGCTGACTTAATCGTTCATGTAGTTGATGCATCAAATCCCGAATTTGAAAAACAAATTCAAACTACTAATGAAGTATTAGCAGAAATTGGGGTTATCAATATCCCTACCATTTATGCTTTTAATAAAATTGATAAAGTCGACAATTATTTATATGTCCCATCGGACTACACAAAAGTTACCCGTACATCTACAGTTACAAATAGAGGTATTGAAACTTTGATTAAAGAAATTGAAGTTGAAGTTTTTAAAGGTGAAGAACAAATTACAATATTGCTTCCTTATAGTGAAGCTAAATATGTTAATACCCTTAAAACTAGTAGCAATGTAGAGGCGATGGAATACTTAGAACAAGGTATTAAGATTAAAGCTAAAGTTAGTAAGAACTTAGCAAAAGAATTAAATAGATTTTTAATAAAGGAATCATAATTAATTAAATGATTCCTTTTATAATTCGATATTAAATTGTTCACCAATTAAAATACGCATTATTAATGTCTTATGTAAATCTAACATATCAATATTTACTATTTCGTATGGTGATATTCTTTCTAGATGATCTAAGTTATCTTCGCTAGCTACATCTACCAAAAAGCAATAAAATACCATCTTCTTCTTGCCACTGGCGGTAGCCGATCCAATATATGAATAATCACTCATCGCTATTCTAGATTTAGCAATATGCTTATTAAAAGCCTCATCGTAAAAGAAACTACCTTTATCAAAAGGAATGCATTCTCCTAAATATGTATCATTACCATTTCTTTTTTCTTTCTTAAGGTAATACATACCACCGTACCTATATACAATATATAAATATTGATTGATGTCTTTTTGGTATTGCTTACCTGATGCACCTAATCGGTGATGATATCTTATAGTTTGGATTACATTGTAAATTATAAATCCAAGATTAATTAATAATAGAGCGCCTGCTGCTAGATAGTATTGATAGTGGCTAAATGGGTTAGCACCATATCGATAATAATCAAATAGCATTGCTCCAGCAAATAACATTATAAAGCCAACTAGTACTAAGCTTAAAACTAGAGTGCGCTTAGCATAGTTTTTAACTGGTATACTATTATTAATTATGAAAAAGATTATCGCCATCGGAAGGCTAGCATAAATTATAATCTTAATATATTCCATATTAATACCTCTAATACATTATACATTATTTTTCGGTCTTTAAAAAGTAATATTTATCTAGTATAATGGTAGTAGAAAAGAGGTATTTATGAAACCAGTAATTATCGGAATAGCTGGCGGAACTGCCAGTGGTAAAACAACAGTAGCAAAAAGAATTTATGAAAATGCCTTAGCATATGGTAAGGTAACAATGATTAGGATTGATGATTATTATCGTAGACTTGATCATCTTTCTTTAGAAGAAAGACAAAAAGTCAACTATGACCATCCAACATCATATGATGTAGAGTTACTTGTGGAACACTTGAGGATGTTACAAAACGGGATGTCAATCAATAAACCTACTTATGATTTTGTTATGCATAATCGTAGCGATGTAACTGAAGTTGTTGAATCATCACCAGTTATCATCTTAGAAGGTATTATGACTTTTGCTATTCCAGAGATCAATGAAATGTGTGACATCAAAATATATGTAGATACTGCTGATGATATTAGATTCATCAGAAGATTAAAACGTGACATTAGAGACCGTGGTCGTAGCGTAGAATCTGTAATTGATCAATACTTAACAACAGTTAGACCAATGCACTTGTTGTTTGTAGAGCCATCAAAGAAATATGCTAACATCATTATTCCTGAAGGTGGACATAACCAAGCAGCTATTGATTTAGTATCTACTAAAATCATTGATTTAATTTTAAAAGCTGAACAATAAATATAAAATGTATCATACATCGTATGATACATTTTTATTTTCTATTACCTTTTTTAATAACATCTTGGACTGGCGAAAAACTTCTTCTGTGAAGTTCGCAAATACCATATCTATTTATCTTATCTAAATGTGCTTTAGTTACATATCCTTTATGCTTTTCAAATAAGTATTCGGGATATTCTTTCGCATATTCAAACATCAAATGATCTCTAGTAACTTTAGCTACGATGCTAGCAGCAGCAATAGTTGCACTTTTCGCATCACCTTTGATGATTGCTTCATGCTCGTATTCATCACCTAGTGGCATCGCATCCGTTAAAACAAAATCAATTTTTGATTTTGCTTTTTTTAAGCAGTTTAGCATACCTTGTTTACTTGCTTGATAAACATTTAGTTTATCTACATCATCAACACTAATTACATCTACTACTACTTCTTTCGCAAACTTATTGATTTCCTCAAATAATGCTTCTCTTTTTTTCTCGCTTAGTTGTTTAGAATCATTTAATCCTTCAATCTTTTTCTTCGGATCAAGGATTACCATCGCTACAACTAATGGTCCTGCCATAGGACCTCTTCCCGCTTCATCAAGGCCAGCGATTACTTTCTTACCTAGTTTTTTGTATTTATTTTCATATAAATACATATCGTAATTAGTCTTCATGATCTAGCGTAATCCTTCCTAGGCGAAGTGATCTAAAGTCAGTTAACAATACTTCATATACTTTTTCGTAATCTACTTCGTTAGCTTTAATGAATCCACGATTTCTACCAATCTTTTCTAAGATTAAGACATTATCATCATCGATATTTACATTATATCTATCTACTAGATTAGATGGATAATATTTCTTTAGAAAATCTAAGAAATATAAAATCATATCTTCTTTTCTAACAACATCGTCTTTAATAGCTCCGCTTAAAGCTAAATGATAACTTTGCGTAATTGATTCAAACTTAGGCCATAGCACGCCTGGAGTATCTAATAAATCTAAATCTTTATTGATACGAATCCACTGTTGGGCTTTAGTAACACCAGGTTTATCGCCAGTTGCTGCGGAGTGTTTGCCAGTTAGTTTATTGATCAAAGTTGATTTACCAACATTAGGAATACCAACTACCATTGCTCTAATAGCTCTTGGTTTTAAACCTCTTGCTAAATCTTTTTTAATCTTTTCTTCTAATACAACTTTTGCACTATTTACGATATTCTTAACATTAGCTCCGCTGATTGAATCAACTGTGATTGAATCAATTCCTTGATTCTTAAAATACTTTTGCCATTTAGCTGTTTCATTTTTATCAGCCATTTCTGACTTAGTGATGATAATCAATCTTTTAGATGAAGCAAAGATTTTTTGAAATTCAGGATTTTGGCTTGAAAAAGGTATCCTCGCATCAAGTAATTCGAAGACAATATCAACAAGCTTTAATTTCTCTTGAATTTCTTTTTTTGCTTTAGCCATATGGCCAGGATACCATTGAATCATTTTATTTACTCCGGTTTATCAATTTTACGATATTCGAATAAGTTATTCATAACGAACATTGCTTTGCCAATGATTAACTCTTTAGGGACAAGGCCAATTGACCATGAGTCATAACTATTAGCACGGTTATCTCCAAGTAGTAAATAGTACCCATCAGGAATTACATCCCCTTCAAGTCCTGTTAAGCTCATTACATCAGCTAATGTTTTACAGCTCTTATAAGTTAAATCAAGCATGCAGTCATAACTTTTACCACGGACAACTCCTTGTTTAAAGTTACCATTCTCTTCATATAAATAACTTTCAATATATGCTTCACCATTTACATAAAGTACGCCATCGATAAACTCAATTTTCTCGCCTGGTAAGCCAATAACTCTTTTTAGCCATAATTCATCATCATAAGTTGATGATACATGTAGTTTGCTTGAATCAATTTTGAAGACAACAACATCTTCTCTTTTCAAGTTACGGCTATTAGCGCTAACGATTAGTTTCTCACCATCAAGTACTGTAGGTGTCATTGAGTTTTGCGTAACTGTAACTGGAAATGCAACTAAGATAAATATTAAATAAACAACAGTTATTGCCCAAATGAATATTGATAAATAATCATACGCGTTAGTAACTTTCGTAAGTGTTTCTTTAATATCAGCTACCCTGCTTGCACTCCGTAACATTAATATATATCCCATTAAGACACTTGTAAGTAAAAGTAAGCCAATTAGTGCTGGTAAGGTAACAATACCAATCTTACCATTCTTAGTTGGGATACTAATATCAAATGCCACTCCTAAGCCAAAGATGTTTGTGGAAACAAGCAAAATTGCGATGCTTAAGAGTAAGAAGGTAATATACATTTTAATGTATATTTCTTTTTTTATCATAGATTATCTAGAATATCCTCTAGTTGTTCCATTGTTACTTGAACAACTCTAGCTCTACTTCCTAAGTTTTCAGATACGATGCCTAAGTTTTCTAGTGATTCCATAATTGCTTGTGCTTTATTAAAGCCCATATTGAAGGTCTTTTGAATACGGTTAATTGATGCATTGTTTTCTTCTACTACAAACCTAGCAACAGCACCAAATAATTCATCATCAACACCAGTTGATTCTTGGGCTTCTTCCTTCTGCATTACATCATCAATATTTAAAATATAATTTGTATCGCATTCATCTCTAATGAAATCAGTGATTTCATTGATTTCCTCAGATGAAATATAAGCACCTTGAGCTCTAATCTCTTCTACACCATTGTTATAAAGCATATCACCATTACCAAGAAGTTTTTCAGCTCCCGCATGGTCTAAGATAATGCTTGAGTTAACTTGGTCTTTAACTTTAAAGGCAATTCTAAATGGAACACAGTTCTTAATTGTACCACTGATTACATCAGCAGATGGACGTTGAGTTGCTAGAATCATATGAATACCAGCAGCTCTACCTTTTTGCGTAATACGTTGGATATAACTCATTGTATCAGCTGCACTTACACCAAGTAAGTCAGCTAACTCATCGATTACGATTAAGATATATGGGATATGCGGTAGGGCCATATCGCTTGATGCAATACGATTGTATTCAGATATGTTCTTAGCATGAACTGGTTTAAGCATTTGATAACGTCTTTCCATTTCATCTACACACCACTTAAGTGCCATCTGTGCAACTTTTGCTTCCGTAACAATTGGCATTGCTAAATGAGGTAAGTCTTCATAACTACTGAATTCAATAATCTTTGGATCGACGATTATTAACTTAACATCATCTGGATGAGCTTTATATAGAATTGATGTGATAATACAATTCATACATACACTCTTACCAGAACCTGTAGTACCACCAATTAATACGTGTGGTGCTTTAGCAATATCTAAATAAAGTGGATTATCAAATAAGTCTAAACCTAGTGCTACATTAAGTGGTTTACCATCATTTAAGAAAGCACGGTCTTTTTGAAGTAAATCACCAAAGTAAACCATTGTCTTATCTTGATTAGGTACTTCAATACCAACAGTTGATTTACCTGGAATTGGTGATTGAATTCTAATTGACATTGCGGCAATCTTTGCTTGAATGTTAGATGCAATGTTTGCAACGCTTTGCATTCTTACCCCAGGATCAAGCGCAATTTCAAATTGCGTTACAACTGGTCCCTTAACAAAATTAACTACTCTTCCACCAACATTAAATTCCGCTAGTGTTTCATTAATTCCATTCTTTTGATATTCTACACCGGCATTATCACCAATTGTTTCTCCATTACCATGTTTAAGCATTGATAGAGGAGGAGCAACATAGCGAATACGTTTTTTCTTAGGAGCAGCTTCTTTTACTCTAGCTTGTTTGAAACTATCGCGAGTAGGTTCTGGAAGTGGTGCTTCGCTAACTTCCTCGGCTTCTTCTTCATCATCAAGCGAAGTAAACTTCTTTTCTTCTCCAAAGTCGATTTCCAAATCATCCATTTCCGTGTCAAGAATTGTATCTTCTAAATCATCATTAGCATATACTGGTTTTTCTTCTTCAATTCTTGGCGCAATGCTAGCAGTGAATCTTGGTTGTTCTTCTTCAACTTCAACTTCCGGTTCTTCTTCAATCTTAGTTCTAGAAACAATTTGTGGTTCGTCAGCTTCTTCTGCCCTAACAAAGCTATTATCTTCTTCTTGGAAAACAGGCTTACTTGGTTCCATGATGTCTTTATAAGCAGGGTCTTTAATCAAGTATGAAGGAGTTTTTCTTTGTTCTTCAGTCATATCGCTACGAGCGCTAACTGGTGCATCCTCGCGATGAGTTACATAATCCATGTAATCATCTTTACGAATACGATCTTTAGGATCTCTAAATGAATCATATTGGGCACCTCTATTACCGAATTGAGCACCCATGATAGTAATTTCATCTTTTACTTTTGTTCCATAATATGTGGATACGAAACGATCGCGTTCACGCGCAGGTTTTTTAGGCTCTACTTTAGGAGCCTCTTGTTCACCAGTTTCTGGCTTTTTTTCAGTTGTTTCGTCCTCAATTTGAGGAATATAAAATTTCTTCATGATGCCCTCCTATCCTTCATATTGTTTAAAGCGGAGATTAACCGCATTTTAACACTAAAAATCATCATTCTCATCTTAATCCATTTTACTACATCATCTTCTTTTTTTCAATCCATAATTAATTATAAATAATTCCCTAAAATTATCTTTAAAACTGTTTATCATTTTAAAATATCTAAAGATATGTTATAATGTCTATATATTAAAGGTACTAATTATGAAACTAAAAAACTACTTAATCGCCATTGACTTAGATGATACTATCGTTACGAACTTTTCTACTAAAGATGAGAAAAGTTTTGCGAAACTAAAGGAATTATCTAAAGATAATTTGATCGTTATCGCTACCGGTAGACCTAATAGGTCAAGCATCGATTATTATAATGAGTTAAACTTAAAAGGCCCACTTATTAATTATAATGGTGCATGGGTTCATAACCCATCTGATCCTACTTATCCAATAACGATGATCTCAATGGATAAACAAAAGATCATTGATTTTTATAATGATAATAAAGATGTTATCTATAACTTGTTTTCCGAAGTTGGGGATGATATCTTCTTAGATGAATTTAGAGAAGAAATTCGCCCGTTTCTTCACATGGATGGAGGAAGACTCCACACGGGTCCTCTAGAAGATATTTTAGACCAAGATCCAGCCGGTGCTATCTTCTTTGCAAACATCGATTATAAAGAACGCCTAAAAACATATGTAGCTGATAGATTCAAAGGCGATGTTATGATTCGCTTTTGGAATAAAAACAATCCGCTAATCGGAGAATTTTATAATCCTCATATCACTAAAGGTAAAGCCTTAGAAGATATTAGAAAACATTATGGTATCGATAAAGATAAAACAATCACTTTTGGTGATGGTCACAATGATATCGATATGATCAAATTTGCCAGATACGGCGTTGCTATGGGCAATTCCCATAACGAACTATTAAAAGTTGCTAAATATAAAACTAGTAGCTTTTCCGAAAGTGGCGTTTATGAATTCTTAACCAAACTTGAAAATGGAGAAATAAAATAAAAGTAGTTAACTACTCGTTAACTACTTTTTCTTTTTTAGTTTTGCTAATGATAAATCTAACTAGATAGTTAATTCCCCATATGATTGATACTCCTAATGTAAATGCTACAAGGTAACAAATTAAGAATACTAAATATGGAACTTTGGGATAAATCATTGATAAAATTGGTAATGTACAATTGAAATATGGACTGATGAAAAACATATTAAATGTTTGACCAGCAAATTTAGCACCTTCTTTAAATAGTCCATGATACATTACCACATCAAGTAATAATGCTACTAATACGAAACAAGCAAATACAATTGCTCCTGGGATTACTTCTTTTAAGAAGTTACGACCTAGTTTTCTACTAGTCATCATAAATACACCTAAAGCAAGTAATGATCCATGCCATAACATTGTATGAATACAAATAGTAAGCGTTGGAATAAATACATCACCTGGATATAGCATAACCGCTAACCCTGCCACAAAACCAAACATTGCTAAGAAACAATAAATGGCATCATTAACTTTTTTATTGTTAATAAAAAAGTTAATTAAACATGCATACATTGGTACTGAGCAGAATTGATATGGAAATGCATACCATTGATAACTTCCCGCTTCTAATGAATATAGCACTTGCTTATATGTTTCAATTGTTAATAATCCAAGTCCAACGATAAATGCTAATCGTTTTGTAATCTTGTCACACTTTTCTTGATCTTTAGAAAGTCTATTTCCATATATTCCTAAAAATATAGCAAGTCCAATTGCTAAAGCAAGAGCAACAAGGTGAAAAGCACCATATGACTTGGGAGTTTCAATTTTCCAGTTAGTTATAAGTAAGAATAAGTTATTCATATACCTCTCCACCCCACAACAATATAGATTATACTCTTAATAATCCCAAAAGTAAAGAAAACCATTCTTAAAGAATGGTTTTAATTACTTTATATTCATACCCTTTAGCCATCAGTCTTTCGATAACATAAGATTTCTTTTCCGCTTCACTAATATCTTTTTTATTAACTTTAGCTAATAATTTTTCATAATCTTTTTTTAAGTTATCAAGTGAGTCATCAATATAATCTAATTTATCAATAGTTAATCTTATAACTTCACTACTAAAGCCTTTCGCTTGAAGTTTTGAATAAAGGGTAGTTTTTTGTTTACGGATAGGGTATTTACTTAGGCGTTCTAGTTCTTTTTGACTAACTAAATAACAAATCTCAATTTCACTATCTTTATCATAAATAGCCATCGCCTTTTGTCTAATGGATTCATCGATTCCTTTTTCATCCATCTTCTTTAGAATATATAAAGGGCCTTTTTTTAATTCCATATAGTAGTTAACTAAATCGCAAGCTAACTTCTCATCATTGATATACCCATATTCAATTAATTTCTTAAGAGTTGGCTTATAGTTATCAATACCTTTATCTTTTAAGTATTTGATAATTTCTAGTTTACTTCTAGGTCCATATCCTAAATATCTAATGACTTTATTAAAAGCGATTTGTTCTTCGTTGTATTTAATGATTTTATCAAATTCTTTTTTCTCGTAAACCTTATCATTAAAAACTTCGTATTTAACGATTGTGTCTTCATCAAACTTATAATCGTTAATTGATGTGGTAACTAAGTAGTAGCTTTTTTTCGCTTCTACACTAATTATCTTAACATTACTCATAGGTGAATCCTTCTCCACCTACTTCACTCGCTCTAACTACGTAATAGAAAGCCTTTGGATCGATTTCTTTAATAATGCTCTTTAAGCGGTAGAACTCACCATTTGATAATACGCAAACTAGCTCACTTCTATTTTGGTTAGTATAGCCACCAATAACATTAATATTAGTTACGCCTCTTTCAAAATCGTATAGAATACGCTGTTTGATTTCTTCGTTATGATCAGAAATGATATGTACTGCTCGCTTGTTAAAGCCATTATAAACTACTGCATCCATTGCCATTCCTGATACATAAATAAATACAATCGCATATAATAATAAACTATAATTACTTAAAAGGATTGTACCTAGTACTACAATTGATCCATCTACGATAATTAGTGATACTGATAAAGGTATATGCAAATACTTAAGGAGGATATATTGAACAATGTCTACTCCACCTGTACTTGCTCCACTTTTAATAGTTAAGCCAATTCCCGCTCCCATAAGTAGGGCAGAAATAATGATGATTAATGTCATATCAACGCTTCCATCAGTTAGAGGCGATGTAGTTTTAAATAATACATTAAATAGTAGGCTCCATAAATATGTGAATGCTGGATAAACTAATGATGCATATACTGTTTTAATAAAGAATGCTTTTCCTAATGCAAAGAAACTAACAATTAATAATAATACGTTAAATACTAATATTACTAATGAAGTATTAAGTGGTGTTAATGCCCCAACAATTGTACCGATTCCCCCAGTTCCACCAATTACTAATAGGTTAGGATCTAGAAAGAAACTAAAAGAAAAGGTAGCAATTAGTAAACCTATATTAATATTAATCCATTCTTTAATACGCTTTTTATTCGCTTTCTTAATATCTTGTTTTTCTTCCATATTATTTACCTTGATTATAATTTGATTTTAAATATGCATTGATAAATCCATCTAAGTCCCCATCCATAACTGCGCCAATATTTCCAGTTTCGTAATTTGTACGATGGTCTTTAACCATCGAATATGGATGAAAGACATATGATCTAATTTGATTACCAAATGAATTATCGCTTACTTCACCACTCGCATCTTTAATCGACTTGTTTTGTTGCTCTAATTCCAGTTGATATAATTTGCTCTTTAATACTTGCATCGCAGTATCTCTATTTTGGAATTGGCTTCTTTGGTTTTGGCAACTAACTACAATTCCTGTCTTCAAGTGCGTAATACGAATAGCAGATGATGTTTTATTGATGTGCTGTCCACCAGCTCCACTAGAACGATATACATCGACTCTAATATCTTCTGGCTTTACTTCAATATTGATTTCACTATTGACGCTTGGAAATACCGTAACGGATGCAAAAGATGTATGACGTCTAGCATTAGAATCAAAAGGCGAAATCCTAACAAGGCGGTGAACGCCTTGTTCACAGCGCATATATCCATAGGCTTTTGGCCCTTTAACCATAAACGATACGCTTTTAATGCCCGCTTCATCACCATCTAGATAATCAAGTACTTCTACTTCATATCCTCTTCTTTCACAATATCTTATATACATTCTATATAACATACTGCACCAATCTTGTGATTCAGTTCCACCAGCTCCTGGATGCATTTCCACGATTGCATCACAATCATCATATGGTTTTGATAATAATGACTTAATTTCAAATTCACCTAATTCTTTATCGATTGAAGCTACTGTAGCTTCAATATCAGCCATTAAGTCTTCCCCATCATTTTTATACATATCAAAATATAATTCTAACTCTTCCACTTTTTCATCAAGTGCACCAAAACTATTAATTACTTCTTTTTGTTCTTTTACTTCTTTTAAGATAGCTGTACTAGTTTTATTATCATTCCAAAAGTTAGCATCGCCCATTAACTTTTCATTAGCTGCAAGTTTTTCTTTAACTTCATCTAACTTTAAAGATACCTTTAACTCACTAATGCGCTTTTTATAATCTTCAATATGTTTAATTATTTCGTAATTTTCCATATTATTCTCCAATATATTCCATATATATTTTAACTTTATTTGTCTTTTTTTTCTAGTCTAATATATTATTTATAAAATTTATGAAATAACTATTTTTATAATATTCTAAATTAATCTCTAATCATTCTTTTAATTAACAATATAAAACCTATCCAAATTGGATAGGTTTAAGTTTTATTTACCGCAGCAGTTTTTATATTTTTTACCAGATCCGCAAGGACATGGGTCGTTTCTTCCGACCTTAACGCCTGCTCTAACTGGTACTTTCTTTTCTTCTTTGCCGCTAGATGCAAATGTTTGTTTAACTGCTTGTTCGCGATGAACGTTCATATGAACAACACGGCAGTTAATTAGATTTGTTGCTGTGTTTTCAATATTAACTAACATCTCATTGAATCTTTCAAATGCGATCTCTTGATATTCTCTTAATGGATCGATTTGGGCATATGATTGAAGTCTAACAGCTTGACGTAAGCCATCCATTTCATCGATATGTCTAATCCAGTATTTATCAACAGAACCTAAGATTCCGGCTTTTAAGAATTCTTGATAAATCTCTGGTGGATAATTAGTTTTCTTATCCCCTAGTAATCCTTTAGCTACATCCATTAGTTTAGCAGTTGCAGCATCTACTGTTAATCCTTCAAAATCACTTTCTTGAATTAAGCCAGCAGGTAGATATTTTTGATTAATAGCTTCAAGGATTGCTTTTGGATTAACTAAATGATGACGAGAGTTATAATCGATAGCTTCACCAACTACTCTTCTAAAGCAGTTTTCAATCATGTTAACTGCTACATCAGTTATATCATCATAGAATAATACTTTATCTCTTTGACTGTAGATGATTTCTCTTTGTTTACGTAATACTTCATCATATTCTAAGACATTCTTACGAGCATCGTAGTTAGATCCTTCAATCTTCTTTTGAGCGCTTTCTACGAATTTAGAGAACATCTTTGATTCAAGAGGTACTTCTTCACCAGTTTCACGATTAGACATCATTGTTAAGACGGTCTTGAATCTTTCACTTCCGAATCGCTTCATCAAATCATCTTCAGCTGATAAATAGAATCTTGTAAATCCTGGGTCACCTTGACGACCAGATCTACCTCTTAACTGATTATCGATACGTCTTGATTCATGACGTTCAGTACCAATTACAGCAAGTCCTCCTACTTCTTTAACGCCAGGGCCTAACTTAATGTCGGTTCCACGACCAGCCATGTTTGTGGCGATGGTTACGGCACCTAAGTAACCAGCTTTAGCAATAATTTCAGCTTCTCTTTCATGTTGCTTTGCATTTAAAACATCATGTTTGATTCCACGTTTCTTTAATAAATCCGAAAGTAATTCTGATGTTTCAATCGCAATTGTACCAACTAGGACTGGTTGACCTTTTTCATGACGTTCGGCAATGTCGTTTGCAATCGCATTAAACTTTGCTTTCTTTGTAGCATACATGAAATCAGGAGCATCAATTCTTATAACTGGTAAGTTAGTAGGTACTTCTACTACATACATGTTATAAATATTTCTAAATTCTTCTTCTTCAGTCTTAGCTGTACCTGTCATACCAGCTAACTTCTTATACATTCTAAAGAAGTTTTGGAATGTGATTGTAGCAACAGTTACAGTTTCTTTCTTGATATCTACATTTTCTTTTGCTTCTAGAGCTTGATGCAAACCTTCAGTATATTGTCTACCATGCATCAAACGACCAGTAAAAGCATCTACAATAATAACTGTATTATCTTGAACTACATAGTCGATATCCTTTTGCATAATGTAGTTTGCTCTTAGAGCATTATTAATACGGTGAACGATATCGGCATTCTTTTCAGTATATAGTTCGGTTGCGTTAGCTTTTTCGCCTTCGGCGATTGTGATTTCTTCGCTACCATCACCACCGCTTGAGATCATGTTGAAGTACTTTTCAGCTTTAAGCATACCTTCATCAGTTAAAGATATTGTCTTAGCTTTAATATCAATATCATAGTCAGTTACTTTTAAGCCTCTAACGAAGTTATTAGCACGACGATATTTATCATCAAATGTATCTTGTTTAGCTTGGCCAGAAATGATTAGTGGAGTTCTAGCTTCATCGACTAAGATTGAGTCGACTTCATCCACGATAGCAAAGTTAAGTGGACGTTGAACCATATCTTCTTTTCTAATTGCCATATGGTCTCTTAAATAGTCAAATCCAAGTTCGTTGTTTGTAGAATAAGTGATGTCACATGCATATTGAGCACGCTTTTCATCGGCACTAATATCTCTAACGTTTAGGCCAACTGTTAAACCTAGCCATTTGAATAACTCACCCATTTCCGTGGCGTCACGTCTAGCAAGGTATTCGTTAACTGTAACGATATGAACACCTTCACCTGGAAGAGCATTTAAATATGCAACCATTGTAGAAGTTAGAGTTTTACCTTCACCAGTCTTCATTTCGGCGATATTACCGCCATGAAGAGCAAGTGCTCCAATTACTTGAACTCTAAATGGAGTCATATGTAAAACACGAGTTGAAGCTTCTCTAACTGTAGCATATGCTTCTACAATCAAATTATCTAGAGGCTCGCCATTTTTTAGTCTTTCTCTAAACTTGGCTGTAGCACCTTGTAACTCCTCATCCGTTTTTAATTTATATTCTTCTTGTAATGCGTCAACTTGATCAGCTATCTTAGAGCAACGTTTTAATTCTTTATAACCAGCATCTAATAAAGTTTTAAGCATGAACTTCACGTCCTTTCACTATTAACATCTTAACAAAAAAAGCCCTTTTTATCAAGCAATAAATATTTAGCCTAACTTTTTTTAATATATATTTAAAGAAAACCTACAATGTAGGTTTTCGCATTTAAGCAGCAGTAACTGCTTTATTTTTATCACGACGTCTAATACGTCTTGGTTCTTCTTCAATTTCGCCAGCCTTCTTAAGTGCCAACTTAGTAAGAATTGGTCCGACAATTTCATAGAATAATGTAGCACTTAATACTACTGCCATTACTTTAGCACCATATTCACCTAAAGCAGTTGATGCAATTTGGGCCATACCGATAGCAACACCTGCTTGAGGAAGTAGCGTGATACCCAAATAATTCTTAACATTCTTTTCTGACTTTGTTGCCATAGCTGAGAAGAATGTACCAAAGTATTTACCAGTGCTTCTAGTTACAATATAAACTATACCAATTATACCAACAGTTGTAACTACATTAAGCTTAAGTTCCGCACCACTTAATACGAAAAACAACATAAATAGTGGTGGCGTCCATCTTTCGCATCCATCAAGAATTGCAGTAGAATCGCTTCTTAAGTTACAGAATGTAGCACCAATCATCATACAAGTTAAAAGTGATGACATACTAAATTGGGTATTATTGGTAATGATTTCACAAATGGCAACACCAAGAATAGTTGTGCATACCATTAAACATAATCTATTTGCACGTGAATGGAAAAACTTCATCATTAGAGCAAGGATTGCACCTAACACTCCACCAATACCAATTGAAAATGCAATTTCACAAAGTGGTAATACAACGATTGTATATGCTGTAATCTCAACACCGCTAGCGAATGTTTGCGCTAAAGCAAAACATACTGAGAATACAATCAAACCAATCGCATCATCGAATGCTACAACTGGAAGTAATGTATTAGTTACTGGACCATGGGCTTTGTATTGCCTTACCACCATTAGAGTTGCTGCTGGGGCTGTAGCTGTAGCAACTGCCGCAAGCACAAAGACAATTGGTAGAGGTGCTCTAAATGCCCATAAAGCTAGACCTACAAGTAAGGCAGCTGTAAGTGATTGCGCAACTGTGATAATTACAATCTTACCACCTAATTGTTTAATATTAGCTAGTTTAAATTCACTTCCAATTGAGAAGGCAATGAAACCTAAAGCAACAGTTGATATGATATCAAGTGATGCTAGGTTATCATCATTAACTATATGAAAGATTGGACCTATTAATAAGCCCGCTACTAAATAACCTGTTACGTTTGGAAGATGAATTAGCTTCACAAGTCTTGTGGAAGCTAGACCAAACATCATCGCAATCGCAACAGCCAAAATGGCTGTCATTTTCTATTCCAACCCTTCTATGAATAATGCTGGTACAGAGAACATAAAGCCTTTACCCTTTATGCCACCTGTTGCATCATTAACGATTTGTCTTAATTGTTCTACTTCTTTGTCATCTTTAACTACTACAAAGATAGTTGGCTTTTCCGCATGTTCATAATTTACAAGCTTACTAATGCTACCGAATAGAACTGGTTCTGGTTCTATATCGTTATAAATCAAAGCATGCTTAATACTTTCGGAATGCATTACAGTTCCTTTGAAATTATATTCACTTAATTTTCTTAATATTCTAGGCATTACATCATATTCTGTTAATACTATAAAAAATACTTGCATAATATACCTCCATTAACCTAATAGATTATACGCTTATATTTTTAATAATTCAATTGCTTAAGCATAAAAAAAGGTGCTAAAAGCACCTTTAGTTTAGATTATTTAGTTTCAATAATACCGTAATTTTGATCTTCTCTAACATAAACAATACTTGTTTTACCTGTTTCACTATTGATGAAGATGTAGAAGTCATGTCCTAACATTTCCATTTGTGTAATAGCATCATCAGGTGTCATTGGTAATAGGTCAACTGTCTTAGCTCTAACTAAGTTGTTTTCCATTACTTCTGCGTTTAATTGTTCAGGATCAAAATCAGCTTCTGCTGCGTAGTATTGAGCAACTCCTTCACGACGTTTCATACTAGAATAAATCTTATCTTTGTGCTTTCTAATTTGAGCTTCTAACTTATCATAAACTAAATCGATAGCTGAGAATAAGTCGCCTGCTTTTACTTCTGCACGAAGTAAGATGTTCTTTGTTGGGATAGTTACCTCCACAACTTGTGAATCATCATAAACTTTACACAATACATTTGCCTCTAGATTGTCGGCATTTTTGAAGTAATGATTTAGCCTTTGTAGCTTTTTAACAGCATAATCATTAACAGCTTCAGTAGGTGTATACTTGTTCTTTCCACGAACGATAACTTTCATATCTATACCTCCTTGCTACAATTACATTATATCATAATTTTTAGTATGCAACTAAAAAAAACAATTTTTTTAGTTTATTTTAATGTTTTAAATATGATTTAGTAGAACGTGTATTAAACTTTTATCTGATTCACTTATTGAAAATATCTTCTTTCCCAAATCTTTAATTGATGCGCCTAAATGATATAATTTTATTTTATCTATAATTATATATCTATCATGTACTTTTAATGTATTAATTATTTTTAAATTATTATATTGTTTATTAAATGTATTAATATCTATATCATTTATTTTAGATGTATTTATATTGGTATATATAATTACTTTAACTTCTCTTTTCTTAAATATTAATCTATCTAAAATAGATCTATCTATATAATTATCAATAATTATTATTTCTTCTTTAGCTTTTTCAAAGATATTTTGAATCAATGTATATGAATCATAAAATTGGCCATTAAAAAATAGTTTATCTAATCCATATTGTTTATCAAATACTTTATCTTCTATTTTTAATAATCTATCATTTATGCTTACTACCTCATTTCTTAACTCGATATAGTTTTCATTAGATACTACTACTCTATTTTCATTAATGACATAACCATTAAGTAAGTATTGTTTAAGAATCGAATTTGCCCATCTTCTAAAGACAATACCTCTTTTAGAATTGACCCTGTAGCCTACCGCTAAAACGACATCCAAGTTATATAATTTAGCTGGTCTATGACTTCCACTTATGTCGGAAAAACCGACAGAAGTATTGCTATCTAATTCTTTTGAAGAAAAAATACTATTAATATGTTCAGATATAGTGTTTCTTGCTTTTCCAAATAGGGTAGCAATTTGATCTTGAGTTAGCCATACAGTATCTTCTTTTGGAGACACTTTTACATCTAAACTAAAGTCCCCGTCTTCAAATTTAATTAATTCATAACTTTTTTCTTTATTATTCATCTTTTCTCCTTTTTATAAACTCTTTAATAATCTATCTTCTATCTTTAATAATCTATCATTTATACTTATTACTTCATTTCTTAGTTGTATATAGTTTTCATTAGATACTACTACTCTATTTTCATTAATGACATAACCTTTTAATAAATATTCTTTTAAAACATTTGTTGCCCATTTTCTAAATACAATTCCTCGTTTTGATTTTACTCTATAACCAACAGATATAATAACATCTAAGTTATAGTATTTTACGTTATATGATTTCCCATCATTGGCAGTATGTGCAAAAAATGCACATACTGAGTTTTCGTCCAACTCTCCCTCAAAAAAGATACTCTTTATATACTTTCCAATTACTGTTCTCTCTCTTT
>JAGCUR010000013.1 GCA_017962745.1 Bacilli bacterium | reverse complement strand
ATTTTGAAAGAGAGTGTGGTGACGATAGCAAAGTGGATACACCTGTTCCCATCCCGAACACAGAAGTTAAGCACTTTTACGCCGATGATAGTTGGGTCTTTACCCTGCAAAAGTAGGTAGTTGCCAACTTTATTTCTAACGCCTCAGTAGCTCAGTTGGTTAGAGCACCTGACTGTTAATCAGGGGGTCCTAGGTTCGAGTCCTAGTTGAGGCGCCATTGTGGCGAATTGGAGAAGCGGTTTAACTCATATGCCTTTCACGCATACATACACGGGTTCGAATCCCGTATTCGTCACCATTTTGTAACATCCTATTTAATTTAAAGATTAAATTAAGTAGATGAGTATATATATTTTATTGGATACGCAGGATGCGTATTTTTTTTATTTCAAAAGCAAAATGTATTGAGTAAAGTAAGCTAACTTAATAATTTATTGAAAAGATAAAAAAATTATGATACATTGAATTTGTATATAGTCTATAAATAATATAACGTAACGAGGAACGATACATAATGAGAAATAAATTGCTCGCCATCATTAATGTTTTAATCATATTTGGTATTTTGACATTCGTTGTTTTATACTCGCGTTCTGAACAAAAGAAGATTTATGACAATAGAATTGCTAGCTTTGAAAATTTGACTATTGCGCTAGAAAGCATTACGGAAAACTATCTTCAAGGTGAACAAGGTATTTGTGACGTATGGGCAAGTTATATCAATAAAAATAATATGACATTAGATGAAGCAACTGAATTTGTTAAGTCTTCACATGTCTTAACAAATACTGCTGCTCACCTGATTTATGCAGATACATTAAGTGGCCTATCTACTAGACCAAATATTATGAATCCTTATAGCTATGATGTATCTTATAGCAATGTAGATATATTTGGTAATAGAGAATGGATCGCTGATGTTGGTAAAGCAATTAATGTATCTAGAGCATATACTAATCCAATGAATGGAAAGCAATCTCTAGCATTTATCAATAAGATTACAGTTGATGATGGTGGAAGTCCAAGAGATGCCCTCCTTCTAAGAATCGTATTAGTATCTGAATTAGAAGACAAATGGACTTTCCCTCAACAAGA
This sequence comes from Bacilli bacterium, assembly GCA_017962745.1. GTDB lineage: Bacteria > Bacillota_I > Bacilli_A > ML615J-28 > CAG-698 > RGIG8164. Next base: position 64,018 of record JAGCUR010000013.1, on the reverse strand, counting down.
ATTTAAAGATGCGGAACTATCAATCATTAACGCTAATGGTGATTACATCATCAGAGGTAGCTCGTTTAAGAGTAATAATTTCTTTGAATTCTATAAATCATATAACGCAATTAGTAATACTGAACTACAAACTCTTAAAGAAGAAGTAACTATAACTACTGGTAATCTCTTTATGAAAGATTCAAGAGGCGATACTTGCGTTATTGCCCATACACCAATCGCTACCGCAAATGGATGGGTTATGCTTAACTATATTCAAAATAGTAAATTATCAACTAGTACTGGAAACTGGTTGTTAATTGGAGTTGTAAGCGTTGCATTACTCTTATTATTACTTGCCAATGGTATTTATATGCGCCTTGTCAATAAGCGCTTGCACCAAATGGCAATCGCAGCAGAGTCAGCAAATAAAGCTAAGACTGATTTCTTATCTACAATGTCGCATGATATTCGTACACCGATGAATGCAATTATTGGCCTAACTGCGATTTCAGAAAAGAAGATTGATGACAAGAAAATTGTTAGCGAGAACTTGCGCAAGATTTCGCTTGCTAGTAATCACTTACTGACACTGATAAATGACGTATTAGACTTATCAAAAGTTGAAAGTGGCAAATTATCACTTAACCCACTTAATTTCTCGGTTGTAGAGATGGTAGAAACATTAGTTAATATTTCGCAACCGATGATTAAAGAAAAGGATATTAACTTTAACGTTAGAGTTGATAATGTTAATACGGAATATTTATACGCTGACCAAATTAGATTAAACCAAGTATTTATTAATATACTTTCTAACGCTATTAAATATACCCAACCTGGTGGGACAGTAAGTATCGCTTTAAAACAAGAAGATAGCGATAAAGAAGGTTTCATTAGGCAAACATATATAGTTTCTGATACTGGTATGGGCATGAGCGAAGAATTCATGGCCGTAATGTATCAACCATTCTCCCGTCAAACAGATTCACGCGTTAATAAGATTCAAGGAACGGGCTTAGGTTTAGCGATAACTAAGAAAATGGTAGACTTGATGGGTGGAACTATTGAATGCCAAAGTGAATTAGGTAAAGGGACTACATTTACTGTAACGATTGACTTAAAGATTGCGGATAAGCAAAATGATGAGATGATGCTTAAACCAATTGATGTATTGCTAATAGATGATGATGAAGATCTTCTTGCTACCGCAGCTGATACTCTTGCATCTCTTGGCGCTACGGCTGAAAAAGCAAATAGCGGTGCTAAAGGGGTAGAGCTAGTTAGCAGTCATAAAGATTCTAAGATGTATGATGTTATTATCGTTGACTGGAAGATGAAAGCGATGGATGGAATTGAGACAGCGCGCAAGATTCGGGAAATTATCGGCGATAAAACGCCAATCCTTTTAACATCTGCTTATGATTGGAATGATGCGGAAGAAGCAATCAAAGATTCTAGTATCAATGGGTTCATCAGTAAACCGCTATTCAAATCAACTCTTTATGCTAAGATTAGCGAATTATTAGATATGAAAGTAGCCCAAGTTGAAGTTGAAGATGATTATTCAGATATTGAAGGAATGGTTGCTTTGATTGCGGAAGATAATGACATCAACTGGGAAATCATTCATACGCTTCTTGAAATGCATAAAGTAGGATCAGTTAGAGCTAATAATGGTAAAGTTTGTCTAGAAAAATTAATGGAAGCTAAACCTGGTGAATATGATTTAATCTTTATGGATATTCAGATGCCAGAGATGAATGGCTTAGATGCTACTAGGGCAATTCGAAAATTAGAAGATAAAGAAAAAGCTAATATTCCAATCATTGCTATGACAGCTGACGCATTCTCTGAAAATGTGGCAGAATGTATAAATGCGGGAATGAATGGTCATATTGCTAAACCTATTGATATTAAGTTTGTTATTAAAGAAATAAGGAAAATAAAGGAGAACAAAAAATGAAAAAAGCATTTAGCATATTGTTAGTATTTTTAATGATTGCTTTACTAATTGGTTGTAAGGAAAAAGAAAAAGAAGAAAAGTTCACTCCATCGCTTGATAAAGAAATAACAGGTGAACTAACTATTGCTGGACATTATGATAACTTTGAAGCATTAGAAGAAGAATTCAACCGCTTCAAAGAATATTATCCAAATGTAAAGTTAAAATATGAAAAGCTTGATAATTACAATAAAATTATTGCTACTACGCTACTTAGCGATACAGCTCCAGATATTTATTTCACACAATCAGCATGGTTAAATTCAGATAGTTATAATGCTGTATTTGAAAAAGCAGAAGATTTATCTGATGCTTCACTAAAGATTAACTTATCTTGCATTAGAGATGGCTTACTTGCTAAAGATAGATATGGTAAAACTTCACTTGTTCCAATCTATACAACTACTTATGGAATGATGGTTAATGAAGATATCTTCAAAAAAGAAGGTTTATCAATTCCTAAAACATATGAAGAATTAGTAAATGTTAGCTTACAACTAAAAGAAAAAGGTTATGCTAATCCAGTTATGGGTTATAACAATGAAACTACATCAATGTTATACTCATTATTCTTCCCATATTTCTGCGGAAGTATTGCAAATAATGCCCAAACTATTCAAGATCTTAACCAAATGAAAGAAGGCGCTGGTGAATATATGCGTTCTACATTAAACTTAATTAGCGACTTCATGAGTAAGAATATTGTTAATTTAGAAAGTTGCAATGAATTAGCTAATGATTATAATGCAGTTATCATGAGATTCTTTGAAGGTGATATTCCAATGATGTTCTCATCAGTTAATACAGTATCGGGTACAAAGAAACGTGAAACACAATCAGAAGCATTTATTGCTAATCCATTTAAATATAGTTTCCATCCAGTACCATCTACACAAAGTGGTGGATATTTCTTGAATACTATTTCAATTGGCTTCTCAGTTAATAAGGATAGCAAGAACTTAGATATCGCTAACGAATTTATGCGTTTCCTTGTTTCTACAAGTGAATTAAATGCTATGGCCCAAAATAAACGTATGGTGACACCTTGTAAAAACATGGCACTTGATGAAGTATATTCTTCATTCGATGAAATTAAAGAAGATAGTATCATTTACATGTACACTTTAGGTTTAGCTGATACACCAGACGTACAAGTTCGTAGAGCTGGTGCCCAAGTTACAAATGGTACAATGACAGTAGATGAAGCTATCGCTGAATTTGGTAATTTTAAATAATAATAGTCTTTACTATTAGGATTAATGTGTTAAACTATAAGTGTAAAAATTAAACAGGAGGAGAAAATGAAAAAGTATTTAGATTTAATTTTATTAGGCGTTGCCGCATTTTTCAGTTTACTAGTTTTTGTTTGGATGGCATTACCTGGCCTAAAAGAAACATTGTTTGATACAACAACTAATGTTTACAATCTTTTAGATGAAGGCGCTGGAATGGTTATTGCCTTCGTATTCATGATTTTAGTATTCTTAGTATCAGCATGTTTATGTGCTGCTGCATTATTAGGCAAACTTGACAAAGTTCCATTTGCTCACTTTATTGCACTAGGAACAGCTTTATTTGCTCTTGTTGCTATGATCCTATTCTTCTTAACTGAAAGCATTGTTAATGGTAGCAACACATCTGAATATATTAAGTTAGGAGCTGGTGCGGTTTTATGCGCAATTAGTGGCTTAGTTGCTGCTTGTGGATTATGCTGTTTCGGCGTATCAAAACTTTTAAAGAAATAAGATAAATAGATAAAGTATTAGCAATTTTGCTAATACTTTTTTTTATGTTTTGTGTATAATTAATGTGAAGGTGGGGAAAATGAAAAAACATAAAAAAACCAAAACAATAATATTGATTATTCTATTATTATTCTTAACGTTATTCATGCCTTTTTCTTTTGTATCAAAAAAGGCAAATACCGGTTATGACCACATAATGCGGGATAACATTACAAATGTTAACGCTAAAGTCGTGGATATCAAAATGCTTGGAGCTCACGATGCTTTTACTGATGGTATTAAGTTTAATAGCAAACCTAACACAATTGAAGGGGGCATTGTCACTAATAAAGCCGTTAACTTGCTTGCTAAAGGCTTAGTTGTAAGACTAACTAGAACGCAAAATGCTAGCGCTTCTAAAATGCTTGAAGCAGGGGTAAGATATTTTGATGTTAGGGCTACTAAAATCGACGATAAGTATTATGCAACGCATGGTTATATTGGCCGCGAAATCATCGAATATGTGAAAGAGATTGTAGATTTTTTGGGTAGTCATGATGGTGAATTCATCATCTTTGATCTTCAACATTTCCACTCTTCTGCAGGTGAAAACTATGATTTGGCAAGTAGTGAGTATCAAGCATTCATCGATTATATGAATACATATAAAAATGATCAGAATAAATCGTTTGTGGATTACATTCATTATGATACTAATTTTGATAACTTAGCTGATTTAACTTATCAAAAAGTAATTGGAACTGATGCTGGTATTATAATGCTTGCTAAATGCGAAGGTAATTCACTAATTTATAAGCGTGATGGGGATGCTGATACAAATGAAGCAAGGGAATACGCTTCTATTAGATCATATTGGCATAACGATAATAGTACTAATAAGATGAGAAGTTCAATCGAAAACGAATATAAGTTTATTGAAACTCACGATTACGCTAACATCTTAAGAGTAAACCAAGCGCAAAAGACCGGTTTCTTCACGAACTTAAAATTACTTAGAAGTATGTTTTCTTGGAGTTTACTAGATATGGCAGCATCTTTTAATAAAAAGATGGTTAAAGATAAAGACCTATTTATGAAGTACTTAGATGCCATGCCAATTTATATGGTTGATTATGTAACTAGCAATAGAGGCAATTTTAATAAATTAGCAAACGAATATATCGCTAAAGCTAATAAGAATTTATAAAGGACTTACACGTCCTTTTTTAATTTATGTGTGGCAAAAATTACAATTTTGGTGTATAATCCTAATGGTATAAAGGAAACATTATGGAAATTAAAAAATACAAATCGAGTTTAAACATTTTTGATACGCAAAGAGCGATTAAGTTCATCAAAGATGAATTTATTGGTTGCTTAAGCGAAAAACTAAATTTAAGACGTGTTACAGCTCCTTTATTTGTGTATCCCGAAACAGGCTTAAACGATAACTTAAATGGGTATGAGCGCCCTGTTAAGTTTGATGTAGCAAGCCTAAATAAAGAAGTTGAAATTGTTCAGTCGCTTGCTAAGTGGAAGCGCTACGGCCTAGCTAAATACAATTTCTCGATGCACGAAGGATTATACACGGATATGAATGCTATTCGTCGTGATGAAAAAGTTGATTTTATGCATTCAGTATATGTGGACCAGTGGGACTGGGAAAAAGTAATAAGTGAAGCCGATCGAACTCTTGATTACTTAAAAGAAACAGTTAAAGACATTTATAGCTGTATTAAAGAAGTAAACGAAAAAGTAAGTAGCAAATTTAAAATTAAAAATTGTGACTTACCGGATGATATTTATTTTATTTCTACCGCTGAGCTTGAAAAGTTATATCCAACTCTAACTAGAAAAGAAAGAGAAAATAAAATATGTTCATTATATAAAGCAGTATTCTTATACCAAATTGGTTGGCCTCTTGAAGATGGGGCAAGCCATGATGGCAGAGCAGCTGACTATGATGATTGGAACTTAAATGGTGATATCTTACTTTGGTATGATTTATACGAAATAGCATTTGAACTATCAAGCATGGGTATTAGAGTAGATAAGTCTAGTCTAATTAAACAGTTAACACAAAAGAATGAATTAAATAAAGTTAACAATGAATATTGTAGATGGATAATGGAAGATAAAGTACCACTTTCTATTGGTGGTGGTATTGGTCAAAGTAGATTATGTATGTACATGTTATGCAAAGCGCATATCGGTGAAGTACAAGTATCGGTATGGGATAAGCAAGAAGTAGAAGAGCTTAAAAAACAAAATATCTATTTGCTTTAAAATGATGATTAAAGATAGTATAATGAAGATGTATTTGGAGGAATAAAATGTTAGAAAAATTAGTTGAAGTTTTAAAACAAAACAAAAGAAAATTAGTGTTTACTGAAGGTAATGATCCTCGAATTTTAGAAGCAGCTTCACGCTTAAAACAAGAAGGCTTACTAGAGCCATTACTACTTGGTAATGTAGAAGAAGTAAAAGCTAAAGCTAAAGAATGCGGATTTAATATTGATGGTATTGAAATCATCGATCCACTAAGCTATGCTGATATGAATAAAATGGTTGATTTAATGGCTGAAATTAGAAAAGGTAAACAAACTTGGGATGAATGCGCAGCTTTATTAAAGAAATCAAATTACTTTGGTACTATGTTAGTTAAAATGGGCTTAGCAGATGGCTTACTAGGTGGCGCAACATATTCTACTGCTGATACAGTTAGACCAGCTCTACAAATAATTAAGACTAAACCTGGTAGTAAAATCGTATCTAGTTCATTTATTTTATTCAAAGAAGAAAATGGTAAAGAAACTAAACTTGCTATGGGTGATTGCGCAATTAACTTATTCCCATCAGATGATGAGTTAGTTGAAATTGCTGTAGAAACTGCTAGAACTGCTAAAGCATTCGGAATCGATCCAAAACTTGCTATGCTATCTTATTCTACACTAGGCTCTGGCAAAGGTGAAAGTGTTGATAAAGTAAGAAGCGCTGCTAATAAATTAAAAGAAATGGATTTAGATTTTCCAGTTGATGGCGAACTTCAATTCGATGCAGCTGTATCACCAGTTGTAGCAAAGACTAAAGCCAAAGATTCAAAAGTTGCTGGACAAGCTAACACATTTATTTTCCCAGATATCAATGCTGGTAATATCGGTTATAAAATTGCCCAAAGACTTGGCGGCTATGATGCCTTCGGTCCAATTCTTCAAGGCTTAAATGCTCCAATCAACGACTTAAGTCGTGGATGCAATGCTTATGAAGTATATCAAATGGCAATCATTACAGCTGGCTTAAAATAATTAATTAAAAAACTAACCAATTTCTTGGTTAGTTTTGTTATCAAATAATCGCTTGGAGGGTATTATGATTAAAATCAATGTGGGGTTAACAGGAGCAACCGGTACACTAGGCAAAGCTAGTATACCTATTTTGCTTGGCGTTGATAATATTGCTTTAAAAATCATTATTCGCCCAAGTAAGAAAAATATACGCTTTGCTAGGGCATTAAAGAAAAAATATAAAAATAATATCACGATAATGTATGGTGATATTACAAATAAAAATGATTGTAGCCAGTTTGTTCATGGCTGTGAATATATTATTCATGCAGCTGGAGTTATCCCACCTGCTACAGACCACTATCCAGAAAGAACCATTAAAACTAATGTAGATGGGACTAAAAATATCATTGATGCGATTTTAAGTGATTTTGATGGTGATAATATTCATCTAATTCACGTATCAAGTATAGCAGTATATGGCAGCAGAAATAAAAAACATCCATGGGCAAGAGTCGGTGATCCTTTAATTCCATCAATATATGATACTTATAGTTATTCTAAGATATTAGCTGAACGTGCTGTTCTAGATTCTAATTTAAAATATTATGTATCTTTAAGAGAATCAGCAGTTCTATATAAAGATTTGATTCTTAAAAATATGAATGATGGCCTAATCTTCCATACACCATTCAATGGACCACTTGAATGGGTAACTGATTATGATACTGCCATTTTATTTAAGAATATTATTCTAAAAGATGCATCAAAAATGTTAGCTAAAGAATTTTGGAATAAAGTTTATAATGTAGGTTCTGGTGTTGATGGTAGAAAAACCGGGTTTGAAGCCATTAATGATGGTTTTATGATTATGGGTAGAAGCGCTAAAGATTATTTCAAACCAAATTATAATATCACGCGTAACTTCCATGGAGTTTGGTTTGCGGATTCATTAGTGCTAAATAGTTATACTGATTATTTAAATAAGAGTTATTCATACTTTTGGAAAAAATACACTAAAAGCCATTGGTACTTTAAAGTTGGTCGTATTATTCCAAAGAGTTGGATTTCTAAATTAGTAATCCAAAGATTATTTAAAGATCCAAATGCACCACGTTACTGGATTGATCATAATATTGAAGGAAGAATTGATTGCTTCTTTGGATCAATTGATAAGTATAAAGAGATTGGTGAAGACTGGCAGTATTATAAGTTATGGTGTGAAGAAGAAGGATATATTGAAGAGAAGAGTGGCTCTAATATCGTTTTAACTAGCCTTGGTTTTGATGAATACAAAAAGCCAAGTGAAATTGATTTAAACGATTGCATCAAAGCAGCTGCTTTTAGAGGTGGTAAATGTCTATCGACTAAAATGGAAAAAGGCGATATTTATAAACCACTTCGTTGGCGATGCTTCCAAGGCCACGAATTCTATGCGACTCCATATGCGGTCTTATTTGCTGGGCACTGGTGCACAGAGTGTTTTGATGCGAATAGCTGGCAACTAGACTATATTGCATCACACGTCCCATTCTATGCCCAAGTTTGGTATGATGAACATGAAAAAAGCGAAGTTAATCGTATTTATCCATATAAAGCAGATGAACTTCCAGAAATTATATATGAAAATAAAAAGAAGTGAGCAATCACTTCTTTTTTAGTACATTACGATTGAAACACTTACTACCTTAAAGTATAATGATAATATGAAAAAGAAAAACTATATTATCATTATTTTAATAATTGTAACTATATTGCTGTTTGGCCTATCTTTATTTGTGGGTTCTTCCAATATGTCATTTAAGGATGCGATAGGCGGCTTATTTGGTAAAGGCCCAAACAACTATATAGTAATAATGCAAAAGATTAGATTGCCGCGTGCAATTGCTAGCTTAATCTGCGGAGCAGGATTAGCAGTAGCTGGCCTAATCATGCAAACATGTTTAGGTAACCAGATGGCATCCCCATCTACGCTTGGTGTTAGTAACGCAGCAACATTCGGGGCAAATGTGGCAATCATTGTTTTAAGCGGGGGCTTTTTAATTACGGGTAATAATTTAAATAATTATTTAGCTAATGCCCCACTTATCCCTACATCAATCCTAGCATTCGTTTTTGCTTTTGCATCAGTTTTATTAATACTAGGACTAGGTAGACTAAAAAATATGGCTAAAGAGACTATTATTTTAATAGGCGTAGCCATTGGTTCTATTTGGACAGCACTAACGAGCTTGTTACAGTATTATTCATCGGATGTATCTTTGTCTGCGGCAATAATATGGTCGTTTGGCGATTTATCTAGAGCTAACTTAAAAATCGATTTAACAATAACTATTGTTTTAGTTGTGTCTTGTATATTCTTTTTCTTAATGGCAAATAGATATAATTCAGTGCTATCAGGTGATGATGTAGCGAAGACGCAAGGGGTTAAGGTGCAAAGGTTAAGATTAATTTCACTCCTTTTAGCATCCTTAATTTGTGCAAGCATCGTATCACATTTAGGAATTATTGGTTTTGTGGGGCTAGTTTGTCCGCATATCGCTAAAAAGATATTTGGTCACAACCATAAAATCTTAATTCCAGCAAGCCTACTTTGTGGATCAATTTTACTTGTTGTAGCTGACATGCTAGCAAGAACGATTGGTAAAGGCAGTGCAATTCCAGTTGGCATCATTACATCAATTATTGGTGCTCCATTCTTTTTATTTATTATCTTTTCAAAGAAAGGAGATAGCCATGCTTGAAGTTAAAAATATAACTTGTGGATACAAGAAAAATGTAGATGTTATTAAAAATTGTAGTTTTAGCTTAGATCAAGGCGAAACACTTGTGCTTCTTGGCAAAAACGGAGCTGGTAAGTCAACTATTCTAAAAGCAATATTAGGGCTAGTTAAGTTATCTAGCGGTGAAGTATTAATTGACGATGCTAACTTAAAAGATTTAAGCATTAAAGAAAAAGCTAAACTTATAAGTTATGTTCCGCAAAATGTAACCTTGCCACCATTAAGTGTTACTGATACTATATTATCAGCGCGCTTATCTTATTATTCTTTTGCCCCGGGGGCGCACGATTTAGAAGTAGTGAATAAAATAATTGAAGATTTAGGGCTTGCTAGCTTAAAAGATAAAGAAGCATCAGCTACTTCAGGCGGTGAAGCGCAACTCGTTGCCATTGCACGTAGCCTTGCCCAAGAGCCAAAGATTATTGTATTTGATGAACCGAGCAGTAACTTGGATATTTTAAATATCGATTTACTAGAAAAACAGATCAAAAAAATCAAGCAAGATGGTATAAGTTGTATTATCGCGGTCCATGATTTGAATATGGCATATCGCCTAGGTGATAAATTCTTACTTTTAAAAGAAGGCGAGATTATCTCATTTGGCGGTAGGGATGAATTAAATGAAGAAAATATATCTAAAGTATATGGAAAAGATATTAAAATTAGACAAGTAGACGATAATTTACTAGTTAGTGTTAAGGAGGAAATATGATTAAACGTCTAAGAATTTTATTAGTATTAGTGTTAGGATTGTGCTTAAGTTTAAGCTTAAGCGGATGTAAAGATAAAAATGAGCCAACTGGCCCAGTAGAAGTAGAAGATATGTTAGGTCGTAAACTAAATATTACACCTGGATCTTACCAAAGAGTAATCTGCATTGGGGCAGGCGCACTTAGAATGTATTGCTATATTGGCGATGTAAGCTTACTAGCTGGGGTTGAAGATATTGATAATTCAAGTTTAAGCGAACGTCCTAAGATGTTTGATGGTGTAGCTAGACCATATTTTATTGCTAATGAAGAAGCATTTAAAAAATTACCTAGTTGTGGCGTCGGTGGCCCACAATCACAATTTGCGGAAACGGAAAAGATTTTAGCATGTAACCCTGATATTATTATTTCTGAATACGAAGATATCGATAAAGCTAACAGCTTACAAGAGTTAGTTAGTGTTCCAGTAGTCGTAATTAAATACGGTAACAAAGGTGTATTTGATGAAAATGTAAAGAAGACAATCACTTTACTTGGTAAAATCTTTAATAAAGAACAAAAAGCTAAAACTTTAAATGATTATATTGCTTCATCTAGAGAAGAAATCGAACGTCGTGTTAAAGATATTACTGCAAGCGAGCAAAAGAAAGTATATATTGCAGGTTTAGGTAACTGGGGTACTACAAATCATTTAATGACTGCCCAAAATTACGAACCATTCAATATTGCAAAGATTAATAATATTGTTACTGATTTAGCAAAAGATGGTATTCAAGGAATTGAAGCTGAAAAATTCTTAAGTTTAGCTCCACAAATGGATGTAATGATCCTTGATGCAGCTGCTATTAAGAATATTAAAGGCTTATATCAGGCTGATAATACAATGTTTGATGCATGCAAAGCATGGGAAGATGGTGAAGTATATCTTCAAATGGCATATAATGCATATTATACTAACCTAGAAATTGCTTTATGCAATACTTGGTTTAATGCTAAAGTAATTTATCCAGAATTATTTAGCGATATTGATATTAATGAAAAACTTGATGAAATTACAGAAGCATTTTTAGGTGTAAAACTAGCATCTAAGATTAATAGTTATCCAATGAGCTATGGTGGATACGGAAAGTTAAACAAAGAAGTGCTTAATTAATGAACGAAATTAAAGAGTTTTTTGAAAAAGCAGCTCTTAATTGGCATAACAAAGACGATATATCACTAATTAAACGCATACTAAAAGAAGCCGGAATCAAAAAGGGCGATAAAGTATTAGATGTTGGCTGCGGAAAAGGGATAATTACACCGTTTATTTACGAAATTACCCAAGTCCCTGTTAAAGCAATCGACATAAGCGAGAATATGATTAAAGGCGCAAGAGAACTTCATCCGAATTCTATCGTTTTAGAGTTTGAATGCTATGACTTTTATGAATATAATGATGATCACAAGTACGATTTTATAATATTTTATAACGCATACCCCCATTTTTTAGATAGAGACGCTTTGTCAAAGAAGGTAAATAGCTTACTTAAAGAAAATGGTAAGCTAGTAATTGCGCACGGGATGTCGAGGGAAGCTTTATTTAAGCATCATATGAGCGTTTCAAACCATATAAGTAGGGTATTAGAGGCTCCATCAGATGAATCTAAGGCCTTTTTAGACTACTTCGAGTTACAAAATTGGGTTGATAACGATAAGTATTATTTAATGGTACTAAAAAAGAAATAAAATAACTAAAATTAGAGGCAAAAATATGATGTTTTGCCTCTTAATTTTGGACTAATTTTTCAAAAGCCTTACTGGTATCAAGTTCTAAATTGGTAGAAGTGAGTAAATTTGGCTAAAATCGCTAGTCCAAGTTGCTAGAAACTGCATGAATTGGGTCTTGCCAAAAGTGATTAAAAAATGATGCCAAAAAAAGGAAAAAAAATAGCGCAAAATTAAGGCAAAAAAATGAATATAAAAAATAGCATTTTTTTTATAATTTTAAAAAAAAGGCAAAATTTGCCAAAGTATATATTTAAAATTTACCCATGCGTTTAAAATGCCAAAAATTTAGGTCTTTTTTTGGCTAAAATTGCCCTTATTTTGTAATTTAGTAAATTATTCAAATAAGTTTTAAGATTCGGGATAAACGCGATTATACCTAAAATTTTGCGTTATTGATATTTTTGAAAAATAAGTATAAAATGATATAGAAAATAGCTAAAAAAATGAGGCAAAAAGTGATGAAAAAAATATTGCTAACTTATTTTGCTCCTTTTGGGGAAATTAGTACAAATTCTAGCGAAGAAGTTGCGAAAGTTATCGACTTCGAAAATGTGGATAAAATAAGGCTTGAAGTTAAGTACTTAAAAGATTTTCAAACGATAAAGGATAAAGCATTTGCTAATAAATACGATTTAATTTTAATGCTTGGTCAGGCCCGTGGTAGAGAGGCCATCAGTTTAGAATCTAGAGCCACGAATTTAAACAATCCGAAGGCTAAAGATATGGATGAATACTACCCAAATGAGGAAATTTATGAAAATTCTAGCCATTATTTGTATACTAAATTGAATTTAGAAAGTATAATAAATAAAGTTGGCGAAGAAAAGATCACAATTTCTAAAAATTGTGGCTCATATCTATGTAATTACGTCTATTATTGCACGCTAAAAGAGTTAGAAATTGATAGTTTATTTATCCATTTACCAAGTTTTTTAGGTCAAGATGAAGATAAACGCATTCCGAAGATGGAAATTAGCGAAATGAGTAGGATAATTAATAAGATTATTAGCGCACTTTGTATGGAGGAAGACCATGATTAATGTATATTCAGAGATTGGGAAGCTAAAAACCGTGCTTCTTCACTATCCAGGAGAAGAATTAAACAATTTAATTCCTCGCTATTTAGAAGAATTATTGTTTGATGATATCCCATGGCTACCACTTGCCCGCGCTGAACACGATGCATTTGCTAATGCATTCAGAAATGCCGGTGTAAAAGTAGTTTATTTAGAAGATTTAGTAGCTGATGTATTAAAAGATAGTGAAATTAAAGAGAAATTTGTTAAGGAATTTGTTAGTGAAGCTAGTATTCATAGTGAAACTTTAAAAGAAATCGTTACTGATTACCTAATGGGAATTACTGATCCTAAAGAATTAGTGTTAAAAACGATGGCTGGTATTAAAAAGAGTGAAATGGAATCAGATAAAAAGATTACATTAACCGATTATGTAGTTGATTATCCATTTGTTTGTAATCCAATGCCTAATTTATATTTTACTAGAGATCCATTTGCTTCCATTTATGATGGAATTTGCTTAAACAAGATGTATTCAGCTACCCGTAGCCGTGAAACGATTTATGCTAAGTATATTTTCTTATATCATAAGGATTATAAAGGTACTAAATTATTCTATAACCGCGATAATGAGTTAAATATTGAAGGTGGAGATATCTTAGTATTAAATAAAGAAACCCTAATCGTTGGTGTAAGTGAAAGAACTCATAGTGGAGCGATTGAAAAATTAGCTAAAAATATGTTTTATGAACAAAAGACTTCGCTAAAACGAGTTTTAGCTTTCACAATTCCAAAGATGCGAACTTTTATGCACCTTGATACAGTCTTTACCCAAGTAGACTATGATAAATTTACGATTCATAAAGAATGTTATGAGACTCTAAAGGTTTATGAAGTTACTAAAGATGAAGAAAAGGTCGGTAAATTAAAAGTTAAAGAATTAAATGATACGTTAGAAGATATTTTAGAAGCTTATATTGGTAAAAAAGTGACGCTTATTCCTTGTGGAGGGGAAGATAGCGTGTCTGCTGCTAGAGAACAGTGGAGTGATGGATCGAATACGATCGCAATTGCTCCTGGTGAAGTAATAGCATATGAAAGAAATGATATAACGAATAAAACATTGAAAAATTATGGAATAACTGTACATACAATTCCATCAAGTGAGTTGTCACGTGGCCGCGGTGGCCCTAGATGTATGTGTATGCCATTAGAAAGAGAGTAAGAAAATGAATTTATATAAAAGAAATTTATTAACACTTTTAGATTTCACACCTGAAGAGATTGATTATTTATTAAATTTAGCAGCAGAATTGAAAGATGCTAAGAAAAAAGGAATTAAGACTAATGTATTAGAAGGTAAAAACATTGTCTTATTATTTGAAAAAGATTCAACGCGTACAAGATGCGCTTTTGAAGTTGCCGCATACGACCTCGGAATGCATGCGACTTACCTTGGACCAACTGGTAGTCAAATGGGTAAAAAAGAATCAATTAAAGATACAGCTAGAGTACTAGGTAGAATGTTTGATGGTATTGAATATCGTGGTTTTAAACAAGAAACAGTCGAATGCCTTGCTAAGTATAGTGGAGTACCTACTTGGAATGGGTTAACTGAAACATATCACCCAACGCAAATTTTAGCTGACTTACTTACTATTAAAGAACATAAGGGGCGCTTAAAAGGTATCAAGATGGCATATTTTGGTGATGCTAGATATAATATGGGTAATTCACTAATGATTGGTGCTGCTAAGATGGGTATGAATTTTGTGGCATGTGCGCCAAAGGCTTTATGGCCTACGGAAGAATTATTTAATAAATGTGAAGATGTAGCTAACTCAACTGGAGCAAGTGTTCACCTAACTGAAGATATCGATGAAGCAATTAAAGATGCTGATGTAGTAGTAACTGATGTATGGGTATCAATGGGTGAAGCTGATAGCGTATGGGAAGAAAGAATTAAGATGCTGCTTCCATATCAAGTAAATAGCGGCCTGATGGCTAAAGCTAAAAATGATGCTATTTTCTTACACTGCTTACCATCATTCCATAACTTAGAAACTAAAATTGGAATGGAAGTATATGAAAAGTTTGGTCTAGATGGCCTAGAAGTTACTGAAGATGTTTTTGAAGGAAACCAGTCAAAAGTCTTTGATGAAGCAGAAAATAGATTACATACAATTAAAGCCGTAATCTATGCTACGATGGTGCGATAATGAAAATAGTTATTGCTTTAGGTGGCAATGCATTAGGCAGTAGCGTAGCTGAACAAAAAGGGAATGCTACCCTAACTGCTAAAAAGATTGTAGAGATTATTAAACAAGGGCATGATGTTATTATTTCACACGGCAATGGTCCGCAAGTGGGCTTAATTAACCTCGCTTTTAGCGAAGGTAAAAAGGTAAATCCAAAAGTTGAAGATATGCCATTTAGTGAATGTGGAGCGATGAGCCAAGGTTATATTGGCTATCACTTACAAAATGCGATTAGTAACGAGTTAGCTCTTAATAATATTAATAAGAAAGTAGTTACTTTAATTACCCAAGTAGAAGTAGCTAAAGATGATCCGGCTTTCTTAGACCCAACTAAACCAATTGGTTCTTTTTATTCTAAAGAAGAAGCGCTCAAACTGGGTTATCCGGTAAAAGAAGATGCAGGAAGAGGCTATAGACGCGTTATCGCTAGCCCAAAACCTGTTAAGATTATTGAAAGCGAACAAATCGCTTCCTTAGTTAATGCTGGGTTTATCGTAATTGCATGTGGCGGCGGGGGAATCCCAGTCATATCTAGTGATGGAAAGTTAAGTGGTATTGATGCGGTAATCGATAAAGATTTTGCATCAAGTAAATTAGCTGATCAAATTGATGCTGACTGCTTACTAATACTTACTGCTGTAGATAATGCGCTAATTAATTTTGGAATGCCAAATGAACAAAAATTAGTAAAAGCAACTGTAGATGAGATGGAAAAATATAATCTTGAAGGTCATTTTAAGGCTGGAAGTATGAAACCAAAAGTCGAAGCTAGTATCGACTTTGCCAAGGGTGGTAAGAGCCGCATAGCGATTATTACTTCTATTGAAAAAGCTAGCGAAGCATTACAAGGATTAAGTGGAACAACTATTAGACTTTAGCTTATGAAAAGATTAAAAGAAATTAAAAATAACGAATTATTTTATAATGGTTATTCTTTAACCGCTTTAGCAAGAAAATATGGTACTCCTTTAAAAATAACATTTTTAGATGTTATTAAAGATCATATCGTCAGCTTAAAAGCTAGTTTTGATAAAGCGATTAAAAAGAATAATTATCCAGCTAAATTTATTTACTTAAATGCTAATAAAGCTAACTATGGGGCTTTAGAAGTAATTGAAGCATTTAAACATGCGGATGGATTAGAGACTTCAAGTTATTATGATTTACTATTCACTCATGAATTATTTAATCGTTATCCGGAATACAAATATAAATATATCGTTTGTAATGGATATAAATTAGATGATTATATCGGGGAGATTATTAAAATTCATAATGAAGGAATTAAGATTATCGATATCATTGATTCAGTTTCTGAGTATGTTGCTTTAAAGAAAAGTGGCCTAGCAATTGAAGTTGGTATGCGTATTCATATTGAAGCGATGTATTCGGAAAAGGAAGAAGAAATCAAAAATGATCGCTTTGGCTTGATGGATAGTGAAATTGATTATATTTTAAATGATATTAAAAATACTAACCTTACTTTATCTACCATCCATTTCCACCAAAGAGGTTTTGATTACGAGGAAGATAAATTTGAAGCTAATTTTGAAAAAGTATTTAATAAATATTACATAAAAGCCGCTAAGCTTTATAAGTCAGTAACTAACTTTAATATGGGTGGAGGAACACCACTTCCCGTTGATGAAGGTTTTGATTACGATAAGTGGGCAAATTATGTCCTTAACTTAATTATGAAGTTATGCAATAAAGAAGGCTTACCTTATCCTAACTTAATGAGTGAAAATGGTAAGTATTCACAAAAGGATGCAACAGTTAATATTTATAAAGTAGTTGGTATTAAATATACTGATAAATATCCATGGCATATCGTCGATGGTAGCTTGCTTATAGCCATGCCTGAAATGTATGCTTTAGGTGAACCAATTGAGGTAAGACCAATCAATGGTCTTGATCAAGAAATGGTCAAAGGATACTTAGCCGGAATTACATGCGACTGTGATGATGTATATTTTGAAAAAGATAAAGGTTATATTAATTTACCAAAGATTGATGAATTATATATTGGTCTAATGGGAACTGGATCGTATCAAAATAGTATGAATGGAAAAGGTGGTGTTCACCACTGCTTACTTCCGGAAGAAAAAGATTTAGTAATTAATGATGGAGAGGTCACTATTAGAAGTGAACTTCAATCAATTGAAGATATTTATAAAATTATGAAATTATAAAACTTATATGCTTAGCATATAAGTTTAATTTAGGCACTTAGCCAAGCGGTAAGGCAACTGGCTCTGACCCAGTCATTCATAGGTTCGAATCCTATAGTGCCTGCCATAAAAATAAACAAATTATTATTTAAGGAGTAACGATGGTAAAGTTAGTTATACCTTGTAAAGACTATTTAGCATCTTACATTGAGGCTAGAGAAGAATACACTAAAAATAAAGTGAGTACTTATAGGTTTAGCGATCCCGCAGCTTGCGATATTTTTGAGAAGTTTGAAAATTATCGCCTCGAGCGTAATCTTCCATCTAACCGTGTTGGGGAAGACAAGTACTGGCTTGTAGAAGAAGATACTAAATATTTCATTGGGGAGATATCTATCCGCCATAAATTAAATGATGCCCTCATATTGCGTGGTGGTCATATTGGATATGGTGTAAGATTCTCTGAATGGAATAAAGGATACGGAACACTAATGTTATCATTAGCTTTAAAGAAGGCTAAAGAGTTGAAACTAGAGCGCGTTTTAATAACTTGTAATGATGATAATTATGCATCAGCTAAAGTTATGGAAAAGAATGGTTTTACTTTAGCCGATAAAGTAAACGTAGAAGAAGATGGCATAATGTTCTTAACAAGACGTTACTGGAAAACATTACAATAAATAATAAAATGTATTGATAAAGGAGAAAAAAAATGTTTTGGTCAAGGTTTAGGGCTTATACGCTCATTCCCGTATTCATTGTTATTATCTTATTTTCTTTTTTCTTATATAAATTAATTAAGAATAAAGATGATAATAAAAAAATGTTACCGATCACGATCGTAACAATTGTTTTATTAGTATTAGAGTTTTTTAAACAATTACTAAGTATTATTCGTGGATATGATTTGTATCATATTCCACTTCATTTTTGTTCACTGTTTTTATATTTCTTACCTTTAGCTGTATTTTATAAAGGTAAATATAAAAATACGTTTAGAGTATTAGCAGGGGTTATATCGACTTGTTTATTCTTGTTTATGTCAGTATATCCATTACTGATTTATCCAGATAATGATATTCGCATGATTAAAGTATTCTTTAGTGGTGAAGATATTTATAGATTCTTCCAGTTCCACTCAGTAATCTTTCATAATATTGCCTTGTTACCATTCTTTTTCTTTGTGTGCGGCGGCGTATGTGAATTTGACACAAAGAAAGATATTAAAGCAATCTTAATCGCTTTTGCAATTTATGCAGTAATTGCTGGTGTACTTGCTAATGTAATTGATACTAACTTCAATAACTTTAGATCATGCAATGCGGATTTCTTAGAAAACGTTAGAGTATCTTTGGTTAATAGTTTAGGTAGTTTTGGACAATTAATTTATGTTTTAATTATCGGTGTTGGTACGCTATTAGTGCCACTAGCTGCTTATTTCATCTTAAAACTATTTGGTAAAGTTTATAGTAGAGTTGAGACTGGCCTAAACGTATCATTCGTTTTAGCAGCCTTAGTAACACTAGGTATAATTATCTTTTTAATCAACCAAGGAATTGGTATGATTGTATGCTCAATCTTTTTAGTAGTATTACTAGCAAGTGCTATTCCAACGCTTATTAATGCAATCGCTTCTAAAAAGACTAAATATATCGCTTTTGCGAGTGCATTTTGTTTGATTGGCGTTATCGCCATGATTTTAGAATTTATATTCTTATAATATAAAAGAAAGGGTAAATATGAGCAGTTTTAAAAATTTAAGAATAGTTGATAACTTTTATCAAACTTCATCATTCTTCCCAATGCCACTATGCTTAATTGGGACGCTTGATGAAAAAGGGGAAAAGACTAGTTTTGGAGCTTACTCATTATGTTTTCCTTATTACATTGCCGGTAAAGATCACTATGCAATGGTGTTAGAATGTAGAAACACATCGAATACCGCTAAGGGTATTATTAGACATGGTAAATGCACGATTAACTTTTTACCATATTCAAAAAAGATATTTGCTAAACACGTTGATTTAGGCTTTCCTGGTGATACACCAGAAGAGAAGATGAAAGATTTTTGTTTCCACCTAGAAGATGGCTTATTAGCTGAAGCTAATAAAGATGAAAAATATCCAAAAGTTATAAGTGAAGCTCTACAAGTTTTTGAATGTAGTTGGTGGAAAGAATTAGAAGATTGTGAAGATACTACTGTTCAAGAAGAATATAGCGGTCCATATCATAACTTTAATGGTATTACATCAAAGTTTGGTGCCCACTTCATTTTAAAAGTCGATAAGATTTTGATGAAGGAAAAGTATTATGATGCGATCATCAATGGTGTAACTAAATCGAACTTTATGCCTCTTGCCACAAACTGGGGCTATAGAGATTCGAAAAACTTCTGGTGTTCGGATTATAAAAAGCCAAATGCGCAACCTATTCCTAACCGTGAAGTGGATTTAACTAGTGTAAGATATGCAGCCGATCGTATTGATGATGTAGTTAAGTTTTCTGATGATGCGCTAAAGATGTTAGTTAAAGTCCCTCGCCCATTCTTAAAACTAGTATTAACGGGCTGTGTTAACTGGGCTAAAGAAAATAACTGTACATTAATTACTGAAAAAGAAATGCAAATAATAAATGACAAGAGATCAAAAGAAAAAGGGAAGTCTAAATGAAAAAAGATATAAGAAAAGAAATTACTAATCGTAATTATCATATAACTAAAAGGTTATGGTACTTTATTTACCGTAATGTTATGAGAATTGTAGGTAGGAAGTATCATCCTCACTACGAAAAGATTGATGATATTAACGATTGCAAGGGCCCTTGCTTTGTAATCTTCAATCATTTATCAAGACTAGATCATATGTATGTAATGGAGATAGCATACCCTAGAAGAGTTAACATTTTATGTTCTTATGGGGAATTCTTTAGATCACATTTACATTTTGCTTTTAAGCATAATAATGTTTTACCTAAAAAGCCTTATGTTAACGATATCTTATCAACACGTATCATGCGTAAGATGATCAACCTTGGTGCTTGCATTGCTTTTGCACCTGAAGGCTTAGCCACTAATGACGGTATGAATAAACCAATCGTTCCCGGAACTGGCCATATGCTTAAACATTATAAATTACCAGTTTACTTTGTACGTTTAAGAGGTCAACACTTACTTAACACTAAAGCATGCTTAGATATTAGAAGCGGTAATACTTATGCTACAAGTTCGCTACTTTTATCACCAGCTGACTTAGAAGCTAAATCAAGCGAAGAAATTGATGAAATAATTAATAATGCTTTTAGGCATGATGAATATGCATGGAATAAAGAAAAGCATTATAAATATGAAGGTAATGGCCGTATGTGCTACCATTTAGAAGATTTACTTTATAGATGTCCTAAGTGCGGTGCTGAGTTTAAGATGAAAGGCGAGGGTAACAAGTTTACTTGTGAAGCTTGCGGAAACGGGGCTGAACTAGATGATTATTATGATTTCCATCCATATGATGATAGTTGCGTAATTCCTAATACGATATCGGAATGGGTGAATGGCGAGAGAATTCAAATCATCAAAGATATTCGTAAAGATCCAAATTATGTTTATAGTGATCATGTTAAACTGGGTAAACTTCCTAATGATCATTACTTAAAACACAAAGCTACTAGTGAAATAGTAGCAAATGGATTATTAAGCTTAGATCATGATGGCTTACATTTTAGAGGTGAAGATACTAAAGAACATGATTTTGATTTAAACTGGAAACAATTATACACAGTAATTTCAATTCAAGATGCGCAAAGTTTTAATATATATGTAGATAATGAATATGTGGATATATTCCCAGATAGTCACTGCATGATGAAGTGGAGCATATTGATTGAAGAAATGCATAGACTTCATGTTAACTTTTATAAGAATCATCCATGGAATAATTACATGTATGAGAATCTAGATTGATATCGGTGCCCAAGTAGCTCAGCTGGTAGAGCAACGCACCCGTAATGCGTAGGTCGCAAGTTCAAATCTTGTCTCGGGCACCATATTATAAGAATTGATGTTTCATCAATTCTTTTTTTATTGATACTAAGTTAGTTATTTGTATGTTATAATGAACTTAGATTATATAAGAAAGGAAGTGATTAGCTTGGATAATGAAAAAAATAAGATCGAAAGCTCTAATAGCCTAAAAGCTATTACCAACGAATATCATGATTATAATGAATATAATAGTGCTAATTATTCCAATAGAGAATTCCAAGAATTCACTTCCTTTAAAGAATTTAATGATAATAAATCAAGTCTGAAAGCAAGAAAGTTATCAAGTATATTTACTAAAATATTATCTTCAGCCCTTGTTATTACAATGGCAGTAGTTATGGGTACTAGTTTTATCTTTGGCCCAAAGAGTAAAATTAATGATGTCTTTATTGAAGACTACGAAAATATGTTATTTATAAGCATAATATTTTCAGAATATTATGAAGAAGATAACTTAGAATTGGTAATTAAAAATGAATTTACTGATCGAGTTTATAAAATTGAAGCATTTGAGGAAGGCCCTGAAGAAGAAAAACAATACATGTATTTTGCGGATGTGGAAGGGCTAAAAGAAAACGTATCTTATAATATAAGTGTAGTAAGCGGTTTTAATACACTTTATGAAAATGATTATGTAATTGAATCGAGGAATTCACAAACCATAGTAAGTAAAATGGATGCTAATTATGTTGATGAACTAATTTGTGTAAGCGTAGAATTTAGCAAGTTTAATAGTGATGATTATGTTCTTTTACAACTTGAAAAAGAAGGAGAGATTATAGAAACGATTCCAATTGATCAAGTTATGCAAAATGAATATAGTTATATTTATGATAATTCATTTAGCGTAAATAGTGATGGAGAATATAATGTATGTCTATATATTAATAATAATTTAGAAATGATTAATAAAGTAGATGTACAAATGCCAACTTATACAACTGCTAGTTGTTTTGGATATGAATATGGTGATTTAACTTTCTATTACTATATTGATTTTGATAATTATGTAGATAATGAAATAATTAGCTTAAATTTATATTTAGATGGTAATCTAGTTAATAGCATTGAATTAGATAATATAATTCAAGAAGAAGAATATTATAGATGCGATGGTGAAGTAAACAATTTAACTGATGGTAAATATGATGCAGTCATTTATGCTAATAATAATGTTATTTACCAAGAAGAAATAGTATTAGGCTATATTTGGGATACAGTATTATATGAATTAGACGTTAATAATGAAAATAAGGATGTATATGTTAATTTAGCTTTTAGTGAATTTAGTGAAAATGAGATAGTTAAATTAGTTGTTTATAAAGATGATAATGTTTTCTTAGAAGAAACAATCACTAACCCACAATTTGATGATATGTATTATTATGAATTAAATTATCAAATTAGCGAATATGAATATTATAGGTATGAATTATTAATTGATAATTATAGTGTTTACTATGATGAAAAGAATATTGTTTATAATGTAGCGTCATCTAGTATAAGTAATGTACAAATTATATCTTTTATACACAACATATTAGCTATTGTGGACATAGGTGAATATGATGAAAGCGAAGCTTTAAGCATTAATCTAACTAGTGATAAGGGATATAATAAATCATTTGATTTAGAAATGCATGAAAGTGCAACTGGCCAAAAGTATTCTATTTTATATGATAATGGCGGAGAATATCGAAGCAATTATAGTTATATAGTATATGCCAATGGGACAGCCATGGTGTCTAGTGGTATTATCACATATCAATCAGCCACTTATGTTCCAGTTAGTGTTGAACATTTGTATGATAAAGATCAATATCCAGAACCATATATCTCATTGAACGTTGGAGAAAATGAATATAGCTGGAGTTATTTATTGTTAAATAAAAATGGTAACGAATATCCAGTGTTTATAGATGCTAACGAAATGTTTGAAGGAACAAGATTGTTTGTGTCTTTAGAAGAATTGGAAGATGGAGAATGCTGTTTCATCTTGTTTGAAAATGATGGCACAAATTTAGAACCACAAAATTGGAGTAATTTCACATTAGAATTAGGAGGATAATATGAAAAAGAAAATTAATGTTACAGGATTAGTATTACTAATTATAGGTATTATAGTATGTGTTTTAAGTTTTATATTTTCTACACAACTATTCTCAGAAAATTCAATATTTAATAATAACCCGGTTGGGCATGAAGCAATTGATACACTATATCGTAAGATTCCTGCAGTTATTAGATCAATTGAAATAATAACTTTTGGATATATTATTTATATTGTATTTAAATTTGTCTTAACAAAGTTGTTTGCTAACAACAAAAGAAGCTTAACTATCGTTAAGCTACTTGCTAGTTTTATTAAATATGCCATCGCGATTGTAGCGATTCTTCTAATATTATCTGCTTTTGGTGTAGATGGTAGAACTCTACTTGCTAGTGCTGGAATTTTAGGATTAGTTATAGGTTTAGGTGCTCAAAGCTTAATCGCCGATATTATTGCGGGTGTATTTATTGTATTTGAAGGTGATTTTGAAGTTGGCGATATCGTAGTTGTAGATAACTGGCGTGGTGAAGTTCAAGAAATTGGTATTAGAACTACAAAGATTATCGACTGGGGTGGAAATGTAAAGATTGTTAACAATTCACATATCGCTTCAATTGTTAACCAAACTAAACAATTATCAATCGCTGTTGCTTACATTGGTATTGAATATGGTAAACCAATTCCAGAAGTTGAAAAAGTTATTATGGATAACTTAGATAGAATTAGAGCAAATGTTCCAGAAATTATCGAAGGACCATTCTATAAAGGAGTTGATGAGCTTGCTGCATCTTCAGTAAACCTATTATTCATGGCTAAATGTAAAGAAGAAGATTTATATATTGTTAAAAGAGCGCTAAATAGAGAACTTAAGATGATGTTTGATGAAAACGGAATTAATGTTCCATTCCCTCAAGTTACTATTTCTAAACTTGAAGAAAAGAAAGATCAAAACTTTACTTCCAATAAAGAAGTAGAAAATTTTGTTAAGGAACAAAGACAATTATCGAAAGATTTAGAAGAGAAAAATTAAAATCTATTGCCTTGGTATACTAACCAAGGCTTTTTTGGTTTTTTAAGAAAACATTTTTATTTCTTATAATAAATGTTTTTATTAACAATTATTTTTAGATAATGTAAAATTAATATATAGGAGTTATAAGATGAAAGCAAAAGTTTACTTTACAAAAGAAATTACACCGGACAGTTTAGTTAAAATATTTAATCAAGTTGGAAAAAGACTAGAAGGCAAAGTAGCATTTAAAGTACATTCAGGAGAACATGGTAACCAAAACTATTTACATCCTGAATTTATGGAAAAACTAGTTAAACTAGTTGGCGGAACCGTTGTTGAGTGTAATACGGCATACGGTGGAGCTAGAAATGAATCAGATAAACATTTAAAGTTATTAGCTGAGCATGAATGGACTAAATATTATAAAGTAGATTTAATGGATGAAGTAGGACCTGATGTAGAGTTAGATATCCCAAATGGGATTACTATTAAAAAAGACTATGTTGGTAAAAACTTACTTAACTATGATAGCTTATTAGTATGCTCACACTTTAAAGGGCACCCAATGGGTGGCTTTGGTGGGGCTTTAAAGCAACTTTCAATTGGTTGTGCATCAAGTGCTGGTAAAGCTTATATTCATTCAGCTGGTAGAACTTGCGACCAATATAACTTGTGGAATGATTTACCTCCGCAAAATGCTTTCTTAGAATCAATGGCTGATGCGGCAAGTGCAGTACATAATTTATTTAAAGATAAAGTAGTATATATTAATATTATGTGCAATTTATCGGTTGACTGTGATTGTTGCGAAGTAGCAGAAGATCCATGCATGGCAGATATTGGTATCCTAGCATCAACTGATCCAATTGCGATTGATCAAGCATGTATTGATTTAGTAAAGAAATCAAATGATAAAGGAAAAGACCATTTCATGGCGCGTGTAAATCGTCAAAATGGTGAATATATTTTAGATGCTGCATCAAGACTTGGTTTTGGTGAAAGAGCATACGAGTTAATTAATATCGATTAGGAGGGGACCATGCGTTATTTTGTATTTGGTGGAGCTAATGTAGATATCAATGTTACTGTACCTTCTGGACTAGTTTTGCACGATTCAAACATTGGTAAAATTTCTTTTAGTTATGGTGGCGTTGGCAGAAACATCGCGGAAAACTTGGCTAGGCTTGGCTGCGAAGTATTCTTTGTCAGCGTATTTAGTTCAGATGAGATTAGTCAAGCGATGTTTAATAGCTTAGCAAGTCTTGGAATTAGATTACAATTTTGTAAAATAACAAATAAACCACAATCAAGTTATCTAAATGTAATCGATGATAATAATGATTTATATTTTGGGCTTGCTTCAATGGAAAGTTACGAACTATTAACAAAAAGCGATGTTCACAATATTCCATTTAGACCAGATGATATCTTCATCATCGATACAAACTTTAACGAATCCGTTCTCGAATTTTTATTTGACCAAGATAATCGTAAGATTGTAGATGCGATATCTTCAGCAAAAGCGATTAAACTAAAGCCATTCTTAGATCAAATATATATGCTTAAAGTTACACCACTTGAAGGTGAAGCTTTAACTGGCGAAAAAGATCCGCTTAAGATTTGCAAAGCTTTAAGAAGCGCTGGTGTTAAAAGCGTTATCGTAAGCTTAGGCGACCAAGGGCTTTTATATCAAGATCCAAGTGGCTTATATAAGGTAACTCACAAAGTAATTACTCCTGTTAATACAAACGGAGCAGGAGACGCTCTACTTGCCGGGTTTGCTGCTAAACTAGATTGTGTATTTGATGAACAATTACAATGGGGTATTGCTTCAAGCTTTGCTAGCCTTCAAAGTTTATCAGCTACATCAAAGAAATTAAATCAAGAATTTGTTCGCACTACCGATTTAGAATTAAAGATTGAAGAAATAGAAAATGATTAAATTAATTGGTTTTGATTTAGATGATACGCTTTTAGATTCTAATAAAAATATCTTAGATTTAGAAGCGGTTAAAAAAGCAATTGCTAATGGGGTTAAAGTAGTACTTTGTTCTGGTAGACCATTTTCTAAAAGAACTAAAGAATACTATAACGATTTAGGTATTAGCGATGGTTACTTTTGTGCATATAACGGCACGGTAATTTACGATATAAAAACTGAAGAAATAGTTTACGAGAATAGTTTAAATAAAGATGAACTATTCTTTATTATGGATATAGTAAAAAAAGCGATCAAAGATCTGGAAAAGACAATCGATGTTAGTAACTTAGCATTATGCGTTCACCATAATGGTAATGTATATGCAACAGCTAACAATGAATATCTAGATTTAGAAGTAAGATTAAATAAGAATAAATTATTTATTGGTGACTTCTTAGATAGTGGTATCAATGATGCTTGTAAATTTATGATTGATGCTGACCCAGATATTATTGCAAAACTATTCCCGCTAATTAAAGAAAAGATTGAACCTTATTTTAATGTGATGGTATCAATGCCATGCTTTATTGAAGTAATCAAAAAAGAATCAAATAAATATAAAGGCTTATATGAAGTAGCTAAGCTATATGGTATTGAAGAAGATGCGATAATGGCCTTTGGTGATTCGATGAATGATTACGAATTAGTTAGAGATGCTGCCTACGGTATTGCGATGGGTAATAGCGTAGAAGAAGTAAAAAAGGTCGCAAAGTTTGTAACTGATACTAATGATAATCATGGTGTTAAAAAAGCACTAGAAAATTATGGAGTAATTTAAAAAAAATAGTATAATGATTTATTGTGGTGATATAGATGGTAAATATTTATTATTTAAAATTAAATGATTTTAAAATTGATGATAAGTTTGAAAAAGTATTTTCTGATGTTAGGAAAGAAAAACTTAAACTAATCACTAATGAAGAAGTGAAAATAGAGCGCATTGCGGCTGAAGTTTTACTTCAATATGCATTTTATGAATATGGTTTTGATGTTCCTAAGCAATATGCATATGATGAGGCGGGTAAGCCTCATGCAAGCGATGTTTATTTTTCAATTACCCATACGGTTGGGGCTGTAATGGTAGCAGTATCAAATAACCCAGTTGGTATTGATCTAGAAAAGAAAAGAAACATCGATGATAAGATCGCCACAAGAATCCTAACTAAAGAAGAATATGAATTTTATAATGAACATAAAGGTAGCGAATATTTAATTGACTGTTTTGTTCGTAAAGAAAGCTTCTTTAAGATGACGGGTGAAGGGATTGGCTCTAATCTAACTAAAGAATCAATTAATGATATTTTAAATTCATCTAAACAAGTAGCTCTTTGTTTTGATGATTACCTAAGCATTATTACTACTTATAAAAAAGACCTATATGATGTTACGAAAGTAAGTTATGATGACTTAACAAAATTTTGTAGCGAGGTGGAAAATGAATAGATATGATTGTATCATAATCGGTGCTGGTGTAATTGGTGCACTATGTGCTCGAGAATTATCTAAATATAAATTAAATATCTTAGTACTAGAAAAAGAAATCGATGTTGGCTGTGGTGCCAGTGGCGCTAATAGTGCAATTGTGCATTCTGGATATGATCCAGTTCCAGGTACGCTTAAAGCAAAGCTTAACGTGGAAGGAAATAAGATGTATGAAGCAATGTGTAAGGAACTTGATGTTCAGTTTAGAAGAATTGGCTCAATTACTGTTGCTAATAGCGAAGAAGAATTAGTAACGCTTGCTGAACTTGCGAAAAGAAGTGAAGCAAACGGTGTACCTTATAAAGTATTAGATGAAAAAGAATTAAAAGAAATTGAACCTAATATTACTGCAAGTGCTAAAGGTGGCTTACTTTGCCCAACAGCTGGTATTGTCAATCCATTTGAATTAGTTGTAGCGGCAATGGAAAATGCTATGGATAATGGTGTTAGCTTACATTTAGCTGAAGAAGTAGTTAGCATTAAAAAAGATAATGGCTTCATTATTACAACTAACAAAGGCGAATACTTTGCAAAGTATGTAGTTAATGCCGCTGGTGTATATTCATCTAAGATCAATGATTTAGTAAATCCACATACATTTAGCGTTAGACCTAGACGTGGTGAATATTATGTTTTAGATCATTTCCAAAATGGATATGTAAAACATACTTTATTTAATGTCCCTAGCGATAAAGGTAAAGGTGTACTAGTATCTCCTACTACTCATGATAATTATTTAGTAGGACCATCTAGTGAATTTATTGAAGAATTTGATAGTGTAAGAACTAATAAAGATGTCTTAGATAATGTTAGAACTAATGCGACTAGACTAGTTGATAATATTCCATATCGTGAACAAATTACTGAATTTGCTGGTTTAAGAGCAGTTGGTGATACTCATGACTTTATTATTAATGAAGCAGATGGCTTTATTAATGCGGCAGGTATTGAATCACCAGGACTGACTGCATCACCTGCTATTGCTAAGATGGTTAGTGAATTTATCAAAGATAAAGAAGTTAATCCTCAGTTTAAGCCATCTAGGAGAAAAGTAATTAGAATGGAAGAGATGAGCATCGAAGAACGCGATGCATTGATCAAAAAGGATCCTAAATTTGGTCGTATCGTTTGTAGATGCGAAGCAGTATCAGAAGGTGAAATCTTAGATTGCATTAGAAGAAATTGCGGAGCTACAACTATTAAAGGCGTTAAGAGAAGATGCCGCCCAGGAATGGGTAGATGCCAAGGCGGATTCTGCCAAGCAATTGTTTTAGATATTTTAGCTAAAGAACTTAATAAGAATCCAGAAGATATCATGTATGCTAATGCTAATTCATATATCGTGCTTGGACCTACTAAGGAGGGCAAATAATGAAAAAATCATATGATGTAATTATTGTCGGTGGTGGGTCAGCAGGTTTAGCTGCCGCTATATCGGCTTATGATAATGGTATTAAAGATATCTTGATTCTAGAAAAAGGTGATTTTCTAGGAGGAATATTACTTCAGTGCATTCATTCTGGATTTGGTCTTCAAACATTTAAAGAAGAACTAACAGGACCAGCTTATGCGGAGAGGTTTATTAAACAAGTAAAAGATAGAGGTATTAATTATAAACTTCAATCAATGGTTCTAAAGATTGAAAATGATAATGGCCAGTTATTTGTTACTTATTCAAATGCTTCCGATGGTTATTTAAGAGTGGCTACTAAATCAATTATCATGGCTGCAGGTTGTATTGAAAGAACAAGAGGCGCTATCAATACTCCAGGCGATAGACCAAGTGGTGTAATGTGTGCCGGAGTTGCCCAAAAGTATTTAAATGTAGATGGATTAAAGATTGGTAATAATGTATTCATTTTAGGTAGTGGTGATATTGGTTTAATCATGGCTAGACGTATGAAGCTAGAAGGCGCTAATGTTATCGGTGTAGCGGAAATCATGCCATATTCAAATGGCTTAAACAGAAATATCGTGCAGTGTCTAAATGATTATGATATTCCACTTTACTTACATCACACTGTAAAAGATATTATTGGTAAAGATAGGTTAGAAAAAATCATTCTTTGCGAAGTTGATGATAAATTGCAATTTGTACCAGGGACAGATCGCGAAATTGAATGCGATACATTACTTTTATCAGTTGGTTTAATTCCTTCAATTAATCTACTTACAGAAGCTGGAGTTAAAATTGACCCGCTTACTAAAGGGGCCGTAGTTGATTCTAATTTACAGACATCGATTCCAGGTGTATTTGCGTGCGGAAATGGGTTACATGTTCATGACCTTGTAGACTTCGTAAGTATTGAAGGTACTAAAGCTGGTGAAAACTGTGCTAAATATATTAAAGGTGAATTAGAAGATTTACCAAAGATTAAAGTAGTTAATGGAAATCTAATCGGTTATGTTTTACCACAATCGATTAATTCTAATGGGGCTAGTATTTCATTTAGAGTTAGAAAGCCACTTAAGAATTGTTATTTAGTTGTAAAACAAGGCGATAAAGAAATTAAGAGAGTTAAGAAACTTTATATGATTCCATCAGAAATGGAAAATGTTAAGATTGATTCTAGTATCTTAACTAACCTAGATAATGTTACATTGGAGGTGGAAGAATAATGAGCGAAGTAAGAAAACTTATATGTATTAGTTGTCCTAGAGGATGCCATTTAGAAGTAGATGAAAACTTAAATGTAACTGGTAATTCTTGCGCTAGAGGTAAAGCTTACGGCATAGCCGAAGTTACTAACCCAACTAGAATGATTTCTTCCACAGTCAAAATTACTGATGGAGAAATAATTCGCTTACCGGTAGCAACAGCCTCGCCAATTCCTAAAGGTAAAATCTTTGATGTGATGACTGAAATTAATAAAGTAAGTGTTAAAGCACCGATTAAATGTGGTGACGCGGTAATTAAAAACGTCCTTGGACTTGGTGTTGATATTGTAGCGACTAGAACTGTAGAAAGAATTTAATGAAAAAGGGGATAAATAAATGCGTTATTTTGGAACTGTTGTTAGAGGTGTAAGAATGCCCGTTATTAAAGAGGGCGATGACATTGTATCAGTTGTTAGTGATACATTGATGAAAGCAATTGATGAAAGTGGTATTAAAGTATGCGACCGTGATGTTATTGGTATTACTGAATCAGTTGTAGCTAGAGCACAAGGTAACTATGCTACAATCGAACAATTCTCAAAAGATGTAAGAAATAAAATGGGAAGTGGAACAGTCGGTTTAGTATTTCCGATTTTAAGTAGAAATCGTTTCTTAGAAATGTTAAAGGCAATTGCTAGTGGAGTAGATGAATTAATCGTTCAACTAAGTTATCCATCTGATGAAGTAGGTAACCCAATCATTTCATTTGATGATTTAGATAATAATCATGTAAACCCATATGATAGAGTATTTACTGAAAAAGAATTTAGAGATTTATTTGGTAAAGATTTACTTCATCCATTCACAAAAACAGATTATGTTAGATTATATAGCGAAGCTGCTCCTAACATTAAGATTATTTTTGCTAATCAAGCAACAGCCATTCTAAAATACACAGATAAAGTCATTTGTGGAGACATCCATACACGTGCTAGAACTAAACGTATCTTAAAAGAAGCTGGCGCTAAAGTAGTTTTAGGCTTAGATGATTTTCTTACTTCATCAGTTGATGGTAGTGGATATAATCAAAACTATGGTGTTCTTGGTTCTAACTATGCATCAAATGGTAAGATTAAATTATTCCCAAGAGATTCACAAGGTACAGTTGATGCTATTCAAAAGAAGATGTTTGAAAAGTATGGTAAGACTGTAGAAGTATTCATTTATGGTGATGGAGCATTTAAAGATCCATTTGGTAAGATTTGGGAATTAGCTGATCCAGTTGTTTCTCCATTCTTCACATCAGGCTTAATTGGTCAACCTAATGAATTAAAATTCAAGTTATTAGCTGATACTACATTTGCTAACCTAAAAGGTGAAGAAGCAAGAATCGCAATGACTGAATATATTAAGTCAAATAAATCAAAGACTAAAGATGCTCATAACTCGCTTGGTACTACACCTCGTAACTTAACTGATTTACTTGGTAGCTTATGCGACTTAACAAGTGGATCAGGAGATAAAGGTACACCAGTTATTTACATCCAAGGTTACTTTGATGATTATACTAAAGAATAATATATAATAAGAAAAGGCAAACTGGAGCTTGCCTTTTTTGTTATTTGCCCTTAAATGATTTGTCTTTTTATGTGTGAATTGGTATAATGGTTATGTTATGGAGGAGTTTATGGAAATAACAGAAACAAAAAAGATATCGTTTAATAAAGATTATTTAAAACGTACGATGTGGATTGGACTTGCCTTCTTTGGTATTTTACTTGTATGGCAATTATATAATTCATATTGTGCACCAATGTTATCATTTATGTTTGCTAGACATGATTATGCTGATCAAGTAGCAGCTGGTGCTGCTGCCGGTTATGCTACAATGAAAGACTTGCTAGCACATAACTTTATTACTGAACAAGATTACTTACAAATTCAATGGAAAGTAGGTATTATCATGGCACTTGATAATATCGCTGCTTTATTCATTATGCCTATATTTGGTAACTTATCAGATAAGACTAAAACTAAACTTGGTAAGAGAATGCCATTTATCATCGTAGGATCAGTTGTTACAGCAATGGTTCTACCATTTGTTCCACTATTCTTCGTTAAAGCAATGGCAGCTGAAAGCGCAGCTATGCTAGGAATGATTGTCGGAATGGTTGCAATGATGTGCTTAATCATCATCTTCATGATGAGTTATCGTTCACCAGCTGTTGCATTAATGCCAGACTTAACACCAAAACCACTAAGAAGTAGAGCTAATGGTATTATCAATATCGTTGGTTATGTTGGTGGAGCAGTTGGATCAGTTGCAGCTATCGTAATTCCAGTTACAAAATATATTGATGGTTCTAATAGATCATTATTAATGTTAGAAATCCCATTTATTGTTTGCAGCGTCTGCTTGCTAGGATCTTTAGTTCTTTTATTATTTAAAGTAAGAGAAAATAAATTACACGAAGAACTTGATGAAGAAATCAAACTTGGTGATGCGATGGGTGAATCTGCAGAACAAGTTACAACTACTGAAAAACTATCAAAGAACAATATGCGTAACTTAGTGTTAATTCTAATTGCAGAAATGTTCTGGTTCATGTCACTAAATGCCGTAGAAACATTCCAAACAAACTATGTAATGTTCTGGCTAGATACATCTAGTGCCGGTGGAGCTATCATGACAGTTGTATCAGGTGCTGCTTCAATCATCGGTTTCTTAACAGCTGGTTTCTTAGCTGATAAGATTGGTCGTAAATGGACAATATTCTCAGGTATTTGCTTAGTATGTGTATGTTACATCATCTATTCATTAATTCCTGAATCAAATACTCATGGAACATTCGCAGCTAGCCTTCCTTGGTTATTCTTCGTATTGTTACCAGCAATCGGATTTGGATCATCATTAATCCATATTTGTTCATTCCCTCTTGTAACTGATTATTGTACATCAGATAAACTTGGAAGATTTACTTCACTATACTATACAGCTAGTATGTTAGCTCAATCGATTACACCAATTCTAATCGGTTTCATCTTCATCAAAACTAGTTGGGTTGCTTTACCAATTTACTCAGCTACCCTAATGGGTATAGCTGGTGCTGTATTCTTCTTTGTAAAGGCACCACATAAAAAAGATACTGGTGAAAATGCTAAAGGATTAGATGCACTTGGTGCTGATGATTAATAAAAAGAAAGACAATGGCTAACTATAGTCATTGTTTTTCTTTTATAATGTTTACATATGCAATATTATAAATGTATAATTTTATTATAAAGAAAAAGGAGTAAATGATTATGGCTAATCAAGGTATCAAATCATATGGAACATATTTCAATGCATCTATAAGCGATGGATCTAACACGTATATTAATTTATCAAAAAACTTTGATAATCTTCATTTTATAATTCCCCTTTATAATTCCCCTTATAAATTATCTCCAATAAATTTATCTTTAATATATACTTCCTCAAGCAATGAAGTTGATTGTAATTTTAAAACTGGTTGTAAACTGTCTATTATGAAAGAATTATCATACGATAGTCAAAATGATAAATATGTAGTTACAAACGCTGATATGTCAACAGAAGATTACATCAATCAAAATAATAGATATGAAAATATTGACCTTGCTTCATATATGGTAATAGAGAACAATCAAAAAAAGATTGTCTATATTGATAGTGTATATACATTTGATTCTTCATACAAATTAATATTAATTGAAGATAGAAATAATACAATTAATAAAATCCATTTCAGTTATGATGAAGACTACATAGAATCTATTTATAATAATTATGGTGAAGCAATAGATTTTATGCCAATGATTTATGGGGCACTCGAAGCAACAATTAGAAAAGATTATGTAAACGTACGCAAAGTTATAATTACTTTTTCTTCAAATTATATAAACAATATTAATTATTATATTATTAATAATGGAACAAATAATCTAGTTAATAATATACAATTATCATTCGATCCGGTTTATCAAATGTACAATACAATCACAAAAGAAAGAATATTAGTAGAACACCCAACAAATGGTACATATACAGTATATGAAGGTAGAGGCACTAATGATAATACTTTTGATGTAACCTCTATTAATTTAATAAATAATTATCACACAGTTGTTAGTTATAATAATATGCATACTCATTATTATTTTGATGATAATTATTTAATTAATCATATAATTGATACAAATAAATATATAGCAGGGCAAAGATTTGATTCACGCAAAAATATTATTTTTAAATCAAATGCTTTTAAAAATAATTATTTACATCAAACAGAAATTAATAATTTAATAAGTGATGGTTTTTGCCAAGGAAGTACACCATCTTGGCAGTCTGATAATGCTAATGTATCATATATAAATAATGCTGATGCTAATTATTATTACAATAATGAATATGTAACATCTTCAAAACTATTAAAAATACAAAACAATTCCATACCTTTTGTAAGCAGTACATATCAAATAATTAATGTTAGCGGTACGCCTTTAGATACTTATGTATTTAGATGTTTAACTAAATGTGAAGTAGAAGGAACTAGCGCGACAGTTAAAATATCATTATTAAAAGGTAACAATGAGTGGATAACTTATTCTAAGGCGTTGCCAAGTAACACGGATTATAAAGAATTATTCTTTTTTGAGATTAATCCAGAAGTTGGTTTTGACAAAATCAAAGTATTATTCTTTATAAAAGGAAGTGGAGCCACATACACATTTGATTCAATATGTTTAACTAAACAAATAGCAGGTTTTGCATATACTTATGATAATAACAATAATATTACGAATATATTAGTTGGTAAAAACGAAACTAAATATTTAATAAATGAAAACAATAAAGTAATTAGTGCATTTGGAAAATATAATATAACGCATTATGATTATAACTATATTGCTACTAGAGATAATAACTTAGTGAGTGATGATTTAATAGAAGAACAAGCAGGGCTATTTGGCAATAAAACAAATTACCAATACAATAATTATAACGAAGTTACAAACGAAGTATTAACTAGTCATGAGTATGATGCATCTGTTTTCAAAGATAGAAAAATATATCTAAGAAAAGAATATGAATATGAATCAAATGGGGAATTCATTTCTAGAGAAAAAGTAGAAGATTATCAAATAGAATATGAAAGTAATGGGACAAAACATTATTTAGTGGAAAGAAAGGTATTACCAGATGGTAGCCAATATTTTTATTCATATAATCAAAAGAATTTATTAAATAGCGTAGTCATCAAAGATGACAACGATGTACTTAAAGATCAAAATTTAATAAGTTATGGATCTAATTTAGCAGTTGATGTTTTAACTGACAGACGCGATAATGAGGTACAAAGCGTTTATAATAATGATAATCGATTATCAAGTGTAAGATTAATATATGATGATACCTATCAGATTATATATAAAAGTTTAATAAATATTAAATATGTAAATGAAGATTCATCATCTCTTCCCCATCTATCTTTAATTAAATCAAAAGAGTATGGTGATAATGGGGATAAATACATTTTTGATTATGATAACAAATATAATTTATCGACAGTAAAATATAGAGATCATGGTACTAGTACAGATATTAGTAAATTTAGTTTTCTATATGATGCATATAATAGATTAAAAGAAATCCATAATAATACAAATGATTCTACCATTAATTTAGCATATGATGAAGAAGATAATTTGTGCGAAATTGAAAGTAACGAAATTGTATCAAATATGCTTCGTGATAATACAAATAGTATTATTAGATTATATAATTTGATATTTAACGATAGTAATGAGACGTTTCAAGCATTTACTGATTCTAAAGAAAGCAATGTATTTGCACCTGAGCATTATTATGAAAAGATAAGGCTAGCAAGATCAAATGATCATAATGCTAATTATTCGTGTTTTTTTGATTTAGAAAGTAGTAATTTAGTTTATAAAGGCGATAACGGGGGAATAGATGAAGATGTTATTACATCAAATGTTAACCCTTTAATTGTTAGTGAGCACTGCGTTTCAATAATAAAACTTATAAGCACGCAAACTAGATTAACTTACGATATTACAAATAAACAAATTAATGGCGTTACAGTCTTTTCAAAAATTAAAGCAGGAGGCATAATTGCATCTTTCAAAAGTTCAAGTGATATTAATCTATATGTAACTTATAATTCTAGTACTCATTATATAAGTTGCAATTATGGTAATAATCAGTTAATCAATGAATATATTGAATTAGATACTAATAAAATATATGCGATATCTTTAGTGCTTGATAGTAATACATTGCATTTACTCATTAACAATAAAGATTATAATTGTAGTGTTAGTAATGTAACATTTAAAAAACTTTCAATTGGATGCACTTCCGATAATCAAACTTATGGTGCTAATTTATATGTATATGGGATTATTGCACATAGAGGGATTAACTTTAATGGCGTATATGAATTATCATATTTTGGTCTAAACTATGTATTTGGTAATATTGAATATGATGGTAATTATACATTCACAGGCTTTACTTCAACTACATTGTTCAATCAATCGCTATTAGATAATTATAAAGTTTTACCATTATTTAATGATTTTAAAACTTTACCAAATATGCATACTTTGCAAGTGGATTTAATTGATGTAACTAAAGATAATAACGAACTTATTGATAATTCCTTTATTTATAATAAAAAGTCGCATAGATGTAATCTATACGTAAATAAAAATAAAGTAATTTATCAGACAGGCTTAACGAATTCAGGTACAATTTTATTAAGGTTTACAATAAACGAGAATAATATTAATGAAGCTGAATCAAAAACATTATTTAGATTATTTGCAGATAATCAAGCTATTAAATTATCAATAATTAATAATAAACTATATTTAAATAATAATTTAATTAGCAATAGTTTAGTTATTAATAATGATGTAAATACATTAGCTTTTTCGTATTATTATAATAATGGTACATTTAATTATAGAGTTGTACTTAATAATAATTATATAGACGACTATGCATTAAGTATAAATCTGGATAGTAATTATTTAAAATTACAGTTAGGTAATACCAATGATTTAAGTGAGCCATTAGATGGTTTTATTGAGATGCTATGCATCGATAGAACATATAAAAGTATCAGTTCTTTACAAAACGATATGATGTTCTTAAATCATTCATTATTAGAAAATAAATATGATAGCCTAAATAGATTATCAAAAAGAAATATAATACATGATGATAATCTAATTATATGTAATACATATAATTACAAAAAGACATCATATGCATATGATTATAATGGAACATCAAAAGTTGAAAATGAAATCATATCTTACTTAAATAATAATATGACATTAGAATACATATATGATTCAATGAATCGAATAAAAAAGATCAAAAGAAATAATAATATTATTAAACAATATGAATATAATGCATTAGGTTACTTAACACATGACAAGAATTTAGAACAAAACTCTGCTCAAGAAAGAGTATATACATATGATAATAGTGGTAACATTTTAAAAAGAGAGATTAAAGTAAACGATGTTGTTGTTAATACACGAAATTACAAATATGAAGATAATCTAAACAAAAATGCATTAACTAGAATAACAGATGAAAATAATAATGATATTGAAATCATCACATATGATTCTTATACCAATTCCCTCCCATCAACAATCAACAATACCAATTTAACTTGGGAAGGGATGAAACTAAAGAGCTATGGTACTATTAGTTATGATTATGATCATTTAGGCAGAAGAATTAAAAAAGTAACTGATGACAAATCATTTAAATATGTTTATGATATTAAAGGTAATTTAGTTGGGGAAAAGATAACAAATTTAAATAATAATAGTTTTTATATTGTTAAGTATTTATATGATAAAGATAATAATGTATATGGCTTTATATATAATGGTAGTACATATTGCTATATTAAAGATATATTAGGAGTAATTAAATACATTTCTAACAGCATTGGTAATATTGTTTTAGAATATACTTATGATGCATATGGGAATATTATTGATGTAAATCATTTACCAGGCGTTAATTTAAGTAATATTAACCATATTATTTATAAATCGTATTATATAGATTATGAAAATAATTTATATTATTTAAAAACTAGATATTATAATCCTAATTGGGGTAGGTTTATATCATATGATAGTGTAGATTACTTAAATGCTAATATAGCTAGTGGATTAAATTTATACGCATATTGCTTGAATGATCCTGTAAATGGCTGCGATCCAGAAGGGACATTTGATTGGGGAAAATTTTGGACGATCGTTATGTATATTGGTGCAGTACTAGCAGATCCTATTGCCACTATGATAGGCGCTGTTGCATCAACAACATCGGATATTATTGCTATGGGCAATATAAATGAAGAAGACGACATCATAGTAAAAGATGGTAATGTGACTTTGAAAGATTCGTCAAAAATACATACCCCATGGATAAAATATGGATACAGCATATATTTGAATTATTTTAAAGAAAAAACGAGAGATATTATTGATGGCTCGTCTATAGGTGTCGAGTTTGAGTGGCTTTGTCATAATATCGCATACGCTTTGACCAAAAATCCACGATTTAAAGATTTGGATGTGGGGCATACAATTTATAACGATATTATCGGGAGAACAGAGATAGATGAAATAGTGTGTTCGGCTGGTATGCAACTTCTTTATTGGAACTTTAATCCTTTTGCTGCAACCCAAGATTTTTACAATTTTATAGGAGGGTACCCATGGCAATTAAGAAAAAGATTTACTTTATAATTTTCCCAATAATAGTAGTAAGCATCCTATTTGTAATTTTTGAACTATGGCTATATATAAGAGATGAAAAAAGATATCGAACTGAAGACAAAATTGAAAAAATATTCGAAAAATACGAAAATAACGAAAATATAGCTGATATAACAAGTGCTTCTGTTGAATATAGAGAATATGAAAAATCAATTTTTGCTATAAACAAGATTTATGACAATAATCAAATAATTCTTACATCAAATGAAGTATTCTATTTATATGAGCGCGGTTTGTCAAATGTAAAAATAACTTTTTATTCGATGAATATGCTTGATAATGTAGTAAATCAGTTATACACCACTGAATCAATAAAAAAGAACCCAAAGTATATGACTTTTGATAATTGTTTTTATATTTTATATAGTACTAAAGATGAATCAAATATTATTGATGTATATGATGTGATAGAAAAAAGATATTACAATTATTCAAAAGGCGAAAACGTCAATCTAGAAGATATTAGATATGAGGAGCAAAAAAAGAAATATAATATTGATGTAAAAATTACCGATGATAGAAAATCTTTTGAAATAAAAGATCTTTTGACAGACGAAGTTACTATCATTAATAATGACTATTTTGAAAACTCTCAATACCGCGAAGATATGTCAAAAGTTGAATATAAGCCATGTAAAATATATATTTCTTATGGTCATATTTTACTTATTTATCGGCTTGGCCTGAATAACATTTTTACTTCTGATATAGTATATGAATACGATTTAGAAAATAATAGTATACAATTTGTTTATTTTAATAAAAGTGTCTTTTCTGATGAAAGATATGAGTATATTTCAAATCGCAATTAATGCAATGTTTAATTGCAAATAATATGAAGCCAAAATCTTAAAAATATAAAAAGATTGTGTTAGAATATACTTATGATGCATATGGTAATATAATTGATGTAAGTCATTTACCAGGCGTTGATTTAAGTAATATTAATCATATTATTTATAAATCATATTATATAGATTATGAAAATAATTTATATTATTTAAAAACTAGATATTATAATCCTAATTGGGGTAGATTTATATCGTATGATAGTGTGGATTACTTAAATGCTAATGTAGCTGGTGGATTAAATCTATATGCGTATTGTTTAAATAATCCTATACTTTTGGTTTATGAAAATTCAAGTGTGACTATAACGAGAAGAACAACTGGTATATTTTTATTATCCTCTAATAAAAAAATGACAAGCGCATTTCAGCAAAATGGTGGCTTGTTACTTAGTTGTCACGTGGTAATAAACGTATCAGATAGGACACATTATACACATTCTTTGATCAGTAATGAACTGTTTGGTAATACTATAGTTAACATCACCTTCACAGTTGGAGAAAGTCACGAAAACTACGGTGGACGATATTCATTTGTTGATCGGGGAAATGATACAACCTATTTTGGCTCTGGATTTCCAATCGGTGATTCTGTAAAAATTGAACTTTATCAATCAAAAAAAACAGCTGGAATCGATGTTATATTAAAAAATGGTGTTGTATATGGTGTCACAATATCAAAAGATGGAACAATGGGTTTTAAATCTGGGTATTCTTCAGATGGAATTTACTCAACAATGGCGATTGAGGGAAAGCAAGCCACCGGTGCTATTATTGTTGGTGTTGCAGGAACTGTACTCGTTAGTTGCTTTTGCGGAGGCGGTAGATACTGCTGTGTTAAAGAATTCGATAATGATAATTTGTTAGGTGCATACTATGGTTAATAAAAGCAAAGATTCAAGTATTTATTCTTTTGTGGATTATAACAAAAATGCTACTGCGGTTGCTATTTTTTTACCATCAATTATTTTCGCTGTGTCAATGTTGACGAGTTGGCTGATGGATAGAAAAGTAAACTTTTTTGTTCGCATAATACCAATTATTTTTGTGCTTTTTTTATCCATCATATATTTCATAGTGCTATTCGAAACTCAGTATAAAGTGATTGGAACAGATGAAAAGCTATACATATTAAGAGGTATAAAAAACGATATTATTAAACTTTCAGACATAAAAAAGTATATGTATACATTAAATTCTCGAGGATATTTTGATTGTAATATCATCGCAAATGAAAAGATGTATGACGTAAAAATTTATAAACGAAAGGAATATATTGATTACTTAAGCATGCATTGTAAACAAGGTATCAATGATGTGCATATGAGTAGATGTAAAATTAGTGATAGAAAGATTGTGTATACATCATCCATAACGGATTTATTGTTTATTACCACTTTGAACGTATTTCCTATTGGTCTTTTGATAACAAAAATAATAGCTAATGATTATTATTGGTATGTTGACAAAGTAATGAGTTTATCGTGGATATTCATATTAAGTATGATCCCAGCAATGTTTTTGTTATGTTTTGCTGCATTTTGGAAGAGATTGTTACTACAAGCGAAGAAGTTTTTTATTACATCAATATTAGTAATATCGTTTGCTTTATTAGCGTTCACATTTTCCGTAGTCCTTCAAAGGGTATCACCTGTTACTTACGATTCAGATATCATCAAGAATATTGAAAGTAAAATAAGTTATCAATTACCAAAAAATGCAATTATTGAAAGCAGAGTTGTCAAATCAACTAGAGAAATTGTTGTTACAACAACAAATGAAGATGAATTTGCTATAAAGTTTAATGAACTTAAAAATAATAATGATTTTATAAAATGTAATCCAAGCGATTTTCCATACGATGTTGCTCTAACGATTAGCAACGAGGAAATAGATTATTGTTTTGTATATTCTATTGAAGGATTGAAAGAAAACGAAATAGATTACTTCAAATATGATGAATATCTAGTTCTAACGGTAGACATTGATAGCCATAGATTCTTTATATATGAGTTTTTACAATAATATATTAGTTTGTGAAAAAATGTCACAATTGAGAAATGATAATTATTAATAAAGCATAATAGATGCTAATTATTGATTATCATTTCTTTTTAATTATATTATTAAAATATCTAATTTATTATAAAGCGTGTTTAATGAAATAAATAATCACAGATAACTCTCATAATTTCAATAGCTGTAACCTTTTACATTTCTCATTTTATTGTAAATGGATGCTATTTATGGTAAAATGCAATAGTTAGATAAGAAGGGGAGTAACCATGTTAGAGATTATCGACTTAAAATTTGGTTATGGTGCACAAGAACTTTTTAATAAAGCATCAGTAACTATATATAATGGCGAACATGTTGGCTTGATTGGGCTAAATGGTGTTGGTAAATCTACATTAATGAATTTACTTGCCTTTCGCCTAACTCCAGATGAAGGTAAAATCATTTGGGATAAGAATGTAACATTTTCGTATTTGGATCAACAACTTGAAG
Source organism: Bacilli bacterium (assembly GCA_017962745.1). Taxonomy (GTDB): domain Bacteria; phylum Bacillota_I; class Bacilli_A; order ML615J-28; family CAG-698; genus RGIG8164. The sequence goes on along the minus strand of JAGCUR010000013.1, from coordinate 20,938 downwards.
TTAAAACTGATATTTCAATAACTGACTATTTATATGACGTTTATACACCATTATTTAAAAAAGAAGAGGAGATGAATAATTTATATAACAGTTTAGTTGATGCTAATCCTGATGATTATGATAAGATTTTAAGAAAAGCGGAAAACATTCAAACTTTTTTAGATGAAAACAACTTTTATATGATTAAATCTAAAATTGGTAATGTAATAAACGGTTTAGGTATTGATATAGAAGAAGGTAGAAGCTTAAAAGAATTATCAGGTGGACAAAGAGCTAAAGTATTTTTAGGTAAGATGTTACTTGAAGAAAAAGATGTATTGTTACTAGATGAACCTACTAACTTTTTAGATGCTAGACACGTAGAATGGTTAACTAAGTTTTTAACAGGCTATAAGAATAGTTTTATTGTAATTAGCCATAATGTAGATTTTTTAAATAATGTATGCGATGTGACATTGGTTTTAGAAAACAAACTGCTTGCTCGTTATAAAGGTAATTATGATGCTTACTTAAAGCAACACGAAGTAAATCGTATCGCTTATGAGAAAGCATATAATCGTCAACAAGCTTATATCAAGCATCAACAAGACTTCATTAATAAAAACTTAGTTAGAGCATCTACTACGCACCGTGCGCAAAGTAGACAAAAGATACTTGATAGGTTGGAAGTAATGGAAAAGCCAGTTAGCGAAAAGCCAGTACACTTTAATTTTGAATTTACAAAATCATTTCATAAATCACCATTAGTTGTTAATGATTTAAGTATTGGTTATACGCATCCAATTTTAGAACATATTAACTTAAAACTAGAATTTGGTAAAAAGTATGTAATCATTGGGAAAAATGGTATTGGTAAGACGACTTTCGTAAAAACTATTTTAGGAAAGCTAGCACCAATTAAAGGAAACTTTGATTTAACTGATTTAAATACAATTTATTATTATGCTCAAGAAGAAGAACCCGAAGATATTACTGCTATGCAATACTTTAGAAATGATTATCCACAGCTGGATGATAAAGAGATTCGTGGAATCCTCGCTCGTTATGGAGTAAGTGGAGAATTACCTTTAAAGAGTATGAAGTATTTAAGCGGAGGCGAGGCTGCTAAAGTTAGATTTGCTAAATTATCTTTAACTAAATCTAATTTGCTAATCTTGGATGAGCCTACTAACCATCTTGATAAGTTAGCTAAAAAATCTTTATTTGAAAAGATAGCAACTTATCCCGGAACTGTTATTTTAGTATCACACGAAAAGAACTTTTATGATGAACTAAAAATGATTCATATCAATTTTGACTAGAAAGAGTGAATATATGGAAAATATGGAAATTAGAAATATAGCTATTATTGCACATGTTGACCATGGTAAAACTACTCTTGTTGACCAGTTATTAAAAAAGAGTGCAACTCTTCAAGCTAGAGAACAAATTGAAGAAAGAGCACTTGATTCTAATGATTTGGAACGTGAAAGAGGAATTACTATTCTAGCTAAGAATACTGCTATATATTATAAGAATTATAAAATTAATATTTTGGATACACCAGGCCATGCAGATTTTTCAGGCGAAGTTGAAAGAATCATGACAATGGTTGATGGTGTATTACTTGTAGTAGATGCCTATGAAGGTACAATGCCACAAACACGATTTGTTTTAAAGAAAGCTTTAGAATATGGCTTAAAGCCAATTGTAGTTATCAATAAAGTTGACAAAGATTCGGCTAGATGCGAAGAGGTTGTAGATGAAGTAATCGACTTATTTATTGAGTTAGGTGCCACAGATGAACAAATTGATTTTAAAGTTGCATATGTTAGTGCTTTAAAAGGAACGTGTAGCTTGTCAAGTGACTTAGAAACCCAAGAGGAGACAATGGATCCTTTATTTGATTTAATTGTTAGTGAAATTCCGGCTCCTGATAAAACGCATAAAGCAGTAAACAAAGATGGTAGCTTACAATTCCAAGGATCATTACTTGATTATAATGACTACGTTGGTAGAATGGCAATTGGAAGGATTCAACGCGGAGTAATGCGCGTTAACCAAATGGCAAGTTGTATGCGAATGGATGGATCAATTAAGCAATTTAGAATTCAAAAGATCTTTACATTTTTAGGTTTAAATAAAATTGAAACAGAAGTCGCTTATGCAGGTGATATCGTAGCGATAGCTGGGCTTGGTGACATATATGTAGGGGAAACTGTGTGCGATGTTGGCGCTGAAGAAGCCCTACCACCAATCCATGTTAGTGAACCAACTATCGAAATGATCTTTGGTACTAATACTTCACCATTTGCGGGTAAAGAAGGCAAGTTTGTTACTAGTACTAAAATTGATGATAGATTATTTAAAGAAACTCAAAAGGATGTTAGCTTAAGAGTAAAAAGAATTGGTACTAGTGATGAATGGATCGTCTGCGGAAGAGGAGAATTACATCTTGGTATATTAATCGAAAATATGCGTCGCGAAGGATATGAATTCCAAGTATCAAGACCAAAACCGATTTTAAAAGAAATCGATGGGGTCGTTTGCGAACCTTACGAATTTGCGCAAATCGATGTACCAAATGAATCAGCAGGAGATGTTATTAGCTTATTTGGAAACCGTGGTGGTATCTTTGAAGATATGAGTGCTGATGGTAGCCAAACTAGAATCATCTATACAATCCCTTCCCGCGGACTAATTGGCTTATCAACATCTTTCCTTACTGCCACAAAAGGTTATGGAACTTTATCACATTCATTTTTAGACTACCGTCCAATGGATGCAAATGCGACTTTAGGTAATCGTAAGTGGGGAGTACTAGTTGCTGCCTTTACCGGAACTAGTAATGCATATGGTATTGGTAATATTGAAGACAGAGGCGTATTATTTATTGAACCACATGAAGAAGTATATGAAGGCCAAATCGTTGGTGAATGTAACCGTGAAGAAGATATGAGCGTTAATGTTGCTAAACAAAAGAATTTAACAAACATGCGTGAATCAAATAAAGAAGTTACTGTTGTTTTAAAGAAACCACGTCGTATGAGTCTAGAAGCATGCTTAGATTATATTAACGATGATGAACTTGTTGAAATAACACCAAGAAGCGTTAGATTAAGAAAGCGAATCTTAGATACTGTTGAACGTAAAAAGTGGGATGCGAAAAACAAGTAGTAAACAAAAACATTGTTTAAACGTAGTAAAGAATATATAATTAAACTAGCGAGAGGTAAATTATGAGAAAAGTAAATATAATTACAGATTGCACATCTGACTTAACACCTGAATTAAAAGAGAAGTATGGTATTAGAGAATTCCCATTAATTATTAACATTGGGGAAAAATCATACAAAGGTGGCGTTGACATCGATACTAAGATGTTATTTAAACTAATTGATGAGACAGGCCAAATGCCACACACTGCTAGTGTACCACCAGCATTCTTTGTTGATTTAGTGAAAGAATATCCAGAAGATGAAGATGTCATCTATATGGGTATAAGTGGTGGAATTTCAGGTACATTTAATAACGCTAGAATTGCTAGTGAAGAATGTCCTAACTTCTATCCAATTGATAGTGCTAACTTATCTACAGGTATTGGCTTACTTTTATTAAAAGCTGCTAAATTTCGTGACCTTGGAATGAGTGCTCCAGAAATCGTAGCGGAAATCGAAAAGATTAAACCAAGAGTTAGAACGCAGTTTGCGATTGATACGCTTGATTACTTACATAAAGGTGGAAGATGTTCAGGAACTGCTAGATTATTTGGTACACTACTTAAGATTAAACCAATCGTAAAAGTAGTTGATGGTAAAATGGTAGTTGCTAAAAAGCCAATCGGTAATTTTAAGAAAGCATTAGATCTACAATTAGAAATGTTTGATGCGGATATTAATAATATCGATCCTGATTTCGTATTTGTTACACATCCTGATACACATGAAGATGCTATTTATCTAATGGATGAATTAAAGAAACGTGATGTCCAAATTGATAATCTTGTAGAAACGAATGCAAGTAGCGTTATCGCTGCTCATTGTGGACCAAGAACTATTGGTATTTTATATATCGTAAAAGAATAAAAATAATAAGCGAGTAGATAATCTATTCGCTTTATTAATTGTAGGAGGGTATATGAATAGATTAGAATTATTAGCACCAGCTGGTGATATGACTTCATTTAAACTGGCAATTAATAATGGGGCTGATGCCGTATATATCGCTGGTAAAAACTTTGGTGCTAGAGCATATGCTACTAACTTTACAACTGAAGAATTAATTGAAGCTATTGAGTATGCCCATATCCGTGATAAGAAAGTATATGTTACGGTCAATACGATAATTAAAAATAGCGAGTTATCTAGCTGCGTTGATTTTGTAGGGGAACTTTACAAAGGTGGAGTAGATGCAATCATCATTCAAGATTTAGGATTAGCATCGATTTTAAAGCAAGTATATCCGGATTTAGTATTGCATGCTTCAACGCAAATGAATTGCTTAAGCGTAAATCACGCTAAGGATTTAAAAGCGTTTGGCTTTAAAAGAATCATCCTTGCCCGTGAGACACCAATCGAAGTAGTCCAAAAGATTATTGAAGAAGTAGATATTGAAGTAGAAGTATTTGCCCATGGAGCATTATGTATGTGCTATTCAGGTAACTGCTATTTATCAAGTGTAATTGGTAAAAGAAGTGGCAATAGAGGTAAATGTGCTCAACCTTGTAGACTATCTTATGAACTAGTTAAAGATGATGAAACTAAAGGACAAAAGAGATTTTATTTAAGTCCAAGAGATTTATGTGAAATTGAAAATGTAGATAAGCTAGCTAACATTGGTGTTACATCAATCAAACTAGAAGGTAGAATGAGAAGACCAGAATATGTTGGCTTAATCACTAATAGATATAGAAAAGCAATCGATAGTATGCTTGATAGTGAACAAGTAGCTAACTATAAAAAAGATTTAGCAGTAATGTTTAATCGTACATTTACTAAAGGCTATTTATTTAATGAAGATAATAAACATTTTTCTAATGTAGCTACATCTAACCACATAGGTATTAAAGTAGGTAAAGTTACAAAGTACAATAATGGTTATGCTTATATTAAATTAGAAGATAGCATTAGAAGTGGTGATGGCTTAAGAATTCTAAATAAAGATAACGATGCTGTTATCGTTAATGAAATGTTTGTTAATGGCATTAAAGGAACTTTCGCTAAAGCTGGTGACTTAATTCAAATAAAAGTACACAAGGTAGCTGAAGTTGGTGCCACTGTGCTTAAGACTAGTGATGCTAATTTAGAAGATGAAGTTATTAATAAAAAAGAAGATAAAGTATTGCTTGATGCCAAACTTTATCTAGATGATGTTGCCTGCTTACAAATTAGTGATGGTAAAAACAAAGTAACTATTAAGTCGGATTATCCATATGAAGCGGCTAAGAATGCTGATATTAAATCTAGACAAATAGAACAACTTAGAAAGACTAGTGATTCAGTATATGAATTTAGAAATATTGAAATAACTGATTTAATATTCTTACCGATTAAAGAGATTAATGAATTAAGAAGAAAAGCCATTGATGCTCTTAATAATATAAGAAAAGGAAATAAAGAAGTTAGAGTTAACAAATTTATTCCAAGTACAAAAGAAGTATATAGCAGTAATGATAAACATCTATTCTTTAAAGTAAGTAATTTGAATCAATTAGAAGCTTGTATAAATCAGGGTGTTAAAGATTTATTAGTTGATGATAAGAATTTATATGAAGCAGCTAATAAATATAAATTGCTTGATGAAGAATTAAATGTAATACTAGTTGACCGTAGAATTAATAATAACAGTATATATAATAAGAAAGTGGTTAATGTTTATTCTAATATTATTAATTATGCTAGTGTAAGAAATATGTTAGAGAATGGGTGCGAGATTGTTGGTATGTCAATCGAAGCAAGTAAGGATGACATTAAATCAACTATTGATACTTATAAACATGTATATGGTAATATTCCTAATATCATGGTTATGGTATATGGATATTATGAATTAATGATTATGAAGCATTGCTTAATTAATAAAGCTTTAGGCTATGATAAGCTAGGCTGCGGAGCATGTAAGGCTAGTAAGTATTATTTAGTAGATAGACTAGGTTATAAATTCCCACTTGTAAATGATGGAGCATGTCATTTAAAACTACTTAATTCAAAGAGACTACATTTAGTGAATCAAGTTGATGAACTTTTGAAGATGGGCGTTAACAATTTACTTGTCGATTTAAGTGTAGAAGAAGATTATGAATTAGTAATTGAAGAGTATCTTGAAGCCTTTAATGCATATCTAAATAATGATAAGTATATTGAAGAATATGATTTAGATGATGTGACATATGGCCATTATAAAGAAGGAATTGAATAAAATAAAAAAAACTAGTAAAAGATACTTATATATAGTATAATGGTAAAGGACAAATAAAGGAGATTATCGAATATGAAAGAATATCATAGCAAACAAATTAGAAACGTCGCTTTACTAGGTCACTTAGGAACTGGTAAAACATCATTAGCTGAAAGCTTACTATTCGTAAGTGGAGCTATTAAAGCTAAGGGCGAAGTTGAAAGAAAGAATACTGTTGGTGACTATACAGCTGAAGAACAAAACAGACAAACTACACTAACTGCTAGTTTAATCCCAGTAGAATATAATGGATACAAAATCAATTTCATTGATACTCCAGGTTCTGAAGAATTCATCGGTGAAATCGAAAATGTATTAAGTGTAGTAGAGGGTGCTGTATTATTAATCGATGCATCAAGTGGTGTTCAAGTTGGTACTGAAAGATGTTGGGACGAATTACGTGCTCGTAAGATCCCTACATTAATCTTGATCAATAAGACTGATAAAGAAAATGTTAAGATGGATGCTGTACTAGCTGAAATTAATGATGAATTATCAAGCCATGCAAAAGAAGTTAATGCTCCATTCAGTGAAGAATTAATGGAAATTGCTGCTGAAAGTGATGAAGAATTATTAAATAAATATTTAGAAGAATTAGAGTTAAGCGAAGAAGATACTGTTAAAGGTTTAAGAAATGCTACTCTAAACTGTGACTTCTTCCCAATTGTTACTGCAAGTGCAATTAAGAATGAAGGCGTTAAAGAATTAATGGATAAAGTAATCGATGTATTACCATCTCCTTGTAGCGTTGCTCCTGTCAAAGGAATCGATGCTGCTGGTAAAGAAGTAGTAAGAGAGGTAAGCGATGCCGCTCCATTCAGTGCAAAAGTATTTAAGACAATTTCTGACCCATTCGTTGGTTCAATCAACTTCTTAAAAGTTTGCTCAGGATCTGTAAAAGTTGCGCAAGAAGCAGTTTTAGCAAATACTGGTGAAGCATTAAAAATGAGCCAATTATTCTCAATGATGGGTAAGACTCAAATTCCAGTTGATGCTGCATTTGCTGGTGATATCGTAGCAGTTGCTAAGATGGCTAACTTATTCACAGGCTGCACAGTATGTGATAAGAAAGATATGGTTACTTTCAAGAAGGAAGAACATCCAACTCCTACAATCTATGTAGCAATTAACCCTAAGAATAAACAAGACGAAGAAAAGATCTCTACAGCTTTACAAAAGTTATCTGTAGAAGATGAAACATTCGAAATCAAGAGAAATGCTGAAACATCTCAAACTTTAATCGGTGGTCAAGGTATGACTCACATCGGATATATTCTTGAAAAGATGAAGAATATGTATAAAGTAGATGTTGACTTAGCAGATCCTAAGATTGTTTATAGAGAAACAATTCGCTCTAAAGGTGAAGCTCAAGGACGTCATAAGAAGCAATCTGGTGGTGCTGGACAATTCGGTGATGTTTGGATTAGATTTGAACCTACTGATAAAGACTTCGAATTCTGCGAAGAAATCTTCGGTGGATCAGTTCCTAAAAACTACTTCCCTGCTGTAGAAAAAGGTTTAATTAAAGTACTAGAACATGGCCCATTAGCTGGATTCCCTGTAATCAAAGTTAAGGCTACTCTATATGATGGAAGCTACCATCCAGTAGATTCTAACGAAATTTCATTCGTTATCGCTGCTGGATTAGCATTCAAGAATGCTGTTGATAAATTACGTCCTACAATCTTAGAACCTATTATGGAAGTAGAAGTAATCGCTAAATCAGAATACTTCGGAGCTATCATGGGTGATATGACTAAACGTCGTGGCCGTATCTTATCTACTGAAGAAATGGAAGGCGGCAAGAGCAAGATTATCGCTGAAGTTCCTGAAGCTGAAATCATTAAATATACTACTGACTTAAAAGCTATGACTCAAGCAAGTGGTAGATTCTCAAGAAAATTCGTTCGTTACGAAGAAGTTCCTGAAATGTTAATCAAGAAGATTTGTGACGAATACAAACAAGCTCAATAAAGCATTTAAGACCATGCATTGTATGGTCTTTTATTTTATTATAATTAAGAGTATAATGATTATATGAAAATTAAGTATGTAGTAGATCAAGATAATATTAAATTAAAAGATTATTTAAAACTGCAAGGCGTATCACGCAATCTTTTAAAAAGAGTAAGATTAGAAGATATTGCTTATGTAAATGGTAATCTCGTAAAGAATTATTACGAAGTAAATAAAGGCGATATTATTGAAATAGAATATAATGAAAAGCTAAATGAAGACTTTAAAACTAATGATATCCCACTCGATATTCTTTATGAAGATGATTATTTACTAATCGTAAATAAGCAATCTAACCTAGCTATTCAGCCATCTAAAAGGCATCAAGAAGATAACTTAATAAGTTCAGTTAAGAAATATTATTTAGAAAAAGGCATTGATTCTAACATCCATATTGTCACTAGGCTCGACTTTTCTACAAGTGGTATTGTCTTAATTGCCAAGAATGGATATGTCCATAACCTTCTAAATAACGCCAAATTTGACAAATTATATTTGTGTAAAGTGCATAATTCTTTTGAAGAATTAGAAGGTGAGTACACTGATCCGATTCGAAGAGTAGAAGAAATTAACATTAAAAGATGGGTATTTAGCGATGGCAAAAGTGCTCATACGATTTATAAAGTGTTAGAAAATGGCGATGTATCTACTGTAGAAGCAAGGCTACTTACTGGTAGGACTCACCAGATTAGAGTGCATTTTGCCTACCATAATCACCCACTTTTAGGGGATAAATTATATGGCGATGGCGATGGTGAGCTGATGCTACACTGCTATAAATTAGGATTTAGGCACCCAATAACTAACGAAAAAGTTGAAATTGAATGCTATCCCAATTGGTATAAGTAGGAAATAATCAGTTATTAATAATAGATTAAACTGCATAAAAGTGTATTGTTGATAGGCAAAAAATGTGATATAATGCATACAAGTTAAAGGTGATAAAATGATTAAAAGATTAAAGACAGCTTTATTTGTCCCAACTGAAATCATCAACATGCGTGTTGATAGTTTTGGTTTGGTCTTTGTTTACATTTTACTACTCGCCTTTATTATGATGATACCGGCTAGTATTAAAGTAGCTAGGTTTGATAAATTATCACTCGATGAGAGATTAAAGATTCAAGATACATTTAAGGATAAAGAAGTACCTTACACAATTGTTAATAATAAATTATCTAATACGAGTGAAGTAATGCTATCTGATTATTATATCGATGAAGAGATTATGGTAACATTTGCTCTAAAAGAATTATCTGATCCTGAAAAGAAAACAAGTTACCGCATTGTCTTTTTAGAAAATGGCGTTAGTATTTATTATTATTTAAATGGTAGGTTTGCTACATCGCTGCCAATGTTTAAGTATGAAGAGTATCCGGAGTTAACAAATATCAATTTACATCATGCCATATCAGATCAAAATTATGAATTTTGGAATGATATATTTAATGTAGTTAATAAAGAAATTAAAAGATATATTCCATATGTTACGATAGGAGTAATCATTGGCTATACTTTATCGAACCTCGGTATTATGTTAGCGATCGGAGTAGTCCTCGCCTTAGTACAAAGGTTAATCACTAGAAGAATAATTTCATTTAAAGAAAATTATGTAATTGCATGTTACGCGCTATCACCAATGGTGGTAAGCGGATTATTATCAGAATTATTTGGACTTAGATTTATATATATGATTGGGATTGTGCTAGCAGTAATTTATAATATGATTGCTTCCAACCAATTATTAAGCATTAGAAGAAATTAGGAGATAAGATTATGAGTTATAATTTTACACAAATCGAAAAGAAGTGGCAAAAGTATTGGGCTGAAAATGAGGTCTTTAAACAACCACTTGTAACAAATAAAGAAAAGTTTTATGCACTAGATATGTTCCCATATCCTAGTGGAGCAGGTTTACATGTCGGTCATCCTGAAGGCTACACTGCTACTGACATCGTTTCAAGAATGAAAAGAATGCAAGGATATGCAGTATTTCATCCAATGGGATTTGATGCATTCGGATTGCCTGCTGAACAATATGCTATTAACACTGGTAATTCACCAGCTGATTTCACATATCGCAATATTGAAATATTTAAAAACCAATTACAAATGTTAGGTTTATCTTTTGACTGGAGTAAAGAACTTGCCACTTGTGATCCTAAATATTTTAAATGGACACAATGGATTTTTACTAAACTTTATGAAAAAGGATTAGCTGAAGTTAAAAATATTGAAGTTAACTGGTGTGAAGAATTAGGTACCGTTTTAGCAAACGAAGAAGTATTAAACGATAATGGTAAGATGGTAAGTGAAAGAGGTAGCTACCCAGTTGTTAAAAAACCAATGAAGCAATGGGTTTTAAAGATTACTGCTTACGCAGAAAGATTATTAGAAGATCTTGATTTACTTGATTGGCCAGATAACGTAAAAGAAATGCAGAAGAACTGGATTGGTAAATCAGTTGGTGCTAAGATCACATTTAAAGTTGATGGCACTAATGAAACATTTGAAGTATTTACTACTAGAGCTGATACTTTATTTGGTGCTACATATTGTGTATTATCTCCTGAACATAAACTTGTTAAGAAGATTACACCAGCTAGCCACTTAAAAGATGTACAAGCTTACGTTGATTTTGCGAAAGCTAAAAGTGATCTAGAAAGAACTGATTTAAATAAAGAAAAAACCGGCTGCTTTACAGGAGCATATGCCATTAATCCAGCTAATGGTAAGAAGTTACCAATTTGGATAGCTGATTATGTACTTTCTAGTTATGGAACTGGTGCTATCATGGCAGTTCCTGCTCATGATGAAAGAGATTATGATTTTGCTAAGAAATATAATATCGATATCATCCAAGTCCTTGAAGGCGATATGACAAGTGGTGCTTACACTGGAGATGGTATCCATATCAATTCTGAATTCTTAAATGGTTTAAATAAGCAAGATGCAATTGATAAAATGATCGCTTTCTTAAGTGAAAAAGGTATCGGTTATAAAGATGTAAATTACAGGCTAAGAGATTGGATCTTTAGCCGTCAAAGATATTGGGGTGAACCATTCCCAGTAATCTTCTGGGAAGATGGTAAAGTTAGTGTCCTAGAAGAAAAAGATTTACCACTTGAACTACCAGTAATGAAGCGAGTTACTCTATCTCATAATGGTGAAAGCCCACTAGCTAATGCGCATGAATGGCTAGAAGTAGTTAGAAGTGATGGTGTTAAAGGCCGAAGAGAAACAAATACAATGCCTCAATGGGCTGGATCTTGTTGGTACTATATTGGTTACTTACTAAAAGATGGTGATGATTTCTTACCATTAAGTGATAAAGAAGTTCAAAAAGAAGTAAATAAATGGTTACCAGTTGATTTATATATTGGTGGAACTGAACACGCTGTGCTTCACTTACTATATGCAAGATTCTGGCATAAAGTATTATATGATTGTGGAGTTGTAGATAGTAAAGAACCATTCCATAAACTATTTAACCAAGGAATGATTCTAGGTGTAGATGGTGAAAAGATGAGTAAGAGTAGAGGCAATGTCATTAATCCTGATGATGTTGTTAGGGATTATGGTGCTGATACACTTCGTCTTTATGAAATGTTTATGGGTCCACTAGAAGCAACTAAGCCATGGTCAACTAAAGGTGTAGAAGGACCACATAGATTCTTAGATAGAGTTTATAGATTCTATACTGAGATGTTACATATCGTTCCTGAGAATAAAAACTTTGAAAGATTATATCATCAAACAGTTAAGAAAGTTACTGAAGACTATACTGCTTTAAGATTTAATACGGCTATTAGTCAAATGATGGTATTCATGAATGAATGCTTCAAAGATCCTAACTTACCACTTGAATATGCTTTAGGCTTCTTAAAACTACTAAATCCAATTTGTCCACATATTACTGAAGAGTTATATAGTATGCTTAAACCAGAAGCTGGCTGTATCGTCTACGAAGAGTGGCCAACATTTGAAGAAGCTAAGACTCATGAAGATACAGTAACTGTTGTCTTCCAAGTAAATGGTAAACTTAGAGATAAAGTAGAAGTTACTAAAGGACTACCTAATGAAGAGTTAGAACGAATCGCTTTAGCTAACGAAAAGGTAAAACAATATGTGGGTGATAACCCAGTTAAGAAAGTAATTGTAGTACCTAATAAGTTAGTAAGTATTGTAATTTAAAAGAAAATTTGCGCTTTTTAGTTAGTTTAGCTAACTAGATAAGCGCTATTTTTATAAAAATTATAAAAAAATTTAATGAAAGTGTTTTCACTAATTATGAAAAAATAACAAAATGTTGAAAAAAAAACAAATCGGCAGTAAAATAAGGAAAAGAAGTGTCTATTTTTGTTATGAGAGTAATAAAACGCATTAGACTTTTTTAAAAACAAGGAGAAGAATATGAGAAAATTTAATTTCAAAATGCTATTTGTTGTAATAGTAGCAATGTTATTAGTATTAGTTAGTATCCCTGTTGCATTTGCTGAACCAAGTCCTACTGCAAGTCCTACTGGCAGCCCTGCTGGTAGCCCATTCGCAGCTGAGACTCCAGAAGTAGCAACTGCAACTGTGATTAATGCTGATGGATCTGAAACTAGTGTTGACTTATCAAAGGTTACTATCACTCCAATAGATGGAGAAGGTGGAGACCCTGAAAAAGTTCAAGCTTTAAGCGAAGCAACACAAGCTTTACGTGAAATATTCAGTGGTGCTGCATTGGAAGGCGATCAAAAAGAAAGTCAAGAAGCCCTTCAATCTGCATTAGCTAATTTATTAGTTGATGGTAAAATGTACAAATCTGAAGACTTCGATGCTGAACAAGTATTCGATTTATCAGTAACTGATGAAATCGCTGCAGTATTCGCTGCTGGCGGAACTATTAAATTCGAATTTGATTATCAATCTTCTAATGGTAAATCACCAGTCGTTATTCACCAAAATGAAGCAACTAAAGAATGGACAGTTGTTGATTCTGATAAAGTTGCATACGATGATGAAAACGGAAAATTAGAAGTTGAATTCAGTCACTTATGTCCAGTTGCATTCTTACAACCTGATGAAAATGCAGTTCCTACTGCAATCCAAGGTCCTGCTGGTGAAGATGGACATAGTCCTCTAATCACTATTGGTGATAATGGTAACTGGCAAATTGATGGCGTAGACACTGGAATCGCTGCTCAAGGTGAACCAGGTCAAGCTGGTGATACACCAACTATTGAAATTGATCCTACTACTGGTAACTGGGTAATCAATGGCGCAGATACAGGTATCTCTGCTGCTGGTCAACAAGGTGATCCAGGTGCTGTAGGTCCTCAAGGCCCTCAAGGTCCTCAAGGTCCAGAAGGTTCTCAAGGCCAACAAGGTCAACAAGGCGAAAAAGGTGACAAAGGTGATCAAGGTGAAAAAGGTGAACGTGGAAGTTCAGGTCCTATCTGGATGTTCATCGTTATCATCATCTTATTAGTAATCATCATCATCTTATTAGTTATCTATATTTTCTTCAAGAGAGATAAGAACGATAAAGAAGAAGAACCTGCTGAAGAAGAACCTGAAGAAGAAGCTGCTCCAGAAGAAGAACAAGAACAAGCTAACGAAGAAGAAGCTCCAGCTGAGGAAGAAGCACCTGCTGAAGAAGAACCTGTAGCTGAAGAACCAGCTGCTGAAGAAGCACCTGAAGAAGAAGCTGCTCCAGAAGAAGCTGAAGAAGCACCTGAAGAAGAAGCTGCTCCAGAAGTTGAACCAGTTGTTGTTCCAATCGTTGCTGCTGCTGCCGCTGCTGAAGAAGAAGTTGTAGAAGAAAAAGATGAATACTTATCAATCAACTACAATAAATCTCACATTGCTAAATTAGTAGCATTAGATGAAAGCATGCAACAATGCTATCAATTAATTAAAGACTTATTATGCTCATATCAAATTACTAATAGAGTATCATGGAAACATGAAACATTCGCAAAGAGTAGAGAAACATTTGCTAGATTAATGGTTCGTGGTAAAACACTTAACTTATATCTAACAGTTGATGTTGAAAAATACGCTAGCGATCCTAAGACTCCATTACAACCTGATAAAGATGGTTTCGCAGTAATGAAGATTAAGAGTATGAGAAGAACTAAATACGCTCTTAACATCTTAAAAGACTTATTAAAAGATATTAAAGCTGAAAAGAAAAAAGAATACGAACCAATTGATGAATTAGCTGAGTTCAGAGGCGATTCTGAAAAGACTTTAATTGCTAAAGGTCAAATTAAGATGAGTGTTGAAAGAGGCGAAAAACCTAAAGCTAGAGCTCGTCAATACAAGTTATTAAAAGAAACTTCTGTTTATAACATTAACAAATATATGGATGACAATGATGCACTTAACTTAGTTGGTCATTCAGATAGAGAAATTGACAAGACTAACTTCGGTGAAGTATTCACAGATCAATTATGTGAAGCATTTGAAGAAGGCGCTACAGTTGATTTAGCTGCAATCAAAGAAAAAGTTAAAGGTGTAGATAAATCAATGACAGCTTACAAGTTAAAACCTCGTGGTAAGATGGATAAAGCCTTAACAATTGATTGCGATGCTTACACATTAGGCGTTGCTAAGATGGTTGCATTAACTGGTGGACAATTATTATCACCAAGTGATGAAGGCTCAGAAGAATAATTAAAATTATAAACTGCCTAGCGCAACTAGGCAGTTTATTATTAGTAGGTGTTAGATTATGGTAAAAGCAAGAAAAATATTATTAATTATAATACTTTCACTTGTTGGTGTAGTGGTTACTTTAGGTTCTATTGCTGGTGGGTATTTCTTATTTGCCCAAGGTAGTAAAACTGAAAGAGCACAAAATGTGCCAAAGGAACATGAAATCATTTATATCGATGGTGAAAAATATATTGCTAAAGACACAGTTAATTATTTAGTCGTTGGTATTGATTCAACTGGTGAAATGAAAGCTAGTAATGGATATAACAATACTGCATTAAATGATTTAATTTGTTTAGTATCATTTAATCTAACAGATAGTTCTTATACAATTATTCCAATAAGTAGAGATACAATGGTAGAAGTTGATGTCTTAGGTTTAAGCGGAAAAGTAATCGGATCAAAGTATACGCAAATTGATTATGCTCATACAGTTGGTGATGGACTCGATATGAGTTTTAGAAACACTTGTAGAGCTGCATCAAAAGTATTGATGGGTGTTGATATTGAAAGATATATCGGTATCAATATGACTACTGTTCCCCTACTTAATGATTTTCTAGGCGGAGTAACAATTACTCTTGAAGAAGATTTAACAGTAATTGATCCTACTTGGGAAGAAGGGGCAACAATTACTTTAACTGGTGATACTTGCCTTAAATATCTTCGCGCTAGAATGGAAGTTGGCGATGGTACGCAAATTTCTAGAATGCGCCGTCAACAAGTCTATATGGAAGAATTAGTTAGAAAAGCAAGAACTAACGATTATACTTTCTCAGATATTTTAGATGCTTTGCATATCGTTAACAATTATGTGTGCATGGATGTAACATATATGGATATGGCCGATATCTTAAATTATGTAAAGACATTCCACTATAATGGAATTAAACAAATTAAAGGCTATACGCAAAAGAACAAAGGTTTAATCGAGTTTATTCCTTACGAAGAAGACTTAAAAGAACTAGTTATATCCACATTCTATGATAAAGCACCTGAAGAATAAAAGTAGATACATCGTATCTACTTTTTTTTGTTTAAGAAAAAAGAGAGAGTTTTGTTAAATATATATTAGGAGGCTAATATGTATTGTATAAAAAACAAAAGAAGAAATCTTAATGATTTATTAGAAATTATTGATTGTAAAAACTGCTCTAAGTTTATAGATGATGAGATCATTTTAATTGGCTTAAATATTATTAGAATATACCCCATCTTTAAAGGCTGCAAAAGTGTTAAATATGATATTGTATCGGAATGCTTTAGTGATAGGCTTGCAAGGATGTTACTAGAAATCGAGAAATATTTAGAATATCACGATGATTATATATTTTTATGGAGAAATAACGCCGAAGCTGATTTTATATATAACCTAGGTTTATTTGAAGCATTTATTAATCAAGGAATGAATTTTTGTATTATCTATTGAAAAGTAGAAGAATAGTTGTATAATGTAATTAGTTGCATATGCAACTAATTAGAGGTGAACTATGGCAAGAATTACAAGATGGATTTCCATAACTGAAAGATGTGCGATGCTTTATCGCAATATCGCTTTTAAGGATATTGATTTATTACCATCGCATCATATGTATATTTATTATTTATGTAATCATAGCGAAGGAGTTAGCCAAGATGCTTTGGCTAAAAAAGTATATGTTAATAAATCTAGCGTTGCGAGAAGTATCAAAACATTAATTGATGCCGGATACGTTTATCGTGAAGTAAATGAAGATGATAAAAGAGCATATAAAGTATATCCAACTAAGAAAGCCTATGATACTTTGCCATATATTAAAGAAGCCATGGGTAAATTTAATGAAATAATTACTGATGGCTTAAAAGAAGATGAAGTAGAAGAACTAAACAAATTATTAACAAAGGTAGCTAATAACGCTTCAAGTTATATTGACTTAAATTATGAGGACTAGATATGAAGAAAGTATTAGAGTATGTTAAACCATATACTCCGAGAATGCTAATTGGTTTAATGATTAAGATATTTGGAACTTTAATGGATTTAGTAATTCCCTATATCTTATCATTTATCATTGATGAATTAGTACCACTTGGGGAAATTAGGCCAATTATAATATATGGAATTATTATGATTGGCTGCAGTGCAGCTTGCTTTTTAGGAAATATGTTTGCTAACCAAATGGCATCTAGAGTTGCCATGATGGTTACAACTGACCTAAGGCATGATTTGTTTAAACGTATTGAAGATTTGAGTCCTAAGCAGATGGATGATATTACGATTCCATCATTAATTTCAAGGATGAATAATGATACATATAATGTTCATCATTTTGTGGGGATGATCCAAAGACTTGGTGTTAGAGCACCGATTCTACTAGTTGGTGGCATCATTGTTACTTTCACATTAAATGTGAAACTAACTTTAGTATTACTAGCAGTCCTACCTTTTATTGTATTAATTACAGTATTTATTTCTAAAAAAGGAATACCACTATATACCGATATTCAAAATGCTAGTGATGATATGGTTAGAGATATAAGAGAAAGCGTCACTGGTATTAGAGTGATTAAAGCATTATCAAAAACAGAATACGAAAAAGAAAGATTTTCAGAAGTTAACCAACATGTTATCGATAATGAATTAAAAGCTGGTTACATGATGGCGCGCTTAAGTCCCCTTATTAACTTATGTTTAAATATCGGCTTAGTAAGTGTATTAGTTGTAGGAGCATATTTAGTAATTGGTGGAGATACTAAAGTTGGTAAGATCATTGCTTTTATTTCTTATTTCCACTTAATTTTAAATGCAATGTTAAGCGTAACTAGAATCTTTACGATGTCTAGCCGTACAATTGCTTCAGCAAAACGTATTGAAGCAGTCTTTAGTCTAGATGAAGATTTAAAGAAAGAAGATATTAATGAAGAAGATAGCGATATCCATGTAGAGTTTAAAAATGTAAACTTTTCTTATAATGGTAAAATCGATAACTTAACTGATATTAACTTTGCTTTAAAGAAAGGCGAAAGCTTAGGTATCATTGGTCCAACCGGATCAGGTAAGACAACAATTATAAGTTTACTTTTAAGACTATATGATATTGGTAGTGGCCAAATCTTAATCGATGGTAAAGATATTAGATCGATGGAAGATGAAGAATTAAAGAAGAAGTTTGGGGTTGCTTTCCAAAATGATATTTTATTCTCCGCTTCGATTAAAGATAATATTAAATTCAATCGTGACTTAACGGATGATCAAGTTATTAAAGCCATCGAAGTAGCACAAGCAACCGATACTGTCTTTTCTAAAAAAGAAGGCTTAGATTATATGATTGCGGCTAAAGGTACTAATGTATCGGGTGGTCAAAAGCAAAGATTATTAATCGCTAGAGCAATCGCTAATAATCCTGATATTTTAATTCTTGATGATTCTTCAAGTGCCCTTGATTATAAAACTGATGCTAATTTAAGAAAGGCTTTAAAAGAATTTAATAAAGATACAACTACAATTATCATCAGTGAAAGAATATCTTCAATTATTAACTGTAACCATATCTTACTTTTAGAAGATGGAAAACAAGTAGGATACGGAACTCATAATGATTTGCTTGCTAGTAGCAAAGAATATTTGAATACATATAAATTACAAATGGGGGATGAACATGAATAGTAGAGGTAGAATGTCATCCACAAAAGTAAAAGAAAAACCAAAAGACGTTAAATATGTATTAAGACGTCTTTGGGATTATATGTATTACTATAAATGGTGGCTATTACTAGCGTTAGCCTTAACCATTTTAGCAAACCTGTTTGCTTTGATTGGACCGGTATTATCTGGCCATATCGTTGACGATATAAAAACGTTAATTGTAGGGGAAGCAAATAGCGTTATTTTAAAAGATATATTTATTTATACATCGCTCATGTTAGGCTTTTATATCTTATCTAGTATCTTCTCTTATGTACTAGCTATCATTATGATGAAGATGAGCAAAAAGATAGTTTATAAGATGCGAGCTGATACATTCTCTAGATTAATGAGCTTACCGATTTCCTTCTTTGATTCATATCAAACAGGAGATATCATCTCAAGGATGAGTTATGACATTGATACGATTAATACATCGCTTTCTAGTGACTTAATCCAAATCTGTACATCAGCTATTACAATTGTTGGCTCTTTAATAATGATGATTATTTTATCACCACTATTAGTATTAGTATTTGCGGTGACGATTCCGATTTCACTTTTATTTACGAGGTTTATGCTTAAACATACGCAAAAGATGTTTAGAGCTAGAAGTAGAACTTTAGGCGAGTTAAATGGTTTTTCGGAAGAAATGATCACGGGAATTAAACCGATTAAGGCATATGCTACTAAAGATAAAGTATTAGCTAACTTTGATGAGTATAACACTAAAGCAACAACTGCTGCTTATAAAGCAGAGTTTTATGGCAGTATTACGGGACCTGGTGTTAACTTTGTTAACAATTTATCGTTATCACTTGTATGTATGTTTGGATCAATCCTTTTATTAACTAATCCTAACTTTACAGTTGGTAACCTTGCTAGTTTTGTTCAATACTCAAGAAGGTTCTCAGGACCAATTAACGAAATAGCTAATATATTTGTGGATATCCAGTCAGCACTGGCAGCAGGTGAAAGGGTATTTAAACTAATCGATGCAACTCCAGAACCTCTTGATAAGCAGGATGCTATTAGCTTAGAGGAAGTAAAAGGGGATGTAGAGTTTAAGCATGTTAAGTTTGGTTATAATCCCGATCGTACGATTATCCATGATTTAAATTTTGAAGCACTAGCTGGTAAAAATATAGCAATCGTTGGACCAACGGGAGCTGGTAAAACTACAATCGTTAGCTTGCTAATGCGCTTTTATGATATATGGGATGGTGAGATTACCCTAGATGGTAATAACATTACCGATATTAAACGAGCCGACTTACGTAAGAGCTATGCGATGGTTTTACAAGATACTTGGTTATTCCAAGGCAGTGTTTATGAAAATATCAAATATGGTAAAGATGATGCTACCCTTGATGATGTAATAAATGCATGCAAGGCAGCTAGAGTAGATGGCTTCGTATCAAGATTAAAAGAAGGATATGATACCGTATTAGTTGAAGGTGGTATCAATATCTCTAAAGGCCAAAAGCAGCTATTAACTATTGCTAGGGCAATGTTACTTGATGCTAATATGTTAATTTTAGATGAGGCCACAAGTAACGTAGATACCTCAACAGAAGTAAAAATCCAAGAAGCGATGAAAGATTTAATGGTTGGTAAGACTTGCTTCATTATCGCTCACCGCTTATCCACAATTAAAAATGCCGATTTAATATTAGTAGTAAAAGATGGAGATATTGTGGAGATGGGGAAACATCAAGAGTTACTTAATAATAAAGGTTTCTACCATCAACTTTATTATTCACAATTTGAATAAAAAAATAAGAAATTAATTGTTTAAAGGTTAAATATATATATGATTGATCTTTAGGTGATTAATTTCTTTTTTTATGGAAAGGAGAATAGTAATGAATGGAAATAATTATGAAATAGTAAAGTTTAAAGATGATGGGTTAGAATTAGATGTTAATGTGAGCGCAAAAGAAGATACAGTGTGGTTAACAGTTGAGCAAATAGCTCGGCTATTTGAAAGAGAGAGAACAGTAATTGGAAAGTATATAAAGAGTATCTTTTTTGAGGGAGAGTTGGACGAAAACTCAGTATGTGCATTTTTTGCACATACTGCCAATGATGGGAAATCATATAACGTAAAATACT
>JAGCUR010000012.1 GCA_017962745.1 Bacilli bacterium | reverse complement strand
TGTCGTATTCCAACAACGAGAGCAGGATGCTTACTTACTTTATTTTTCCATTCTACTAATGATTGATCCATTTTTCTTTCTAAATACATAATTTATTCTCCTAATCTATGAATATTATAAAATAGTATTTAAAGACAGTCAATATATTTGTACTAAATTCGGAGCGAGTTTTACAAATTTTGTACTAAATTCGGAGCGAGTTTTAGATGTTTTTGTACTAAATCCACTGTAAGTTTTTATTGCATGTTGAAATAAAAAAATGATACGAGACAAATCGTATCATAATTGTAATTCTAATATGGGGCGAATATAGGGATTCGAACCCTAGCGTAACGGAGCCACAATCCGCCGTGTTAACCTCTTCACCATATTCGCCACATGGCAGGGGTAGAAGGATTCGAACCCTCATCTACGGTTTTGGAGACCGCTGCTCTACCATTGAACTATACCCCTATAAAAAACTATAACCATTATATCACTTCATACCCTTTAATGCAAGTAAAATAATGATTATAGTAAGTCGCTTCAATCTATTTTAAACCAAGTCTTTCCTTGATGTGAGCTTTATAATATTTGCCCCATGCTTTTAGGTTATCGTTTGAAAAATCATCTAAATTAGCTTTTTTAGAACTTAAAATACCTGATGATTCATTCTTATGTGATATGTTCCATGCCACATAACTAATGTTTCTAGCATCAAGTGCACTATACCATCTAGCAATGCTATCATAATCGATAGCACCATCACCATCGGCATCCATTCCACCATGTTCAGTAATAAAAATAGGTAGCCCTGCACTATATGCTTTTGTGACTTCAGTAGTTGATTGCATATCTTCATCGCCTGCATAGAAATGGAATGTATACATGATATTATCAAAGCTTAAAGGATTTCTTCTAGGACTTGATAAGTCACTAGAATAATTAGGATTACCGCATAACACGATAGCATCTGGACAGTTTGCTCTAATGATTGGAATAATTTCTTCCGCGTATGCTTTACAAATTGCCCAAGTAACTTTAGAACCATTTGGTTCATTCATTATTTCATAAAATACATTATCATAATCTGCTAAATCTTTAGTAATGCGATCAAAGAATTCTTTAGCTTCTTCTTGATAGTATTGTGGATTACGATCATCTTTATTCTTGCCACCACCTAACATATGCCAATCGACAATTGCATACATATCTAGTTTTGTGGCAATCTTGACACCGCTTAAAACTAGTTGATATAGTCTTTCTTTTTCAGTTGCACTACATTCACAATATCCATTTTCACTAGTGTATAAAGAAAATCTAAATACATTTATATTAAATGCTTCTTTAGCAGCAGCTAAGCTTGCTTCATTTACATATTCGCCATACCAATGTAAGCCATGTGTCGATAAACCTATTAATTGAACAGGATTATTATCTTTATCAACTAAGTTCGCCCCTTCTACATGTAACTTACCGTATCTAGAATAACCATTATTTACATATTTGTATTCGCTATCAACCATTTCACATTCCTCACAATATCTTTTTTTTATTCCAATAGAACCATTCACTGATTCTTGTATAATTTCTGTTACAAAATGATGTCCGGTAGGTTTATTAGCATTGTTCTTAGAAGTAATAATTTCTCCACACCTATCGCATTTAGTTATATCTTTACCATATTCTGTACATGTAGCAGGGATGGAATCAGTTACTGATACATGCCCTAAAGCAGGGATTGCATCTTCGTGGGACTCGCTCCCTTTAGTGTATCTAATGATACCATCTTCAGTGCAGGTAGCCTCTTTTACAATTTCACTATCCCAGTTATGGTAATCTTCTTCAGTATTAAATTCACATCCTACTAAAACGATACTAAAACATAATAATAAAATAAATAATATCTTTCTTAGCTTAATCATCATTTAAAGTTTAGATCGTCCCAGTCGATCTCTAACTCCTTGAAGAAATATTTGTTGTCTCTTTCGGATACTTCCCTCATGACTTTACATGGGTTTCCGACAGCTACAACACCACTAGGAATATCTTTAGTAACGATGCTTCCAGCGCCAATGATTGTATTATCACCAATTGTTACCCCTGGCATTATAATAGCACCTGCTCCAATCCATACATTAGAGCCGATATGCACATCTTGGTTATATTGATAACCAATTTGTCTTAGCTTTGCATTGATCGGATGTCCTGCGGTAGCTATAGTTACATTAGGAGCAATCATTACATCATTACCAATGTAGATGTTACCATCATCTACTAATGTTAAGTTAAAATTAGAATAAACATGATTGCCAAGATATACATGCTTACAACCAAAATTAGAATAAAGTGGTGCTTCAAAATAACAATTCTCACCCACCTTAGCAAACATCTTCTTAAGCATCTTTTGTCTTTTCTTAACTTGCGTTGCTTTAGTCTTATTATATTTATGAACCATATTAATATACTTCAACTGCTTATCAAGGATTTCTTGATCCATTGGAATATAAATTAGTCCTTTTTCCATCCTTTGTTTTTCTGTAAGCATCGCTTTCACCTCATAACTATTTACATTATATCATAATATCCATAAAAAAAATATCATTTTACCAATCGGCAAAATGATATATTTTTATATAATTATTATTTAAATTTATAGTAAAGCATGCAGTGACAATATCCTTCAAAACTTGGATCTTTGATTTGTTCTCTAAATTCTTTACACATACATTTAGTATCTGCCGTCTTCTCTCTTCTACAAGGACAGTATCCGCCAGTTTGTTTTAGGCCTTCTTTGATAACTCTAACTACTTCTTTATCTTCGTTTTCTACTATTTTCATAATCTACCTATAACTTAAATGATCTTGGCGCTTGCGTAAATGAAGAGAAAGTTGCTTCGCCATCTTCAAAATATAATACTTGTGTATTGTCATCATTTTCATTATACATGCCTCTTAACTCTGGCATTTTATCTAACATCGCTTTTTTAACTTCGATGCGATCATCATTAATAAGTTTACCTGATAATCTTAACCATGTGCCATCTAGAAATGCACAAATCTCAGCTTTAGGATTTTTAGCTAATTGTTTAGATACGCTTTTTACTTTTCCCGTTTGAATGTAAAGCTTATCTTCATAAACTAAAGCTGTGCCAAATGGTCTAACACGTGGTTGATCACCATCAACTGTTGCTAAAAAATAAGTTTGTGCTTTGTCTAAAAAATTCAAAACTTCTTCTAATTCTTTTTTCATGTTTATACCCTTTCTTATTTACTTAAGCTTACATCATCTAGTAAGATATATCCATTTCCTACTGAATCACTAAAATTAAACATTACCCAATAAAGTGTTTGTCCGGTGAATGAACTTGATCCGTTTTTAAATTGGCTAAATTCAATTTCATATTCGCCTTGTTTTTTACTAGTTAAATCAAGAGTATATGAATAAGGTGTATTACTTGGATTTGATAGTTGCACCACTACACTTCCGTTATAGTTTGAAAAATCAGCACTGAAGTTAAGCTTACTCATACCATTACCAGCACCAGTATCTAATACGAAAATGAAGTATTGCCAGCCTTTACCACCAGACACTATTTTTGCTCCTCCGTTTTCGAGCGTACAAGTTAAACCTTCATGCACCTTCATCGAGGAACTCATATAGCCTTGAAAAGCATCTTGATTCTTGAAATCAAAATTACATACGGTTACTTTGTTTTCATCTTTTAAATAGAATACATAACCACTATTAGTAGCATCAGTTTCCCCAATTTCATTTTTCGCTTTGATACTGATGTAATAAGGTTTACCTATTTCAAATAAACTCTTATCTACACTAAATGATCCGCTTTCGTTTTCAGAAGTGTAAATTGGTGAAGCAGCATTATCACTAGTTATAACTAATGCATAACTATTAGCAAATAATGCTTCACCGCTTGCAATAGCAATACTATCATCTAGTTCACTGACACCGCTAATCATGAAATTCATCGGTTTAGATCTAGCAACTTCTATAAATCTAGCTTCTACTACTTCAAATGAAGCAGCTCCACTTGCCTCTACCATTACTTCAATATAGCCAATCTTTTGTGGTTCGAAGATGTTATTTGATTTATTATACATAACAGTGAAATCACCAACTGCGATTTCAAATGTCCTTTCGCCTTCAAAATCATCAACGATCTTATAACCCCAAATTTCATAACTATCGCCTTCAATCATTCTAAATGAGATAGCAGCACCGCTATTAGTACCTTTAACGGTAAACTTAAATCCTTGAGGTTGATAAATGATTGCGCCCCATTTATCAAGTCTTACTGATCCATAAGTTTTACCATCATTTGCTTTAGTAATAGCTAAGTTATTATCATTAATTGCGATTTCCATTTTTGATCCATCTGGATGGAAATAATAATTATCAGTCTTATCGTAATCAAGTAAGTCAATATTTGTATTATAAGTATCAGTTCTAAATGGTGTAATTGCGAAATTATCTTTATTATAAATATTTACAAATGGGCTCTTACCAAAGCCGTATTTAATGTAGACTGGTTCTGCTACTTTATCGCAGTATGCTACTAAGATTCCATCAGCAACCCCGGCTTTAGCTTCATAATATTTGCCATCGCTTCCTGCTAAATATAATCCTGTAATTTTACCAGTACACTTTAAGCCGCTAGCATTATTTAATTCAATATAAACTTTATTACCTTTTACAGTATGTGATTTATATGATGGGCCTTCTGAATAATAATCTTTACCATAGAATACCGCTGCGATTGATTTAGCTACGCGTTCGCAAATATATCTTTTAGCTCTTGGGTGAATGTAGGTTGGATCGCCATTATCGCATGTTGAGATGAAATAGGCAGCATCATCTTGATCGCAAGCTAGTGCCTGGCTTTCACGAACATATGAGAAATCAAAGTTATTACCACTGTCTCCATCGTAACATGCTAAGCCAATTACAAAGAAAGCAAGTTCGTCATTTCCAAATAGGTCGCGGTAGTTAGCAAATAGATCTAATAATAAATCTTTATATTCGCAGCCGGCTGCTGAGTTATTGCATCCTTGATACCATACAACACCTTTTAAGTTAGCTGCTTTAAGTGGATATACCATCGCATTGTAGTGAAGGTATTTAGTGTTGCATGAACCTGTATAGTATTCAGGTCCCATCCAGTTAGCAATATTAGTATCACCTTGATAAGCGGTAATGATACCAATTGGCGCATCATTTTTAAGCATAACGCCTAACATTGATCCTGTCATTGACGCAATAGCGCTAAAGAAGTCTAAATTATATCTATCTGGTACAAACCAGCGCCCATTGGTTACATAATCTAATTTAGTAGGTGATTGCACTACATCTTGACAGAAAAATCGCACATTAGCATTTACTAAATTATCAATATCTTCAGTTCTATAATCTGAATCTTTAAGCATCCATTGCATATTTGATTGCCCTGCAAACAAATATACATCACCAATTAAGACATTTTCGATTTTCTTTTCAATAATGCCGTTTGTTAAGGAAATAGCAAATGGAGTAAAACAAGCATCCATTGAAGGAAGAGTAAATGCAAATGCCCCATTTTCATCACTAATTGTATAGTGGTTTTGACCATTTATATTTAAAGTAAGTAACTGTCTACTTGGTCCCTTACCACTAATAGTATTTTCTACACCGCGTTGAAGTACCATATTATCCGAAAATGGATTAGCTAAACTAAAGTTAGTTATATCATTATCGTATGCTGATAATGTCTTAAATGCTTTTACTTCACTTTTAGCACCGTTTTTACTTTCTACAAATATTACATAAGTAGTATTAGCATCAAGCAATTCCTCAAATTGGCAGCAGTTAGTGTTAACTTCTTTACTTTTAACCACTTCACCATTAACTATTAATGAAACTGTATATGATGTATCATCATCACCATCCCAACTAAAGAATGGGTTTAAAACATATTCATCATCTATTTTACCAATTATATCAATTAATAAATCCTTCATAATAGGCTCCGCTTTCGTATATAAGTTAATCGATTCAAATTCAAAATATTGTTTTAAATTAGATTTATCAATACGTATTGTACATTCTTTATCTAAATACCAACCACAAAACTCGCCAGTAGCATCTCCTAGATCAAATAATGCTATTTCAAGTAATTCTATTTCGTTAATATATTCTTTACTTTCAAGTAATTTATCACCATAATAATAATTAATCGTTACTTTTTTATCTTCTGTGACTACATTATTATCTTTACATCCAACAAGTATAAACATTAATAAAAGCAAAGGAATCCACAAATACTTTCTCATTTTTTTCTCCTAATTATATATCCATTATACCATATTTTTTTAAGCAAACAAAACGGCAATCAGTGCCATCAAGTCATGATTAGAGATAAAGCCAGTAATTTCATATAATGTTCTTCCGCAGTATTCTCTAATCTGTGTACCATATACTTCATAAAGTATTGGTCCACAATATCTTCTAACATATTTACCATCAAATTCAAGTAATGTTCTTCCGCAGTATTCTCTAATCTGTGTACCATTTATTTCATAAAGTATTGGTCCACAATATCTTCTAACATAATTACCGCTAATATCATATAAAGTACGACCACAATATTCTCTAATTGTACCATTTTCAATTTCTAATAAACTACTAGAACAATATCTTCTAAGAACTGCCATATTCCACCTCATTATTTAAATATTATTTGCATATATACTTTATCACTAGTTTTATTATAATAACTAAATCCACACTTTTCATAAACATGAATAGCTCGCTTGTTTAAAGGATTAGCCCTTAATACTACTTTATGTAAACCAAGCTCATCTTTAGCATACTTTAGAATAGCTAGGATTGCTTCAGTACCGTATCCTTTATTTTCTTTATCTAAAGTAATTATAATCCCTAATTCTTTAGATACTTCATCTACATCCATTAACTCGATATTACCAATGAACTCAAGGCTTCCCTTTTCTACCATTGAATAGCATGTAGCATCATTAGCTAGTTTATTATTAGCCCATTTAATTTCTTGTTCTAAAGTATAAGCAGGTCTTGCTTCAAAGAATCTAGTTACTTCTTTATCGTTAACCATCTTTAAATAGTCTTCTGCAAAACTAGGTGATACTTTAACAAATAATATATTTTTAGATTCAAATACTATATTCATAACTTGTCCTCGTTATTATACCTACTTTTATTCTACTCTAAAATGTTGTTTTTTTATACATAATTATAAAAAAGCTTTGATAAATTAATATCAAAGCTTTTAATAAATTATCTTTGTCCTTTTTCGTAAGGTATACCTTCAGCTTTTGGACAACCTGATTTCTTTCTAAATAATACTAATACGACTAGTACTACTACGTATGGAACGATGTTATAGAAATAAGGAGGTAATCCGATATTGGCTAAGAATGGAACTGATGATGATACCGCACCGATACACTTTAAGAAGCCAAACATTAAAGCGCCAATTACGATACCGATTGGATTCCAGTTACCAAATATCATGATAGCTAAGGCTAAGAATCCCATACCACCGATTGTTGCTTCGGCTGTTCCATTAGCAACAGTTGCGATATATGCATATCCACCAAGTCCTGCTAGGGCACCTGAAATTGTAGTTCCTAAGTATCTCATCTTAGCTACATTAATACCAACTGAGTCAGCTGCTTGCGGATGCTCACCACAGGCTCTTAGGTGGGTGCCTACTTTTGATTTGTATAACCAAATAGAAAGTAGGGCAAACACTAAGATAACCACGAATGTAGATAAGTATGCCTTATCGAATAATATTCTTAAGAATCCTGGAAGATTAGAATTAATAATGGCATAACCAGTAAATGTATATGGCATATTAATCTTTTCTTGAAGGAAGAATACTAGTCCAAATGTATTAACAATGGTAGGAGCAAGCATATTTAATGCTGTACCACTGATTGTTTGATCTGATTTAAGTTTAACAGCTGAAAATGATAATAGTAATGAATATAGTGCACCACTTCCAGCACCAACTGCTAGAGCACAAATAAATGTTAGTTGTGGCTTATCAAGCCATACGCCACCTTTTTGTAGCAAGTATACAAATATTGCACCCATGAATGCTCCGAAGATCATTTCACCTTCAAGAGCTAAGTTGATAACACCACTTCTTTCCGCAAAAACACCACCTAAAGCGACGATTAGAAGCGGAATAGCATAAATTATCGTTTTTTGAAGAATAAGTATTAGGTTTTCCATTATGCGGTTTCCTCCTTATTCTCTTCTTCAGGTGCCTCTTCAGTCTTTTCTTCAACTACCGGTGGAACCTCAATAGCAGTTACTACTTTTGCTTCCTCTTTCTTTCTTTTCTTAGATAGTAACATTAAGAATAATCTAGAGAAGCCAGCAAAGTAAATAATTACTGAAGATATGACTGATGCAATGTATGCATTGTATCCAGCAAGTTGTAATCTTGAACCAGACGCTGATATGTATCTTAAAAACGATGCACTAAAGATAACCCCGACTGGATCACAGTTAGCAAGCAAGGCGGCTGGAATTCCGTTAAAGCCATATTCCGGTAGATTTGCATAAATGCTACCATATTGTAATTCAATACCTGCATTTAGATAGTATAATGATCCACCAACAGCAGCAAGGCCTCCTGCTATTACCATTGATAAGACGATATTTTTCTTTTCGTTCATACCAGCATATTTAGCGGCATGCTTGTTAGCTCCACAGGCTTTTAGTTCAAAACCAAATTTAGTTTTAGACATAACGATAAAGAAGATTATCGCGATAATTATAACGATGATTATACCACCATCAATGTATGATCCTGGTAATATCTTATCTAAGCCAAAGGTAGGTGTATAAGTACCTAGGCCTCCTGTTTTAATTAAGTATGCACTCTTTCCTTCAGGGATATTAATGAGTGATGTTTGATTTGAAAATACCCAAGTTACAATATTTGCTGCTATCCAGTTAGTCATGATGCAGACAACTACTTCATTTATATCAAAGAAGGCTTTAAATATTCCTGGTATTGCGCCCCACGCAGCTCCGCAAATTACTCCAACTACGATTGCAAGTAACCATACAAGGATACCAAGGCCACGGTTATCAGCACAGTTAATGTGTAAGGCAATCATTAGTGATCCTAATGTACCCATTAAAAACTGTCCTGGTGCCCCAATGTTAAATAGGCCGGTCTTGAAGGCTATCGCTACTGATAAGCCGGTCATAATTAGTGGGGTAATATAGAATATCATATTACCTAAGTTTCTTTTAACAGTTGCCGCATTAGGTGAAGAGAATGGACCTAAGAATAAATACTTAATACCATCAAATAAATTAGATACTGATAAGTCTTTATTAACAACTGTAATTAGTATCATTACCAAAATACCAACTATAAAACCACAAATGATACAAAGAACTGATGCTAATATTTGCTTAAGAATCGGATTTTTCATCATTAGCACCTCTTATATCTCTCTTTGCACCTGACATGTATAACCCTAGTTCTTGAACAGTGATCTTCTTTGGATCAACTTCAGCCACTATTTCACCTTCATACATGACATATATTCTATCTGAAAGGTTCATTACTTCATCAAGTTCTAGTGATACTAATAATATCGCATCACCATTATCTCTTCTTTTAACCATTTCGCTATGAATGAATTCAATGGCACCAACATCTAATCCTCTAGTTGGTTGCACAGCGATTAAAAGTTCGTGCTTTCTTTCCATTTCACGCGCAACAATGGCTTTTTGTTGATTCCCGCCTGACATGCTTCTGGCGATAGTAGCGCTACCTTGACCGCTTCTAACGTCATACTTTTCAATAAGCTTGTCAGCGTAATCTTTAATATCTTTGAATTTCATGAACCCATATTTTACAAATTCATCTTCGAAGTAATTTTGTAATACTTCATTATAATCTAATCTAAAGTCGAGAATTAGACCATATTTGTGTCTATCTTCAGGGATATGCGAAAAACGATTAGTGTTTCGATATCTAATTGATTTATGGGAAACATCTTCCCCTTTATAAATTATTTCACCAGAAGTTTGAGGAACAATACCAGTTATCGCTTTAACAAATTCTGATTGTCCATTACCATCAATTCCGGCGATACATACTATTTCCCCAGAACGGACTGTAATATTAACATCTTTAACTAGTTCTTTAGTATGTCTTCGATCTTTATTTTTAACCGTTAAGTTCTTAACTTCTAAAACTACATCAGTTGGTTTTGCTTCTTTTTTTACAACTTGAAGTTGAACAGGACGGCCAACCATCATTGTAGATAAATCTTCGATAGTTGTTTCAGTTTTATTTACGGTACCGATATATTTACCTTTTCTTAATACAGTAATACGATCAGCAACCGCCATAATTTCATTAAGTTTATGTGTAATGAATAAAATAGATTTGCCTTCGGCTGCTAAATTCTTCATTACCTTCATTAATTCATCAATTTCTTGCGGAGTAAGTACGGCAGTAGGTTCATCAAAGATTAAAATTTCGTTATCTCTAAATAACATCTTTAAAATTTCAGTTCTTTGTTGCATCCCGACAGTTATATCTTCAACCTTAGCATCTAGATCAACATGTAAGCCATATCTATTCATTAAGTCTTCTACTTTAGCACGTGCGGCCTTTTTTAAAACAAACCCTGCTTTTGTATCTTCATCACCAAGAATTATATTATCGAGTACAGTAAAACATTCAACAAGTTTAAAGTGTTGATGTACCATTCCAATTCCCAGTGCCGTTGCATCGTTAGGGTCTCTTACTATTACTTCTTCTCCATTTTTATAAATGCTACCAGAATCCGGTTGATAAAGGCCAAAAAGGACACTCATTAAGGTTGATTTACCTGCCCCATTTTCCCCAAGAAGGGCGAGAATCTCGCCCTTCTTAAGTTGCAATGTAATGTCATCATTTGCTTTTATTCCAGGAAATTCTTTGGTAATGTTTCGCATTTCGATAATATAGTTATCTACAGCCATATCTACCATCGCCTATAAGGCATCTCCTTTTTAAAAGAATTGATTAATTGTAATTTTTTATATTAAATCTTATTTTCCTGATTCATGTAATACTGTTACATGAGTTAATACTAAAGCAGCAGCTAACCAAGCACCATCTGCTGAGCAATCTTCTGGAGTAGTTTCACTAGGTGTAATAGTTCCGTTCTTAATTGATTGGAATACAGTGTTATATTGTTCTTTAGTGAATGTAGAGAATCTCCAAGAACCATCAGCTGTAGGAAGTCCTGTAGAATCTTCTGCAGCACCTAAGTTAGAAGTCTTATCAGCAAGTTTAGCATCCCATTCGCCTGCATAGTATTCTTGTAATACTAACATTACAGATGAAGATAAGCCTTTAACTGCAGATGTGATAACTCTATCAGATAAACCAGATTGGTCAGTGTCAACACCGATAACTTTACCGTTTTGAGTTTCGTTAGCAGCAGCGATTACTGAGTTAACCATTGATCCACCGCAAGAGAATACAACTTCAGTACCAGCTGAATACCATAAAGATACTTGAGATTGTAATTCGTTAGAAGCGCTAAATGAAGAACCATGTCTGAAAGAGATCTTCATTTCTACAGTGATACCTTTTTCTGCAGCTGCAGCTTCAGCACCTTGCATATAACCCCAACAGAATCTATTACAAGCAGGGTTAGATCCACCACCACCGAATACGCCACCAAGTTTAGTGTAGCCATCCATAACAGCAGCATAACCAGCTAAGAATCCTGATTCTTGTTCTTTGTATGAAATAGCAGTAACATTAGCTAATCCCATGTTCCAACCATCAACGAATACGAACTTAACATCAGTGTGAGCTTTTGCTACGGTTTCCATAGCAGCAGCTTGTAAGAATCCTGGAGCAACGATAACTTTAGCACCATTTTCGATTGCTAATTCCATAGCAGCGATACGGTCATTATCTGTAGCGTTAGCACCATTTTCAGGTTGATAATAAGCATAAGTCTTATTGTTTTTTTCTGCGTATTGTTTTACGCCTTCATAAGTACCTTGGTTGAATCCACCATCCATTAGTTGTCCTACGTCTGTAACAACGGCAAGTTCAGCACCCTTTTTACCGCCACAACCAGCTAAAAGAGCGATACTAAAAACGCAAATTAATACTGACAAAAATAAAGCGATTTTTCTCATAATTGAATAATTTTCCTCCTATTTATTTTTCATTATGAATCGATATATAGAATTTTTTCTATACATAAAAATTATATCTATCTTTACATTCTTTTTCAAGTCATTTCATTTTAATATTTACTTATTTTATATAAAATAAAAAGCGTTTGATATACAATGTCAAACTTATTCTTATATCATTAAAAAAAGACACAAATAATTGTGTCTTTTTGGTCAATTTGGTGCAGCGAATGAGATTTGAACTCACACGATATAAATCACACGCCCCTCAAACGTGCGCGTCTACCAGTTCCGCCATCACTGCATGGTGGACTAGAGGGGATTTGAACCCCTGTCTTAACTACATTTCATCCCGACTTCTACATGCTTATCTTGTTTTCTTTAGTTCGTGAATTAGTATGTAACAAGCAAGATACTAACCCCTATCTTCTAAATCTCGAATAAATAGACAAAGAAATCTACTCACTCAACCATCAGTATCGAAATCCTCTTAATTTGCCCTGATAGTCGGCAAATTAGAAGATGCTTTGCTAAATTAAGCAGCGAAAGCTAATTTTTGATTATTGTTTGCGGTTAAATTAAAAACCTCGGTGTTTTTACGTGCACAACCACGACATGCTTACGAAAATCCACACAGCCAATCGAATCCATAAACTAGCCCGTGTTAAATCTAAAATATTAATATTTCAGATTTCTTCTTTTTTCTTTGTTAAGCGCTTCTTCTTTAAGAGTGTCGCGCTTATCATATTCTTTTTTACCTTTAGCTAAAGCTATTTTTATTTTAGCTAAACCACAATTTATATATACTTCTAAAGGAATAATTGTTAAACCTTCTAATCTAACTTTACTATCTAGTTTTCTTATTTCTTTTTTATGAAGTAACAAATCACGATTTCTTGTTTCTTGATGATTAAAGATATTACCTTGATCAAATTTCGCAATATGCATATTAATAATAAATGCTTTACCATTTTTAATTTGAATGTAGGCATCTTGAATTGATACTTTACTAGCCCTAATTGATTTAATTTCGGTACCAGTTAAAACAATTCCCGCTTCATAATCATCTAAAATATAATAATCGTGCGTAGCTTTCTTATTTCTCGCTACAATCTTTAAACCATTTGTCTTTTTCACGATATTCACCTCTCTCATTTTACAATGATGAAGTCAATTTGTCCAGTAGTGGCATCTGCTGAATTGACTACCACTTTGACACTTTGGCCTAAAGTATATTTCTTTTTTCTAAAACTTGTTTCAATCAATGATGATGTTGCTTCATCATACACATAATATCCAGCTAACTTTGAAATATGAACCATTCCTTCTACTAAATTATCTAGGGTTACAAATAGTCCGTAATTTGTAACACTAGTAATACGACCCATAAATTCATACCCAATTAAACCTTCATAAAAGCTAGCTATCACTCTATCAGTTGCATCATATTCAAAACTGATCGCATCTCTTTCTTTTTTACTAGAATTGATGCTCGCTTTAGCGCACAAGCTTGCACAAGCTTTTAAAGTAGGTGCACTAATATCGCCATCAAAGATATATTTATGAATTAGACGGTGCACTACTAAATCTGGATACCTTCTAATCGGTGATGTGAAATGAGTATAGATTGGACTAGCTAGTCCAAAATGACCAACATTCACTTCACTATATTTAGCTTTAGGCATTAATCTTAAAACTAAATTTTGAATTGAAGGATTATCTTTAGTTAACTCTAATATCTTTTGCACATCAAAATTATTAATGTGATGATAATTAGCGTGATACTTAATTCCTAGTCCGTTTAATAAATTAACTAATTTTTTATAACTAGCAATACTAGGTTCCTCATGTACTCTATAAATAAATGGTAAATCAAGATGATAGAAATGACTTGCTACTGTCTCATTTGCGATTAACATAAACTCTTCAATTAAGCATTCAGCTTCATCTCTATCTCTTAATGTGACTTCTTTAATTTCATCACCATCATAAACGATCTTTATTTCACTAGCTTCAAAATCAAGCGAACCTCTTTTTTCACGTTTAGCTTTCAAGATATCTTTTAACTCATTCATTAGTTTAATATCATTTACAATATCTTGATATTTATTAATTAAATCAGTATCACCTTTAATAATCTTATTAACATTATTATAAGTCATACGATGTTTTGAAATAATTGTCGCTTTTTTTAAATCGTAACTGGCAATATTACCATCTTTACTAATTTCCATTAGACAAACAATTACCTTCTTTTTCGTACTTTCATTTAAGCTACATAAATCATTAGATAATTTCTCCGGTAACATTGGTATAACTTTATTAGGTAAATATACACTAGTACCTCTTTCATATGCTTCCAGGTCAATTGCTGATCCATCTTTTACATAACTAGCTACATCCGCAATATATACACCTAATAAATAATTACCATTAGATAGTATTTTAATACTTACCGCATCATCAAAGTCTTTAGCATCATCACCATCAATTGTAAAGATATTAGCTTCAACTAACTCGCGGTTATCTTCTTCATATTCAAGTTTACTTGCTTCATCTAATACTTCTTCACTAAAGTCATAATTAAAGCCATATTTAAATGCTAATTCTTTATACATCGCATCTTTATCATCGATTCTACCAATGACTTTTTCTATATGCCCATACACTAAATTTGAGTTAGAATACTTATCAATTGCAAGTATTACTTGGTCACCAGCAGTAGCATTTAAAAAATCACTGACTTCATACAATAATCCACTGATATTGGCCTTAAAATTGAGTTTGCCTCGTTTTTTAGAATAAACTTGACCAATTACTTTAGTAATACCGCGTTTTAATACATCTAAAACTTTGGCTTCAGGTTTTTCGTAATCTCCATAGTCAGTATACTTGTATTTCGCAAATAAGACAGTATCATCCTTAAAAGCCCCTTTTTTATCAACTTTATCCACGTAATAAATATTATTAGTGTATAACTCTTTAATAAAGCCATATCCTTTTTCTTTAATATCAATGATACCAACACCAATATTATTTTTCGTTAATAAATCATAATGACCTTTTTTTGATTTACGAATTAAGTATTCATCTTCTAATTCTTGAAGCGCTAAATCTAATTTTTCATCATTAAATACTTTAGCTAAACTTTCATGAGACAAAGGTACATAGTTAGCCATACTAAAGTATTCAATTATTTTATCTTTTAAATCTTGAATCATGACTATCCTCCTTTTCTCATGATAATAAAAAATAGCCCGCATGGGCTATTTTTAGGAATAATTATCTAGCAGAATGTTGAACAAAGAAGCAAACAACAAATGCTAATACTAAGAAAGCAACAGCAAGACCAGTAGTGATTCTTGCGATCCATACTTCAATTCCACGTTCTTTCTTATTAGCGAATAATGCTGATTTTTCACCAGTAAATGCATTAGCTGCATCTTCTTTTGACTCTTGTAGCATAATTATTACAATTAATAATACAGAAATGATTATTAATAAAATATCCCAAAATGTCATAGAATCCTCCCAGTAAGGTTTTCCCTTACATCAATACTATTTTTAACAAAGACATTATACCATTAATGACTATCTAATGCAATTGTTTTTTATATAAAAGCATTATTCAATACGTCATCCACAACTTCCGCTTTAACGATTTCTAATTCATTTAAAACGCTAGTTGGGATTTCATCTAAGTCAACTTCGTTGTCTTTTGGAATAATGATTTTCTTTAAGCCACTTCTGTGAGCAGCGATCGCTTTTTCGCGTAAACCGCCAATTGGTAATACTCTACCGCGAAGAGTAATCTCACCTGTCATACCTACAAGGTGATTTACTTTACGCTTTGATAAAGCAGATGCGATTGCTGTACATAAAGCAACACCAGCTGAAGGTCCATCTTTAGGAATAGCCCCTTCTGGCACATGCACATGAATATCAATCTTATCAAAGATATCATTATCAATGCCTAGTTTTGCCGCATTGCTCTTAACGTAACTTAGAGCTGCTTGTGCTGATTCTTTCATTACATCACCAAGCTTACCAGTTAGCATTAGTTTACCGTTACCGCTATAATATGTAACTTCAATTGGTAAAGTGTCGCCACCATATTGCGTATAAGCTAGGCCATTAACTAAACCAACTTGGTCATCTTGATCTACTTTAGTGTAAGAAAATCTTGGTTTACCTAACCATTCTTCTGAATTAGCCTCAGTTATATCAACTCTTTCTAGATGTTCCATCAAGATAGTTTTAATTGACTTACGTACTAAAGTACCAATTAGTCTTTCTAACTCACGTACACCTGCTTCTTTTGTATATTCTTCAATGATACGAATAATTGCTTTATCGCTAATTGAGAAATCACATTTACTTAAACCATGCAAAGCTAACTGTTTATCGATTAAGTGACGTTTAGCAATTTCAAACTTTTCAAATTCAGTATAACTTGATAGCTCTACAATCTCTAATCTATCCCTTAAAGCAGCAGGGATATTTTCTAAATAGTTAGCAGTTACAATGAATAAGACATTGCTTAAATCGTATGGTTCTTCTAAGTAATGATCTGAGAAATATTTATTTTGTTCAGTATCAAGTACTTCTAACATGGCGGAAGCTGGGTCTCCTCGATAATCACTAGATAATTTATCGATTTCATCTAGTAAGAATACCGGGTTAATCGCTTTAGCTTTAACCATACCTTGAAGAATTCTACCAGGTAGGGCACCTAGATAAGTACGGCGGTGACCTCTAATTTCGCTTTCATCTTTAACACCGCCTAAAGATTGTTTTACAAACCTCTTATTTAAAGCAGTAGCGATTGATTTAGCTAAACTAGTTTTACCAACTCCTGGAGGACCTACTAAACATAAAACTGTTTGTGGGTTCTTACCAGTCATGATCTTAACTGCCAAATATTCTAAAATTCTTTCTTTTACTTTCTCTAATCCGTAATGATCTTTATCAAGTTGCTCCTTAGCAACTTTAATATCATTACAATCAGGAGTTGCATAACTCCAAGGTAAACTAATGATAAAGTCTAAGTAAGTTTTAGAAACAGTTGATTCACCGCTTGCTAAGTTCATTGAAGAATATCTTGCAACTTCTTGTAATGCTTTTTCTTCAATTTCTTTAGGCATACCAAGCGATTTAATCTTTTCTCTTAATTCATCAATTTCCGTTTCTTTTTTAACTTTATCACCTAATTCATTTTGAATAACACGCATCTTTTCTCTTAAGTAATATTCTTTTTGGGAATCATTAATTACTTTTCTTACCTCAGCTTCGATATCGTGTTCAATGCTTTCTAAATATTTTTCTGTTTGAATATCTTCAAGTAAATATTTAAGTCTTGCACTAATGCTAGGATTTGATAAATATTCAAGTTTACGGTTTATTGAAAGTGGCAAACTAAATGCAAGTAAATCAGCTAACTTATCAGCAGTAATACCTGCTGATATTTTCGTAATTAATTCGTTATTACCGCTTAAAAGTGCTTTACCATTAGATTCAATTTCATTAATTAATAATCTAACGCAAGCAAGTTCAGCGTTTACATCTTCGCTAACAGCCGGTTTTGTTACGAAATCCACTTGATAATATGGATCAGTTTGCGCATAGAATAATATTACACATCTTGTAATTACATTAACTTTAAGTTTACTTGATCCGCCACCATCCATGTTATAAACAACTTTAGCGATTGCGCCATATTGGTATAAGTCGCTAGTCGACTTAACATCCATCGTTTTCGCACAAAGTAAGACGATATGGCGAGTTGCTTCCATCGCTTCTTTAATAGCTAGTTGGCTCTTTTCGCTTTCGATATTTATTTTAATTTCATTATTAGGTAGTGGAACTACCCCATTAATTAAAATAGCTGGTAAGCGCATTTGTACAACTGATTCATTATTAATCATGGCTGCCTCCTTTCTTAGGCTACTTCTTTTTTAATAAAAATAGGTTCGCCAGTTTTATTTACAACTTCTTTAGTGATAATACATTTAACTACATCTTTCATCTCAGGTAAGTTAAAGATTATCTCTAACATAATATTTTCAATAATTGCTCTTAAGCCTCTTGCACCAGTATGCTGGTTAATTGCAAGGCTAGCAATTTCAGTAACCGCTTCATCTTCAAATTCTAAATCAACCCCATCCATTTTAAACATTACCGCGTATTGTTTTAAAATAGCATTCTTTGGTTCATTTAAAATACGTTTTAAATCTTCTACTGTTAAGCTGTTTAGACAAGCAAGAACGGGTAGGCGTCCTACAAGTTCTGGAATAATTCCATATTTTTGAATATCTTGATGGTTAACCTTGCTATATAGTTGTTCGTTAGTTAAATCAGTATTCTTTGATTCATTACCAAAACCAATAATCTTTTTACCTAAACGCTTCTTAACTGTTTCTTCAATTCCTTCAAAACTTCCTCCGCAAATAAATAATACGTTAGTAGTATCAAAAGGAATAAATTCTTGGTGAGGATGTTTTCTTCCTCCTCCTGGAGGAACGTTGGCAACTGTTCCTTCTAAAATCTTTAGAAGAGCCTGTTGAACTCCTTCGCCGGATACATCACGCGTGATTGATACATTGTCACCTTTGCGCGCTAGTTTATCAACTTCATCGATATAAATGATCCCTTTTTGGGCAGCATCTACATCCCAGTTAGCTGCTTGAATTAAACGTAACAATACATTTTCTACATCTTCTCCAACGTAACCTGCTTGGGTTAAGCTTGTTGCATCGGCAATTGCAAATGGTACATTTAATATTTTAGCTAATGTTCTAGCAAATAATGTTTTACCCGATCCCGTAGTTCCTAGTAATAAAATATTGCTTTTTTCAATATCAATATCTTTACTTTCATTAAACAAGTTATTCTTAACTTGTTTGTAATGATTATAAACAGCTACGCTTAATACTTTCTTGGCATAATCTTGACCAACAATATAATCATCAAGTTTTGCACATATTTCTTGAGGAGTTAAATCAAGATTAAAATCTTCTTCAGTATAAGTCTTAGTTTCTTCTTCATCTTCGTATTCATCTTTAGCATCAAGTCCTAGCATTTGGTAACAAATGCTAACACATGTTTCACAAATAAATGCGCCATTAGCACCTTCAATTAATCTTTCATCATCATCAGGTACTCTTCCGCAGAATGAACATACTCTTTTTTCTGAATCAGCCATGATTTACCTCCTTTCAAAAAATATTAGTTATTTTATATTATTTAACGATTGCTTCTTTTTTAATTAGATCCATTGCTTTTTGCATTAAGATGTAAGGAGTTAATGCTTCCTTAGTATAAACTTTCTTAACTTCTTCTAATGGTTTATCAACTTCTTTAACGATTAAATCTAATTCTTTGTTATAGTCTTTATCGCTAACTTTAAGTTTTTCAACTTTAGCAATTTCTCCAAATACGATTCTTTGTTTAACGTTAGCAGCAGCACCTGGTTTTAAAGCATCTTTATATGCTTCAACACTTTCGATACCATAATATTTTAATAATTGTTCAACTGGCATCTTATACATCTTAGCTTGGTTTTCTACTTGTCTAAAGTTACGATTAACTTCTTCTTCGATTAAAGCTTCAGGTACTTCAACAGTAGCGTTATCTACAGCCTTAGTTAAGATATCATCATTTAATTTATTTTCAGCGGCTTCGCTTCTATCTTTTAATAATTTTTCTTTTACGAAGTTACGATAATCTTC
The DNA here is from genome assembly GCA_017962745.1 of Bacilli bacterium. Classification (GTDB taxonomy): domain Bacteria; phylum Bacillota_I; class Bacilli_A; order ML615J-28; family CAG-698; genus RGIG8164. Next base: position 50,650 of record JAGCUR010000012.1, on the reverse strand, counting down.
AACTGTACCAATGTTTTCAATTTCTAATTCTTTGACGAATGCTTCATCAAGTGTTGGAATAACACGTTTTTTAATTTCATGAAGTTTAATATGGAATACGGCATCTTTACCTTTTAAGTTTTCTGCTTGGTATTCATCAGGGAATTTAACATTGATATCTTTTTCAGTGCCAGCTTCCATTCCTACCATTTGATCTTCAAAGCCAGGAATAAATTGACCACTACCGATTTCTAATGAATAGTTTTCAGCTTTGCCACCTTCAAAAGCAACGCCATCTACAAATCCTTCAAAATCAAAGACAGCAGTTTGACCTTTTTCAAGTTTTCCGCCTTCTACAACTTCTAATTCTGCATAATTCTTTAAAGTACGATTGATGTCATCTTCGATATCTTCATCTTTAACTTCTACTTTTTCTTTTTCAACTTCGATTCCTTTATAATCACCTAATGTTACATCTGGCCATACTTCAACTTCAATTGTGAATTTAAGCTTCTTGCCATGACCTAATGTTTCAAAATCAACATCTAAGTTTGGTCTACCAACAACTTCTAATTTTTTAGAAGTAACTGCTTTAGCAAATTCTTCATTAACGATTTCATCGATTACTTCATCGTATAAGCTTGCTTCGCCAAATCTCTTCATGTAAATATCTTTAGGAAGTTTTCCAGGACGGAATCCATCAACTTTAACATCTTTAACTTTCTTTTCGAATGCTTTATCTAATGCTACGTCAAATGCTTCTGAACTTGCTTCAAAAGAAAGTTTTACTTTGCAACCTGATAATTTTTCAACTTTTACGCTCATTTTATCTCTCCTTAAATATTATTATTTGCTTAATCATTATACATTTATTTGCCCGTTTTTGCAAACAATCTATTCTTTTTCTTTTAGGTTTACAAAATATTGCAAAAAAAAGACATCCAAGAATTCTTGGATGTCTTAATTATTTAATTATTCACCTTGAGCAGGAACTATTTTTAATAGTTGAGCTTTTTGGATTTCGAATGTGCCAGAGTAGTTTTGAATGTAACCATATAAAACTACAGTACTGCCGGCAGCAAGTCCTTCAGGAAGAGTAGCAATTTCACGACTAGTTCCATAGCGTTGAGTGAATGCTTCATCTTCAGCTAAACCATAAACTAATACTAATTTTTCTGTTCCTGTAACTAAATGAAAATTACAATAAGTGCTAGTTGGTTCACCTTCAACTTCGGCTACAACTGCTTCGATATAATATCTAATTTCTGTTTGTTCTTTGCTAGAAGCGTCCAAATGACTTGCGATAAGTGCTACATCAGCACCATCTAGTGGATCATCAGCTGTACCAGCATGGCTTGTTTCATATTCTTCTTCAACAACTAATTCATAAGCTACTTCTTCATCATTAACTTGGATTAGTTTAGCATCTTTGGCTTCAAGTGTAGAAACGCCATCTTTTACATAATTGTAAACTTGAGCTAACAATAATACTTTATCACCAGCTTGTACTGGAATACCAGATACTTTATTTGGAGAAGTACCATATTTGTACTCGCCATCAGCAGTAGCAATACCATAAACTAAGAATGTATTTTCACCAACTTGGAATTCTAAGTTACACCACGCAGGATCAACGCTAACGACAGTTCCTTCGATATAATATTCATCATTTGTCCAAACGCCTGCTGGTAAGTATGCTGCTAAGTTATATGCATCAGCTGCAGTTAATGGATTATCAATTGTTCCATCGCCTGTAGTTTCTACTACATCTAGGAATGAACCGAAGTAGTAGAATGCGCCAAAGTAGTTGTTATCATAACTGATATCAATATCACCATCAAAGAATTTGATGTATAAGTCAAGTGCTATACCACCTTTATAACAAGTACCATCCATATCTGGATAATAGTATTCAGAAGTATATTTAGCTACTAATTCTTTTGCTACTGTAATAGTTACAGTTAAAACACCATTTTCGCTTTCCACAGTTAAATTAGATTTGTCATTTGATAGAACTGTTTCTTCTAAATATAATGAGTTATCCCAATCACCATTTTGGTAACCAAATGCTATAACATCTAATACTTCAAAACTAGGATTAGCGATTGCTTCACTTGCTTCAAGTATCATTGCAACTGTCCATGAGCCATCTTCATTTACTGCAAATGACTTTGTACCAGATAGATCATCAAGACCATGGAATGCACATTCAGTTGCATCTAAGCCTAAAACATTAGTGTATCTTGTATAACCACTAAATTCTTCGCCTTCTTCTGGTTGTAGATATTCAAAGACTCTGAATGAATCACAAACATATCTAACTCGACCATGAATTACACCATTTTCTACAGTTGCAAATTCACTGCTATATAATTGATTATCTCTATAACCAGCAATACAGTATACATATCCTTCTTTAACACCATTTAGAGGAGTTATATCAATCATTCTATATTCTGGTAGTGCTTCATATGTTACTGCATCTTCATTAACCGCAATAAGTTTAGCTTTCATTGTTTCATAAGTAGAAACACCGCTATCACTTACATAATGGTAAATTTGAGCTAACAATAATACTTCATCACCATCATGAACTGGGATTTCTTCAACTCTACCAGCTGCTGTACCGTATTGATACAATCCATCATTTGTGTATAAGCCATATACTGTAAATGTAGTTTCAAAATAAGTATCTAGTGCTAAATTACCATATTTAGCATTTGGTTCACCAACTACTGTTCCAATGATATAGAATTCATCATTTGTCCAAATACCTGCTGGTAAATATGCTGCTATATCTCTAGCATCAGCTGCACTAATTGGATGATCAAATGTACCATCACCAGATGTTTCTACTACATCTAAGAATGATCTAAAGAAGTAATAAGATCCATAATAATAATTATCAACTGGACTATAATCAACTTCACCATCATAGAATTCAAGATATAAATCTAAGTATAAACCGCCTTTAGCTGTTCCTTCTTTGGCTGCTGCGTAATATTCTGAAGTATATTTAACAACTAATGCTTCTGGAACGATAACCTTGATAGTAATTGTATTACCATCTTCAGTGATAATTAGATTAGATTTATCTGGAAGAATAACTGATTCTTCTAGATATAATTCTTCGTTAAATTCACCATTTAAGAAGCCAAATGCTAATATATCGCGAAGAACAAATCTAGGACTTTCATATTGATCACTAGCAATAATAGAAAACATAACTGTCCAAGTACCATCTTCATTTACTTCAAATGTTTTAGTAATTGTGCTGCCATCTACAATATTATCCTTATCGCCTGGAGTTGGGATGAATTCTTCATCTTCTTCAATTCCAAGAGGAATGATATTAACATATTGATTATTAACGCTAATTACATATCCTTTAACAATAACATGTTTATTTTCTAAGTCAGCATATTCATCTACGTTACCATTAATGCTACCGATAAATGATGAATCACTCAATGCAATATTAATATATTTGCCATTGTAAATTGTTAAGACACCTTTTAATACGATTGGCATAACTTCTATGTTCTTTGATAATCTAGCAGCTAAGTCAGCATCTAAATTAGCAAATTCAGGGTCTTCTAAATCAACAGTTTCACCTGTAGCATAGTAACCAAAGAAGCCAGTGAATTCTAATGTTCCATTATATGGTTCTACAAATCCTCGTAATACAACTTCTTCACCAAGTTCTAAGTCATCTCTAAAGAAGAAGTTTGTAGCATCATATGCTAAGATGTAACCTGTAGAATCTTTTACTAAGAAGCCATCATCACATATAGCAACTACAACACCTTTAACTGCATAAGCACTATTTTCTAGTTCTTCTTCAGATAATGAAAGAATTGTAGAAATTGGAGAAGCAGGTAGAACTGTAATTACAATATCCAATGTATCTACAACTTCACCTTTAGTGATTGTAAGAGTTAGAGTAACTTCTGTTTCTTCATCAGGAAGAGTTACATGACCATCTGATGATAATACATCTTCATTACTTGATTCCCAAGTTAAAGTACAGCCATTAGCTTCTTCATTTAGTGAAACACTCATAACAGTTCTAATATTTGTCCAACCTTCTTCAAAGCTAGCTTTTGTTTTAGCAACCCAATATTCATCTGTTAATTGTTCTTCTGATTTAGTAAATGTTCCAAAGTCAGTATTTAAGATAGCGCCTTCGAAGCTAATATAGATTCTTTCTTCGCCCATTTCAAAGCATAGTGCAAAGTTTTCATCGATACATATAGTGTATTCTTCGCCATCTTCACTACCAGCTTTATAAACTTCAATAGTGTAAGTTGTTACGATTACTCTATATTCTTCGTTTTCATAGATTCCATGAAATGCTTCATCAAGTTCTGCATAATCAATAATTTCTGGAAGTGGTTCATCACTACCATCTTTAATGAATATGCCAAATGCGTTGCTTACTTTGCCATCTTCGAATGTGCAAATAATTGCTTTACCATCTTCTGATTCAATATAGTATTGACCAGTTGGATCGACATAAATTATATAGAATGTAGCTTCTTCATTGCCGTTTTCCCAAACAGCAACTACACCTGCCCATACTTCTATAACTGCATATTCGTTTCTATAGACACCTTGTAAGCTTTCCGGTAAGTCAGCTTCTGGATCGTGAACTTGTTCTTCTTCTTTTACGAATGTGCCATATTTATTTGTTACTTGGTTTTCACCAAATTTACAAATAACCTTTTCGCCTTCTTCTAGTACATAATAATTGTTTTCGCTATCAACATATAATTGATAAGTTATTTCATCTTTGCCATCTTCACTGACAATTACGAATGATTCGCCAACAATTACTGCAATACCGTCAGCTTTATATGTACCTTGTAAGCTTTCTGGTATGTTAGCTAACTCATCTTCTTGGCCTTCTTCACCTAAGTTTACACCATTGATTGATACAATCCATGCGTTAACCATTTCATATTTGCCGTTATAGTTTTGAATGTTTGCACAAACTATAACTTCATCACCCTTCTTAACTGGAAGTTCTGCAATATCTCTCTTTGAACCGTAACGTTGATTTCCATCAAATGTCCAAAGTCCATATGCTAAGATTGTATTACCATCGCTTGCAAAGCTGAAGTTACAATAATCAGCTGTTGGATCATCAATGATTGTACCGCTGATATAATACTTATCAGCTGTGAATGCAGATGTTGATGGAGCTTGTTTTGATGCTACTAGAATTGCATCAGCTGCATCAAATGGATCAGCAGCAGTACCAGCATGTACTGGATCACCTGTAGGTACAACTACTGGATCAGCAGTTTGTTCTTCACCATTGATTGATACGATCCATGCATTAACCATTTCTGGTTGACCATTGAAGTTTTGGATATTAGCACATACAACTACTACATCACCCTTCTTAACTGGAAGTTCTGCAATATCTCTCTTTGTTCCAAAACGTTTTGTACCATTTGCATTTGATAAACCATATGCTAATAATGTTTTATCACCGCTAGCAAAATTGAAGTTACAATAATCAGCTGTTGGATCATCAATGATTGTACCAGTGATATAGAACTTATCAGCTGTTGGTTGTGACGAGCTTAAGTGTGTTGCTACGAATATAGCATCAGCTGCATCGTATGGATCATCTTTTGTACCAGCATGTACTGGAGCAGTTTGTTCACCACTTGTATCTTTAATAAATGTTCCAAACTTATTAGTTACTTGATTATCTGCAAATGTGCAAACAATCTTTTCACCTTCTTCTAATACGTAGTAAGATCCATCTGCATCAACGTATAATACATAGTTGTGATCACCATGTTCAGCTTCACTTACAACTACGCTTGATTCGTTAACTATTACTGTTAGACCTTCAGCTTTATATGTACCTTGTAAGTTAGCAGGTAGGTGGGCAATAGTTAATGCTTCACCAAGATCAGATAGATCAGTAGTTACGATATATGCATACTTTTCGCCTGCACTTGTAGTGATGTATACGAAGTAGCCTTCTACTACAAGGCTGTGTCCATCTAATGCCTTTAAGGCATCAGCATTAGTAGGATAAGCAATGCTTCCCTTTAGTGTGCTACCATCAACGATTATATTGAAGTATTTGTCATTAGAAACTACAAGTTCACCAGTTAACTTAACATATTTAGTAGTAATTTGATCGTTATCTAAAGCATCAAATGTCTTAGCATTTAATTCGATAAGTTCTGGATGAGTTACAGGGTTTGTGCCAATTACTTTATATTCTGGGTAGTTCAATTGAATTGCGCCACCATGCTCATATGAAGGGCCTTGGATAGATAACTTATCTCCTAGTTTTAAAGCTGAAGAATCAAAGTTTGAACTATAGTTAAGTGAGATAATTCCACTTTCATCACTAACTACTACTATACCATTACATAAAGCTACAACTGTTGCTTCAATCATATAAGTCTTACCAACTTGACCAGCTAATACTTCAGCGATTGAAGAAATAGGTAATTCTTCTTGGTTAGCAGATAATTCTACACTAGTAGCAATGATGTTAGCATATTTACCACCACTCGTATTGTATAAATAATATCCTTTAACGATAACTACTTTGTTAGCCATGCTAGATAAATCTAGATTAGTTGCTAAGCTACCTTTAGCTGTAGCACCATTCACTTCAACATTCATGTAGTTACCAGATATTCTTAAAGAACCTTCAAGTTGAACAAATTCTAAAACAGGAGTTGATGTTGTTGCTAATGCATCAAGTGCAGCTGCATCTAATACTCTTGGAGTAGGAGTATTAACTGTCTTAGTTCCAACTTTTTTATAGTTTGCAGTAGTAAATTGAACTGTATTACTATAAGAGCCAATTGCACCTTCAAGTTCTACTTCATCACCAACTGCTAAATCTTTAGCATATTCTGTGCCTAAGTATACTAATATTGTATCAGTATCATCTTGTAGTAAGAAGCTTACATTGCTTATAGCAATAACTACAGCTCTAACCTTGCAAGTTTGGCCAACACCTGCTTTCTTAGCTTCAGCTAAAGTAGAAATAGTAGTTGTTTGTTGACCATTATCTTTAGTAAATGTACCATATTTATTTGTTACAGAATCAGTACCAAATGTACAAACAATCTTTTGATCTTCTTCTTCTACATAATATTGATTATTTGAATCAACATATAGAACGTATTTGTGATCATTTTGACCTTGTTGCTTTACAGTTACGTTGGATTCTTCAACAACAACTGTAATATCACCTGATTTATAAATACCTTGCAAACTTTCCGGTAAATTAGCAACAGGATCATGTTGAGTTTGTCCATTGTCTTTTACAAATGTACCAAATTTATTTGTTACAGAATCAGTACCAAATGTACAAACAATCTTTTGGCCTTCTTCTTCAACATAATATTGGTTATTTGCATCTACATATAATACATAAGTATTTTGATCGTTGCCTTCTTCTTTAACTACAACACTTGATGCACTTACAATAACAGTAATGTTTCCACTCTTATATGTGCCTTGTAAGCTTTCTGGCAAGTTAGCAACAGGATCATGTTGAGTCGTCTGCCCATTTTCTTTTGTAAATGTACCATGACTATTTGTAACTGTATCATTTTCAAATGTGCAAAATACTCTTAGTCCATTTTCTTCGATAAAATATTCATTATTATCAACATAGATTTCAAATGTAAGAGTTGTGCCACTTGGATCTGTAATTGTTACACTTGACTCACTAACTATTACAGTTACGCCATCACCAGTATAAGTACCTTGTAAGTTAGCAGGTAGATGTGCTAATTCCTTAACAGGTTCAGGATCCTTAGCTTTAATGATGACTTTTAGTTTATAAGTCTTTTGTTCTTTTGCACTTGTTAAAGTACAATTTAAGATAACCTCAGTATCTTCATCAGGTCTTGTGATGATGTTTCCACGGTTATCAATGAGGTTTGTGTTTTCAGATGCCCAAGTAATTGTTACTGAACCAAAACTAGTTGGTAGAGTAATACCATCAGTTAAAGCATCTTTAGTATTAATTTGTGATTGAACATTTAGATAAACTTCATCTAAATTCACTTCCACGGTAGTAGTACCACCACCGCCTCCTCCCATATTATTAAGCATATCGCAGGCAGTTAGTGTGAATACCATTAGCACAATAAGTAATAAACTTAAAATTTTCTTTTTCATTTCTGTCTCCTCTATATATAAGTCTACTTGAAAGCTTACTTATTTATAATCATATGGTAGCATAGATAGAATACTATTGCAAACTTTATAAGGGCACAATGTATTTTTTGTTTTTATTCTAAAGATTAAATATATTTAATGCAATTATATTGGCTAAATCGCAATTATTAATGGAGTCAATAAAAAATTAGGCTACTAAATAGTAGCCTAATTAACTCATTCTATCCGTTTAAATTTTTCCATCGAATTACCGAATGTATTCTTATCATATATAGTAGCAGAGTAAGTATAGCCTTCTTGGACCATTGGGTTAGCTTTCCATACGAATGTAATTGAAGAACCGCTCATTTTATAAGTTCCGTGTCCTGACCAAATAGTTCCGCCTCCATTGTAAACATCAGTATAATCGAATGTACCATCGCTATTAAGGCGATATGCAGTCTGACCAACTTGGGCAATGCCACCTCCTGAATAAGAACCTTGTTGGAGATAAATACCTGGAGTTAATTTCTTTCCACCAATTCCACCACCAAAGATAGATATTTGTAAAACAATCAATACTATTCCGCAGATTAGTAATACTAATCCCGGAGCAATCATGGCAGTTTCTTTTTTAGTTAGTTTATAATCATGACCAGTTTCTTTCTTAGTAGCCTTTTGTTTTTTACCAGTAATAATCATCATTGGGATAGCTAGTATTGCTCCACTAATAGTTCCAATTACCCCTACAATTATCATCCAGTTTGATGTACGTGCTTCTTTTTGCTTTTCCGTAGCTAATATCTTAGCATCTGACCTATTAACATAAATGATAGGTCTAACAGCATCTACGCTATCAACTGAAGCACATTTTTCATGTTCATCATGTCTATACGTTCTAACCGTATTATTACCGAAGTTAGCAAATGAATCATTAACATAATAATAGACGTGATCTTTATTGTAGCACCAAGTAGCACCTTTAACTATAGCGTAATCGGTAGGTCTACCATTATCTCCTGCCGCATCATAATCGCTTCTATCACCGATAGTTACATAATCGTAAGTAATAGTTGTCTCATCATTAGATCTATAATCAATCGTATTTCTATTAGCAAATAGATAAATACTTTTTTGCTCTTCAGCGCTAAAAGCAAAGTTTAAAAATGTACCGTTTAGCCAAGAACGCATCTCGCTATAGCGCCAGCTATTAGCAGGAGTGTTTTCCGGAACACCTTCAGCGATATTTAAATATGATACACCCATGATGATCTGTTGAACATTTTCGCCTGATAGCCAGCAATGAGTATCAAGATAATATCTAGATACAAGCTTTACAGTATTGGCTTCTTCATCATCTACCATTACCATCCACTCAATTGGTTCTAATTTGAAATAATATGTAGCCCCTTCTACAGGCTGGCTATCATCATCAAATGGAATGTAAGTCGTATTAGCAGTTTCATAATGTTCTTTAGGAATTGCATTTGTAACCTTAACAAACTTTTCTTTTCCCGATGTATAAAAACCATCTGCATCAGCATTTGCGCTCATGCCATTTAGTTCTTCTTCAGTTGCTTTTGTCTTTGGATAATATCCAAACCAAACGGTATCACCTTTTCTAGTCATTGTAGTTTTCTTTGCTGCTTTAACGCCAACCGCAAATAAAGCCATTCCTACAATAATTAGCACTAAAGATAACTTCATAAAAGCTATAGCTATTTTACTTTTTTTAATTAATGTTTTCATAATCTAGTCTTTTCCTTATCTAATATGTATCTCAAGCATAAAACTACCATCAATATTTAAAATACAATCACACGTTCCACCGCTTACCGCTGACATAGCTGAATACAAAGAATATGTAGAACTATAAGTGACACTTTGAACAGTATACATATCTTTATAATGAAGTCTCAGTTCAACATTACTTCCATTTTCAAAATATAAAACCAAATCATTTGTAATGTTTTCACTATATGGCTGATTAATATATTCTTCATTGATATATACTATTTCAATTTCTAATTGAAGTTGCTCAATTGTCATCTCTTCTTCGGTCCAATCATAAATTATACGTATGTGACCTTCTACTTGATTAACTGATATAAATGTTGCTTTGATATTAACTTCACCTTCAGGCATTACAAATGAATAAATATCTTCTATACGCTCTATATCCACATATTCATTACTATCGCCTACAACATATTGAAGTTTAGCAAGATAATATCCTTCATCTGGTGTAGCTGTAACTATAACTGTCTCGCCTGGTGCCGCATAGGCTACATCCACTTGCAAACTACCATTTTGTGTATCTAGGCAGTTAACGTTATATGTACCTTTTGGAATCTCATAATCCTTTAAAAAAACATATAGATATCCGTAAACTACATCAAAGCTATAATGAGTATCATCAATTTTAGTAGCTTCATGTCCTTCATAAGAGCCGTAATTAGTCGTCGTAATATATTCAATTTGATAAAGTGGATTTAGGTTATTAATAGTAATTATAGCTTGTATACGTTTTGCATATTCACCAACAGAAAACGACTTACCATCAATTGACATTGTTAAATCAATATAATCAGAAGCTTGGTTTTCATCTTTATTTATATACCCGATGGAATTATAATCTTTATCTTTTACTATTATTTCTAAAATTTTTCCATATTCATGAGTATTACAGCCAATTACACAATCATTTTCTGGCATTATAAATGAATAATCATTATCGTTAATTTTTGTTACTTGATAATATGTATATTCACCTTGTTCATTATACGAACTAGATCTAACAAAAATATCTTCATATTCATAGTAGCGAAAACTATCATCACCCATCAAGATTGAAAAATAGAATGTTTCTCCTTCAACACAGTCTGGCCCACTATTGCGAATAATCCAGCTTTCATCGCCATATCCCGCTAAATCTACATTATGCTTTTTATTTTGAAATATAACTTTAAAAGTTACATCATGCTCTGGCATAACAAATGAATTAGATTGAACAATTTGATCGTCTAAAACATATGATACTATTTTCCAATCATTATCTGGAGTAGCATTTACTGTAACAGTAGTACCTGCTTGCACTTTTTCTTCTGGAATTGTTACACTACCTGCACCATCTTGTAATAGTGTAATGCAATACAATCCTTTTCCATCATCAGTTATTTCTTTATCATCAGTCTTTAAAAGGGGAGTAATTTCTACTTTTCCCTTTTTAACTTCTTCTTGAGAATAGATAGTTGTATTAATCTTACCTGATTTGCTAGTCTCAATTTTTGCAGTTGAGGAATTATTAGAACATGCTACTAAAAATAAACATGAACATGTTATTAATAATACATACCACAGTCTTTTCATTTCTTAATGTCCTTTCATCTCGTATTTTATTATAATGTCTATATGTTAATTATATTATGCCAACTATTCTTTTGCAACTTACAGACAACGTTTGTCAAAATTAATTAAAAAGCATACGTATTTTGATCATATTTAAAAGATAATGTCTAATATATTTGACATTATCTTTGTCTTGACGCACCACCAGAACCTAATTGGCACACATATATATTTTATTATACTATTTCTTTATTTGATGATAGTTGTATTCATATTTTTCAAGGTTAATCAATACATTAGTTCCACCATATACATATGGGTCTTTCATTATTTTACAAAACTCCTCTTTATTGCAAACACAGCTGTTTCATAATCGATGTCACCAACTGAATATAGATGGATAATTTTTTGATTTCGATCATTAACTTCTCCATTTCCACCCGTTGACTCAATTATTCTTGCAAGTGCTTCAATTTCACTTTCATTTTTTTGTGGTAACTCAACTGCAAACGGAAAACCATTTTTTAGTATCACTTGATTTAAAAATAACGATACTGCATAAGACATATTTATTCCTAACTTTTTAAAAATATCTTCAGATTTATCTTTAATGGTTGGCTCAATCCTAATATGAATCAATTCATTCTTATTTTCTTTAATATCCATAATCATTCACCTCACTATCATTGTATCACATTTGTTATACAAATGCAACGAATTATAATGAAGCATTTAATTATTGTTGAGCCTAATTAGATAATTTCGTGTCATTTTTATTTTACTATATTTGTTCAATCTTCTAACGCATCTACAAAAATAAAAAAAACACTGATACCAATTTGTATCAATGCTATTATTCAATCTGGAGCAAGTAACGAGAATCGAACTCGCATATTCAGCTTGGAAGGCTGACGTTCTGCCTTTGAACTATACCTGCACTGGTCGGGAAAACAGGATTCGAACCTGCGACATCTTGGTCCCAAACCAAGCGCTCTACCAAGCTGAGCTATTTCCCGATTACTAGTATTAAATTAAAAATGGTACGCCAGATAGGACTTGAACCCACAGCCTTTTGGTCCGTAGCCAAACGCTCTATCCAGTTGAGCTACTGGCGCATCATAAACTGGCGGTCTTGACGGGACTTGAACCCGCGATCTCCAGTGTGACAGACTGGCATGTTAACCACTACACCACAAGACCACTATATACTATTCCCTTGTCGACCTTATGCATTATATCATAGATTACACATTTATGTCAATTGTTTATTGAATTTTTGACCCAAATTTTCAAAAATCTATTGCTTTTTAGATAGAATAAATGTATAATGGTTGAGTAATGCGGGTGTGGCGGAACTGGCAGACGCGCTAGACTTAGGCTCTAGTTCCTCGGAGTGCAGGTTCGATTCCTGTCACCCGCACCAATTTTAAAGGTCAATCGTTTGATTGACCTTTTATTTTTTACCAATAATTTGTTACTTTTTCCGCAAACCCAACTTTATCATTAAGTTCAATCACTTTATCATCAGCTACAAGCCTTCCTCTAAAGTGACCAAATACTTGATGTTGAAGAGACTTTAAGATTAATAAATTTGTATCATCATGGCGATCTAGAATTGGGAAGAATTCTAAATCTACTTTGCCATCGTTAGATTTAATCGTCCAAGATGCTAAATAATCATCTTTTCCTTTTTCATTAACAGGAATATTAAATTCTACTTGGTCAACTTTGTAGGCTTTACCTTGATAGAAAATCATATTCTCACTAGCAGCTGATGTGTTACCAAAACCATATCCTAAATTAAAGCCAACCTTTTCGCCATCAACACTGCAAGATAAGCTAGACCAATACCATGTATTTTTATAAGTCCAGACACCTCTTCCCCAGTCTAAGACTGCATAACTTTCATTTTTATCAAAGTTATATTCTTTATCTCCGACTTTTGCAATTCCTGCCACTTTCATACAATTAATCTTTTGATTGTAATAAAAGTATTTAGGTTTATCAAATGGGGTAGCGATAACCATTGAATCAGCTGGCTCATCATATAATCTAATGTCACATGAGAAATCTTGATTTCCATCAAACTTCTTCATGTAGGCAAGTAAATGTCTAGTGTTTCCATCATTGATAAATTCTAGTTTTAGTTTACGGTAGTTTTGTGATACACTTCCAACTTTACTAGAAGGTGGTAAGTTAGTTTTACCTAAAGACATAAAGCCCATAGCGCTTTTAGTTACCCAGTATTTAGTATCAAATTCTAATACTGATACACTACCTAGCTTCATATATGAATTATCATCAATCGTTAAGGCGATACCGAATTTATCGTTACCAATATAGTAATAATCCCATTCTTTAATTCTTAATTTACCGGCTTTAATGTCATCACGGTTATAATCTCTAATTAAGCTAGTAGAATAACCTGCTTCGTTTAAATTACCAAGTTTATCGAGAAGTTTTCCCGGTGTTAGTTTAGTTTGCATATCTTTCTCCTAAATTTGATACATTAATTTAACTAGTAAGAAGAAAATTGTTAAGGCAGTAGCATCTACAATTGTTGTTAGCATTGGGGCTGCTACGATTGCTGGGTCAAGGTGTACTTTCTTAGCTAGCATTGGTAGTAGAGATCCAACTAGTTTTGCAGCAGTAATTGTTGCTAACATTGCCCCAGTTACTGATAATACTAATCTAATTGGAACTACTGTATCTTCAACTGGATTAATTAAGCCGTATTGGATAATTATTCTTAGTGTCATAAAGGCACATAAAACTACACCAACCATTAAAGCTACTCTAATTTCTTTCCAAGCAACTTTTAGGCAATCCTTTAAAGTTATTTCATTAGTAGCAAGACCACGAATGATTGTAGTACTTGCTTGGCTACCGGCATTTCCACCACTATCCATTAGCATTGGAATAAATACAACTAAGAAAGGTAGTGCCGAAATCGCATTTTCAAAACTATCTAAGATAATACCTGATATGATTGATGTAAACATCAATATCATTAGCCATACAATTCTACTCTTTGCAATCTTAAAAACGCTAGTTTTTAAGTATGGATCTTCTGTAGGCACGATGGCATTCATTTTCATGATATCTTCTGTTGCTTCTTCTGTCATGACGTCGACAATATCGTCGATTGTGATGATACCAACTAATCGTTCCTCATTATCTAATACAGGTAAAGCGATTAAGTCGTATTTTGCGAAGTCTTGAGCAACAGCTTCTTGGTCATCTAGTGTATGGGCACTGATGATATCTTTTTCCATAATATCTTTTAATAAATCATCACTATTAGCTAGTAGCATATCTCTAATAGAAACAACACCTTCCAAGATTCTTGTCTTATCAGTTACATAACATGTATAAATTGTTTCCTTATCTTTGGCTACTTTTCTTAAGTGATTAACAGCTTCACTTACTGTCATATTACTCTTCAAATCTACAAATTCAGATGTCATAACGCTACCAGCTGATGAATCAGGATATTTTAAGAACTGATTGATCAAGTTTCTTGTATCAGGAGTCGCATTCTTTAGTACTCTCTTTACAACTGTAGCTGGCATTTCTTCTAGCATGTCAACGGCATCATCGGTGAACAAATCTTCAATAATGGTACTAATTTCTTTATAAGTGATTGAATTGATAATGTATTCTTGTTCTTCTGAATCTAGGTTAGCAAAGATTTCAGTCGACATATCTTTATCAAGTAATCTAAACACTAATAGTAGATTAGCATCTAATGGAAGTTCGTTCATCACTTCTGCAATATCGATTTCTTCTAAATTTGCTAATTCTTTTTTAATCTCACGAATTTTCTTTTCTTTAATTAATTCAAGAATTTTTGAAACCATTTCTTCAATTTCCATTTTAACCTCCTTCTTATCTGGCTAAATGAAAATCTATCTTTAGAATTTATTTAGACAGATATATTTAATTTTTAATGTTTCAAAATAACACGATCCATACCCGTCCATATAAATTCCTCCTTCTTTATAAATGTAATATTGACGATAATACGATATAAACTACGTATGTTGCAAATAATGCAAAGCCTTGAATGCGGCTAAACTTACCTCTAATAATTGTAGGTACAACAGCGATTGCAACTAAACCTAGAGCAAATGCCATATCTAAATATAATACGTTATTATTCACAGGTAGACCTGCACCAAAGATAAATGAGCATACTGGTAAAATTAATGCCATATCGATTAAATTAGCACCGAAGATATTACCAACTGATAAATCAGATTGCTTCTTGACAAGCGCACTAATTGTAGTGACAAGTTCTGGAAGCGATGTGCCAATTGCTACCATCGTTAAAGCGATGATTTTAGTAGGCACTTTTAACATAACCGCAATTTGGGTTCCTTTATCAACTAATAGTCTTGCACCGATTACAATGCCGGCAGCTCCTAAAATAAACATGATGATATTAGCAAGAATTTCATGCTTTGCTGCAAACTTCTTTAAAATACCTTTTGCTTCAATTATTTCTTCTTCGACTTGTTGTTCTTCAATATCATCTTCGGTTGGAAGATTCATTTGCTTCTTCGCGCTAATTGTGTTCTCCACAAAGAATATTACTAGCATTAATAAAACAAATATTGATCCAATTGGAGTAAGTTCACCCTTTAAGCTTGCTAAGAATAAAACGATAATTGTAGCCATTAATAATACTGGCTTTACCCAAAATTCTTTTCTCTTAATTACTGCTGGCATAAAGATTAGTGATATTGCCATAATCAAACCACTATTAGCATTAACGGATCCGATTGCATTTCCGATTGCCATATCAACGCTTTCAAGCGCAGCTACATTATCGCCACTTACAAGCAAGCCATGCCCTTCTACTGCCGCAATAATTGATACAATTAGTTCAGGCAATGTTGTAGCAATAGATACAATGGTTGCTCCAATTATAAATTTAGGGATGCCTGATTTTTCGGCGATCCAGCTCGCTGCATCCACAAACCAGTCTCCACCTTTTATTATTAATAACAAACCAATGATAAATAAAATAATAATCATTGGTGTTGTATCAAAAAATCCTGTTAAAAACATTATTCATATTCCTTTCTAATCGCTTCAAATACTACTTCTGCTTTGTCTCTGATGATTAAATCTGCATATTTATCATATGGCGTTTCACTCATTGTAATGATAATGAATTTATGACCTCCAAAATAGCTAACTAGGCTTGCAGCCGGGTTAACAACTAAGCTAGTCCCAACTACGATTAAAGTATCCGCATTTCTAATGCGGTCTACTGATCTACGCAAGCAATCATAATCTAAGCCTTCTTCGTATAAAACAACTTCTGGTTTAATGATACCACCGCATTCGCATCTCGGTACGCCATCACTATTAACGATTTTTTCTAAGCCAAAAGACTTTCCACAATTAAGGCATCTATTTTTTAAAATAGTACCATGTAATTCTAAAACATCGTTTGATCCACCCATTTGGTGAAGACCATCAATGTTTTGCGTAACAACGCCTAACGATTTTCCGCATCTTTCTAAAAGCGCCATCGTTTTATGAATTACGTTAGGTAAAGCTTTCTCATAAACCATTTTATCGCGATAAAAGCGATAAAACTCATCAGGGTATCTTTCAAAAAAAGAATGACTAATAATCGTCTCGGGATTTAAGTCACCATATTTTGTAGAATAAAGACCATTAGCACTTCTGAAATCAGGAATACCTGATGGTACACTAACTCCTGCTCCTGTCATAAAAACAATGCGTTTAGAATCTTTAATAATTTCTAAAAGTTCGCTAATCTTTTTATCCATATTATAACTCCATACTATAAAAACATTATAACAAAAAAGCGCATAAATAACAATCTACTTTATGCGCTTTTTTTCTATTTACTCTTATACATTATGATTTTTTTATTAGTCCTTACAACACCTTTATTTTCTAATTCATTTGATAAGCATAAGTTATCAAATCTATTTAAGGTATGCGATTGAATTTGATATTTAAAATCCACAATCGTAATTATTGTATTATCTTCTAAAGCAAAGAATGAAAAATATTTATACCCATCATTAACAAATTCTTTTTCTCCATAGAAAGTAGTAATGTAATTAGTTGCATTAACTACTTCAATTGGATACTTTTCTTCTTTGCATAAAGCATTAATAATACCGTGGTAGTGATCTAGCCTTCCGCCTGTTGCATTATAGATGATGATTTTAGTTACATCATATAATGTATGGACTTGATCTAGAACCATATCTAAGTCTGATTTATCTTTGTCTTTTCTTAGAACTAATATATGTTTAGTATATTTTCTTGCTTCTTCTAATGGGAAACTATCAAAGTCACCCATTGCTAAATCAATATCCACATTATTATCAATTAATACTTTACAGCCACCATCTACACCGATGATGAATTCATTTTCTTCATGGCTATATAATTTAGAAAATGAATCATCGCCATTACATACTATTTTAATTATCATTTTCTATTTCCTCGATTAATGCTTTTCGATTGTTTGATGAGAAGATATATGAGCCAGCTACTAAAATATCAACTCCTGCTTCTATACACTGTTTTGCTGTTTCTTTATTGATACCACCATCTACTTCAATTAAGTAGTTGTAGCCATTTTGTTTTCTTTTATCAGCTAAGTATTTAATTTTATCTAAAGCGCTAGGAATAAATGCTTGGCCACCAAAGCCCGGTTCTACGCTCATAATTAATATTAAATCAACTTTATCTAGTAAATCATCTAAGACATTAATATCAGTTAATGGCTTAATTGATATACCTACTTTAACGCCTAATTCTCTAATAGCATCAATTGCCGGTTCTGCAAACTTCACTGCTTCATAGTGGAAAGTAATAATATCTGCTCCCGCCTTTACAAAATCAGGTGCATATTTAACTGGATCAGCGATCATCAAATGCACATCCATAACCATATTATTAATTTCTTTTTTGAAGTTTTTCATGACAAGTGGTCCAATGGTAATGTTTGGAACAAACTTACCATCCATTACATCGATATGTAAATACTTGGCATTATCAACACTTTTAATTTCCTCAATTAAGTTATTAAAGTTAGCTGATAAAATTGATGGTGCAACTTTAGCCATATATTCCTCCTATTTCTTTTTATAAATATTTTTCTGTTTTGTTTCTTTTATTTCTTTTAAGAATAATAAGTAATTATCATATCTACTCTTTAGGATATGACCATTATCTACTTCCTCTTTAATTTTACACCCAGGTTCTGCTAAATGGTAGCATGGATTATATTTACATCTAAGTTTAAAGAACTCTTTAAACGTTTGTGATAATGTTGCTTCATCCATTTCTAAGTCTAATGCCCCAAAGCCTGGCGTATCGGCTAAATAGCCACTTCCTATTTTATATAACTCTGTATGTCTAGTTGTATGTTTACCTCTACCTAGCGCATTACTAATCTCACCTGTTTTCAAGCTAATTCCTAAATCAAGATTATTGATTAAATTACTTTTACCAACTCCACTCTGTCCTGCTAGCACGCATATACAATCATTAAATTCTTGTTTTAGCTGGGTAACTTCCGTTGGTGTAGTATATACTTTATAATCAATACTTTTATAATATTCGATTATTTCTTTATAATCATCAATATTTACTAAATCAGCTTTACTAAATACTAAGACAATGGGAATATCGCTATATTCTACTTGGCAAATTAATCGATCTAATAAGTTTAAGTTTAAATCAGGTTCCGTTAAAGATGTTACAATAATTACTTTATCGATATTAGCAACTACCGGTCTAACTAGTTCATTCTTTCTCTTTTTGATATCTTTAATTACCCAAGCCCCATCTACATAATCAATTATGCATTTATCACCAACACGCGGTGTTATTTTTTTATATCTAAATAACCCAATTGGCTTACAAGTATATTCAGCCCCATCCACTTCCACTACATATTCGCCACTAATAGATTTAATAATTAATCCTAGCCTATCCATTTAAGCGACCTTCTTTAATACGTAGTTGTCCACAAGCAGCATCAATATCACTACCATGTTCTTTTCTTAAAGTGGCATTAACGCCTAGTTTTAATAAGCCATCTTTAAAAGCATTTGCTTTGGTTAGTGGAGTAGGTTTAAATTTACCATCAGTTTCATTTAGTGGGATTAAGTTAACATAACTAGTTACTTCTTTGGTAATAGATGCTAATTCTTCCATACACTTCTTAGTATCATTAATACCATCAAGTAAAATATATTCAAAAGTTACTCTTCTACTAGTTTTATTAAAATAATACTTTAGTGCTTCAATCAACTGTTCTAGTGGATATGCTTTATTAACTGGCATAAATTGACATCTTAAATCATTATTTGGAAAATGTAGACTAATTGCTAAGTTTACTTGCAAATCAAAATTAGCAAATTCATAAATCTTTGGCACAATTCCGCAAGTCGATACTGTAATATGTCTTGATCCAATCTCTAATCCTTTAGCATCATTAATAATTCTAATAAAGTATAAAACATTATCATAATTTTCAAATGGTTCGCCTATTCCCATAATAACTACATGGCTTAATCTTTCTTCATCTTTTTCTAAGTCACTAGCTACCATTAGTATTTCACTAACCATTTCATCTACTTCTAAGTTTCTGACTTTGCCAAATTTACCACTAGCACAAAACTTACAACCCATTGCGCATCCTACTTGACTAGATACGCATACGCTATTGCCATAATCATGCTTCATCAATACCGCTTCCACATGATTACCATCACTTAATGCAAATAAGAATTTTCTAGTCCCATCGCGTGATACTTGTTTTTTAACTAATTTTATTAAATCAATACTAAATGTTTGTTTTAAAATCTCAATTGATGCTTTAGAAATATTACTCATTTGGTCAAACGAATTAACCCCTTTTTTATAAAGCCATTCAAAAATTTGGGTTGCACGGAAAGGCTTTTCCCCAACCTCTTTTAATTTATCTTCTAGCTTTACTCTAGTTAATCCGTAAATGTTCATAATACCTCTAATAATTTCTTCTTAATTTACAAATATAAAATCCATCAGTTCCATATTCATATGGTAAATAGGTAGCTTCTTCTAACACTTCATAGTTAGGATGGTTTGCAATAAAGCGGGCTACTTGTCTTTCATTTTCATCTTTATTAAATGTACAAGTACTAATAACCATTTCCCCATTTACTTTTAATAAATCATGGATTGATTCTAATATTTCAGCTTGTAGGCTAATAATATCTTCAATGGAAGATAAAGTAATATTATATCTAATATCTACCTTATGGCCCATTACTCCAAGTCCTGAGCAAGGTAAGTCTGCTAAGATATAATCAAATGATTTAGCTTTCACATAATCTTTTAAACGCCTAGCATCAATTTGTTGGCAAGAGGCACTAGTTACCCCTAATCTATTAAAGTTAGATTGCATTAGTTTTATTTTGTGTGGATAAATATCGCACGCATAAATGGTACCACTGTTTTCCATAATGCTTGCCAGGTGAGCAGTTTTGCTACCTGGTGCTGCACATAAATCTAAAACGATTGATTCTTTTTTTGGATTTAGGGCTTCAGCTACTTTTTGACTAGCTAAATCTTGAATAGTTACTTTACCACTAGTAAAGATTTTATCTCTAATAATTGTATCTTCAATTACAATTCCGTTATCTACAAACTTTGATTCAGCGTAGCCAATTCCTTTTTCATCTAAATAATTAAAGATTTCTTCTTTAGTAGCTTTAAGTGTATTTACCCTAATAGCCATCGCTTTGGGGTTATCGTTATGCATAAATACTTTTTCTAAAGTAGCTTCATCATAATCTTTCAAAAGATATGCTACTAGCCATTCTGGATATGAATATTTAATGCTTAAATATTCCATTCCTTTTAGCGCTTCAATATTAGGTCTTTCGTTTCTTTGGAATGCTCTTAATACCCCATTAACAAAAGATCCAAAACTTCTGTCTCTAACGGAAGCCATATCGACCGCCTCATTTACAACGGCATAATCAGGGATATCTAAATATACTAGTTGATAGATACTCATTAAAAGTAAGCAATATACCCAAGTTTTAGTTTTCTTTCTTAAATATGGTTTTAAATAATACTCTAAAGTAATCTTCTTTTCTACAGTCCCAAGTACTAATCTCGTAAAGAGCGCTCTATCTACTTCATTTAACTCATACTTTTTTAAAGTATCATTAATGACAATATTTGAATAGCCGCCATCATATAATATCTTTACAATCGCATCGAGCGCTAATTTTCTAACGTTCATAACCTAGTTCTCCTAAAAACTTAATTAGGTCATTACCTTCAATATACGAATCACCAATATTGCCATGGTTTGATCCATCATCTGGGCCGACTAAATTATGAAAATCAGATCCACCAGTAATAAATCTAATTTGATACTTACCAGCTAGGTCACGATATTTTTGAATATCTTCATGAAAATGTGGGTAGATGGCTTCAACTCCATCAAAGCCCATTTTAATTACTTCCATCATATTTTCCGTTTTATATAACATCGGATGAGCAAGTACAGCTAAACCCCCTGCATCTTTAATCATTTTAATACCAACTTCAGTTTCAATCTTTAAAGCTGGAATATATGCTTTACAGCCATGACCGATAAAGTTTTTAAAAACATATGATTTAGTATATTTACCTTCGGCTTGTTTTACAATCTCACGCCCAATAGAGCCTCTTGTAATTGAATTAGCTTCATAAACAAATTTAGGATCTAGTTTAATTCCAAAATGTTCATCGATTAACTCTAACATTCTTAAAGCTCTTTCAAGTCTTACCTTTTTAAATTCCTCTAGTTTATCTACAAACCATTTAGGAGGTCTTTCTTTAAAATAGCCTAAGACATGAATCGCTTCACCGTTATGAGTTGTACTTAATTCAATCCCATAAATAGTTTTAATCGAATGGCGAAACTCCGTCGTATCTGTGAAGTTATCGTGGTCAGTGACAGCAATATAGTCTAGTCCTGCCCTTTTTGCCATATCAACAACTTCACCGACAGTATAAACACCATCAGAATTAACTGTATGCATGTGTAAATCTGCTCTCATTTTGTTACCTTCTTACGTATCTATTATTATTATAATTAAATATTGTGAAATTTGCGAGAGAAAAGGAAAAAAAGAATAGACTACTTGCGTAGTCTATTCTTTAATTATTCTCATCAATTAATTTGATATCTTCTTCACTTAACTTAAAATCTAAATCAAAGTTTTCTTTTAAGTGATCATAACTTGATGCTTTAGGTAAAACAACTAAGTCTTTAGCTAGTAAGTACTTTAAGCATATTTGACTAAATGATTTATTGTTTTTAGTAGCTACCTCTTGAATTAGTTTATTATCTTTTGCTTTACCATGCGAAAGTGGTGAATATGCTTCAAAGACAATATCATGCTCTTTACAATAGTTTACTAGTTCAAATGGTACTTGGGTAGGAGAAGCATATACTTGATTAACCATTGGTTTAATCTTACAGTTATTAAAGATATTTTCTAAATCACTAATTTGGAAATTAGAAACACCAATTGATCTAGCTTTACCTTCACTATATGCTTCTTCTAATGCTTTCCATACTTCTACGTTTTCTTTGAAATAGTTATACCTACCTGATCCATATTCATCCCATGGAACTGGACAGTGGATTAACAATAAATCTACATAATCCATATCAAGTTTTTTCAAAGATTCTTCAATTGATTCTTTAGCTTTTTTATAATCTTTAATTTCTGCTGCTACTTTAGTAGTTACAAAAATATCTTCTCTTTTGATGCCAGCAACTTTTATCCCTTTACCAACGCCTTCTTCATTTTCATAAGCTTGCGCAGTATCGATATGACGGTATCCAATTGCTATTGCATTTTTAACTACTTCGCTTACTTTACTATTTTCGATTAGCCAAGTTCCAAGTCCAACACTTGGCAGATTTACGTCATTGCTTAATTTCATCTAGTCTTCCTCCATACACTTTCATTATACATTAAATTATTAATTAATAACAGAAATATGAAACTCTGTTTAATCTTGTAAATCTATCTCTAGTACCAAAACTTCCAAGATAACTATATAATCTTTGGTGTTCGGATACATCACATATATGTGTAAGATGAGGTATTTTAATACAATTTGCGTACCCCCTACTTTACGTAATTCAGCACAGTATCCATTATCTTTTTAAAGGATTCAGTTTCTCTTATTTTATCAAATATCTCATCGTTTAACTTAATCATTAGTGATTCTTTGAAATCCATACCATTCCAATAAAAATTATAATTAGCATCATGAAGAAGCGGAGAATTCAATTGACAACCATATTCAAATTTTGAAGTTTCATTTAAATCATAATCAACCATTGTACGTAATTCTGATAAGGTGTTTTCAATTTTTCCTGTTTTCATATACACTTTTGCGAGTAATAAATGGATATCACCAACTTCACGAACATGAAATCTTGGAACAACTTCTTCATCTTTACATATTAATTCAATAAAAGATAGTGCTTGTTTTAAACATTCAATCGCATTGTCATATTTTTCTTCATTATAAGCACACATTGCAATATCAACAATATCATCAAGCATAGCTTCAATGTGATAAAAATAATCTGTTTGAAAGCATTTATTTTCTTCGCTTAAGTTCTTCTCCCATCTTGCAATGTATCCATACATTTTATGAATTGTCATATCTGCTCGCCATGGAAATACGCTTGCGTGATCTTTCGCTTCATCAAAGTTTCCATATGCTGCATGAAGTAATACCATAATCATATGTGCTCGCATAACATCGGATGTGTTTTTGCTATATTTGATTACCAAATCTGCTTCTGTAATACACTTATGATAAATATCTTCTCCATTTTCATTATCATAAATATCGTTTTTAGGATATGCAAGTGCAATGCCAGTTTCAAGGCAATGCATTAAAAGAGTTGTGTTGTTAGGATAAAGAGTTAAACCTTCATGCAAACGATCATATTTTCTATTCACCATTTCAGTTGTTACAGGATATGTAACTAGTGCAAAAGCTTCCTCGATTATTTTATTTACTTCATCAGTAGTATTTGTTCCAAATAATCCGAAAAGCACATCGGTGCTAACGTCAAATACTGTTGCAAGTGGAACAACTTGTGAAATATCTGGCATGCCTGTATCATTTTCCCACTTTGACACTGCTTGAAATGTTACACCTATTTGTTCTGCTAGTTCTTCTTGTGTAAAGCCTCTTTCTTTACGTAGACGTTTTATAATTTGTCCCATTGTTTCTTGCATTGTTTATCTTCCTTATTTTTATTATTTTGGTACCGCAATTTTATTATCTCACAGTTTCGCAACGAAAAAAAGCGACTCAAAAATGAATAAGACTCAACGCACCGTTGAGTCATTATACTATATTACAACTTTGTTATCAAGTGTGAATAGTGATTATAAAGTATTTGAAATAAATCTTTATTTTGTTACTTTCCAATAACCTGTCTTTTTAGAACCAATTCTTTCAATGAAACCATTATTTTTCAAATAATCTAAATTCTTATCAATCGCTGTTGTTGAAATACCTAGTATAGTGGATAATTGAACTTTTGTAATATTCGGATTATTTCTTAATTCATTAATAATTATTTGTCTATTTGATGAAAGATTTTTATTGCCAACCTTATTACCAACTTTATTACCAACCACATTTATCCAATTAAATGGTATAGTGACTACAATTGAGTTTTCATTAAAAGTAATTGCATCTTTACCATAAGTTTCAACAATTTTAGGTACTCCTCTTCCTGATTTTTCGCTTATATGCAATTGCAAAAAGATTTCAGATAGTTTTTCATTTACAGGGACTGATTCACCTCTTAAAAATCCATCCATAGTTTGAGATGGAGCAAGTGTTCCCCTTGATAATATTTCGATTCTATTTGAATAAACCGAAATCATAGGTTCATTTCCTTCAATCCATTTGTTATGTAAAACTGCATTTATAATTGCTTCATTAAAAGCTTTGCTATCAAAAAGCGGAACATCCTTTCTTTCTACAACTCTATTTCTCTCATCTGCTTGGATAATATTTAATACATCTCCATAACGCAAAAGTTCATCCAAAGTATATAATAAGCAATTATAACCAAATTCACGAACAGAAAATAAATTTGAAGCTTTGGTTTCTCCGTCAAATATTGATACACGCAATGGAATTTGGGAATTATCTGATAATAGTTGAGCTAAAATGTTGTAAGATCCGTCTTCAGTCAATAATTCTAGATTTTTCTTAAATGTTGGTTCTTTTAAAATAATACCTTTTGATCCATAGAAACCAAATAGCTTACTAAATGTAAGTTCTTGATATTTCGACTTAGTATTTGTAATAGTAGGTATTCCTTCACGTAATATGTAAAACAAGTCTACTTCTTTTTCAGGAAATTTAGAAAGATCCACTTTGCTTGATCCAATTCTAATATATCTTTTGGAATCAAATGAAGTTGGAATTGTTCTAGCTGCTCCTATTACTAAAACGACTACTCTCTTATTTTCATATTTCTCTTCAACGAAATTAATTTTTATACTTGGTTTAATTTGTCTTTCAAGGTAATGTTTCAACGGCTCATTATTATCTGCATTTGAGTCAAAATCAAATTTAGTTCCATTAGCTAGATGTTTACCAAACTCAAAATTAAATGTGTCATCAATTCCCCATATAAGATAACCTTCTTTTTTTCCTAATAAAGCAGCACTATTTGAAACTGCAGAAATATATTCTCCTATCTCATGAGAAGATTTCATATTAGATTTGAATTCAAACCATTCCTTTTCAAATTCATAAGATGTTAGTTCATTCAATAATTCCACCAATTGCATAATAACCTCCTATTTTTATACCAACTAAATTATATCTTAAAGTTGGTTTTATTTCAACTATTTGGTTGGTTTTATTTTTTGAAAAATAAAAAATGATACGACTTAAATCGTATCATAATTGTAATTCTTTTATGGTGACGCATACGGGGTTCGAACCCGTGAATGTAAGCTTGAGAGGCTTATGTGTTAAACCGCTTCACCAATGCGCCACATGTATCCATTATACCATTATGGATACATTTTTTCAATTCACTATCTAAAAAGCATACTTATTAGATAAATGGCTGCTAAGTGTAATGGATAAAAGAAATAAAAGAAATATTTGATTTTCCATTTACCTCTTTTGCCATTATACATAAGTAGTAGGGGAATGACAAATAATGAGAATAATACATACACATTATTAGTCATAATCATCCTCGCTACAAACAACCCAATTAACAATATACAATCCACATAAATCCACCAACTATGTTTATTCAAGTATTTTTTAACTGCATATAAAATAACTGGTACGATGATGCCATAATATCCAAAATTAGCATCAAATATTAAGCTATAATAAACTAATACATTCAATCCGAATAATAATGCTAAAAAGGTTACAATTGATATAGCGGACAATATCTTCTTCTTATTTCTAATAGCTTTATCAATATCATCTAATAAATATATTAAGATAATTGAAATACTAAATACGATAAAGATTGATAAATCAATCATTTCTAAAAAAACATATTCAAATAATTGAATAGCAACGCCTAGCATTGCTATGACAATTAAGTGCTTAATTTTATCTTTAGTGTAATAACATCCTTCTGCTAAGCAAAAAGCAAATAATGGATAAGCAAGCCTCCCTACTGCTCTAAGCCACATAACTTCTGGAAACATTATTACCCCAATATGGTCAAAGACCATCGATATACATGCGATGATCTTTAAAGCATTGTTTGTTAATATTTTAAATCTATCCATATTAACATCTACTTGCTTTCTTTGTAATGTTAGCAATACGCTTTGCTAAGCTTGCTGATTGATAATCTTCATCTAAGCGCCATTTCCAGTTACCTGCTTTGTTAGATGGGGTATTAATTCTAGCATCTAATCCTAGATGCAAATAATCTTGCATTTGAATAATAACTGTATTAGCAACAGAAGTCTGAATCATACTAATTAGCTTATCAACTAAATCATCGCAACTTGTTGGGGCGATTAAGTTATTTACTACGCCTTTTTCTTTTTTAGTTAATGCCTCATACCACCCAATAACCGGAGCATTATCGTGAGTACCAATATAAGCTACGATATTTTCTTTATAGTTAACTGGTAAATGCTCATTATCTTTTTTACCATCAAAACCAAACTCGATTACCTTCATGCCTGGAAACTTCGTTTTAGCTACTAGTTTATAAACACTTTCAGTTAAGTAACCAAGGTCTTCTGCGATAAACTCTTTATCGCCTAAACTCTTCTTAATCGCTTTAAAGATGGCATAGTTTGGTCCTTTAACCCATTTACCGTCTTTAGCAGTATCATCGCTAGCTGGTATTGCCCAGTAAGCTTCAAAGCCTCTAAAGTGATCAAGTCTTACGATATCATATAGTTCAAAAGCACGCTTGCATCTAGCAATCCACCAACTATAACCATCACTTTTCATCAGTTTATAGTTATATAAAGGATTTCCCCAAAACTGGCCATCATCGCTAAAGGCATCAGGTGGACATCCTGCCACTTTAGTTGGTTTTAAATTTTTATCAAGCTTAAACATGTTAGGGCTTGCCCAAACATCAGCGCTATCGTAAGCTACATAAATTGGTAAGTCACCAATTATTTTAATCCCCGCTTTATTAGCGTATTGTTTTAAGCTATTCCACTGTTTTGAAAATTCATATTGGAGAAAATAATAAAAACCAAGTTGTTCTTCATTAAATTCTTTTAATGTTTCTTCATTATAATATTTATATTTATCTTCCCATACATCAAAACTAGCACCATTAAATTTATCTTTTAAATACATAAATAGTGCATAATCATGTAACCATTTATAATTATTATTAACAAAACTAGAATAATCTAGTGGTGCCATCTTTAAAAAGTTATCATATGCTTTTTTTAAAATTGCACTTCTAACTTTATATAAATTATCATAATCAATAAACTTAGTATTTTTACTAGCCTTAACATAATCTTTTGCTCGCAAAAGATTATCTTCTGCTAGCATATCTAAATCAATGAAATATGGATTACCAGCAAAACTTGCTGGTGAAGAATAAGGTGAGTCACCAAAAGAAGTTGGACAAATCGGTAATATTTGCCAATATGTTTGCTTAGCTTCTTTTAAGAAATCTACAAAATCATAAGCTGCTTTACCAAAGCTTCCAATTCCGTAAGGACTAGGAAGACAGCTTACCGGTAGTAATATTCCCGCTCTCCTCTTCTCTAACATATCATCACCTCAGTTTATAATCCTAAATATTTAGAACCATTACCTTCTTTTAAATTCTTATAGCGATAAAATAGGTGCATATATTTAATACCTGCATACTTTTTATCTTTATCGATAAATTGGTATTTCTTACCATCTACATAAAATCCCACTTTACATCTACCTAAATTAGTGCATGATGCAATATCATCAAACTTAAATTCTAAATCACCAAATACAAATTTATCGTAGTATGCTTCCACATCACCACTATAGATCTTTTTCTTGCCAACTCTTACTCTATTTTCTTTTAGAATAATATTTTTAGTGACGCAAACTGGTTTATCTCCATATACTGCAAAATCAAAATTATTGATGTAATCGCACTGGAAATCATACCAATCTTTAATATATTTAAATTTAGATTCAAAGCCGACTCCACTAATCGTTAAGTCTTCATTGTAATGGTACGTTTTACCGCACTTCGTGCATTTAAATTCATTACCATTAGACTCAAACTCTGTTAGTCCACAATCAGGGCAAATATATAATAATCTTTCTAAATATTCTGCTCTTCTTTTACCGCTGAATGATCGATTAATCTTGGTGTCATCTACATATAATTCTTCTTTTACGATATTATATATTTCTGTATCATCTAAATCTTGGTATTCTTCTACTTCAATAATCCTTTTAAGTTTACCCGTATAGCTTCCTTTTGCTTCTTTTTGGGCCCATCTAGGCATTACTCCATAGCCACCTTCTAAGTTATAAATAATAACTGGTACTTTTAAAAATCTTATAAGTTTAGCTATTGCGGGGTCAATGTATTCTGTTCTACCACTATATGTTCTATTGCCTTCTGGAAAGATAGCAATAACTCCACCTTCATTAGCAACTTGCTTCATCGCTCTAATCGCACTAGTATCTCTTAATGATTTACTCTTAGGGATTGGGGCAAAGATAAATTCTAAAGCTTTTGAATATCTTTCCGAAAATAAATCATCGCTAGCTACAAAATAAAGGGGCCTATTAAATGACATATAAAGCGGCACCATATCCCAAGCTGTTTGGTGGTTGCACAAAACTAAGTATGGTTTATTTTTTTCTAACTTCACAAAGTCCCCTTTAAAATGAATCTTAGAATTGATAATCCACCAGATTGGTTTACCTAAAATACGTACCGGTTTATGGCGTCCTCTTACCCATTTTTTCTTTTTACTCATAAAACTTATTTAACACTTTCAAAAAAATCTAAAACTAATGCTTTGTATTCTTCTTTATTTTTAATGAAGCAGGTAGCATGCGTTGCTCCTTCAAAGATCTTTAATTCTTTTTTAGTAGTGCATGCTTCATAATTTTTAACTGAATGCTCCATTGGTACGAAGTTATCTTTATCGCCATGGATAAATATTGTTGGGACTTTAGCATTTTTAAGAGTATCAACGCTACTGGCTTTAATGTTATAGCGGCAAACGATTAAACAGATTAACCAAATCAATTGTTTAGTTAACAAGAAACTCAAATGTCTCTTCTTAGCTAAATAATCAATTTCCTCATATCCACTAGTGAATCCACAATCCGCACAAATCGCTTTAACGCTTTTTGGTAAATCCATTCCGTTTAGACGAAGTAAAGTATTGGCACCCATTGATACACCATGTAAATAAATATCGCAGTTGCCTTGGTGCATCTGATCAATTTTTTGCACCCACTTATACATATTTAGTGAATCTAAGACACCAAATCCTAAATATTTTCCTTCGCTATGGCCATGGGCTTGATGGTCAACTACTAATACATCATAACCTTGTTCTAAATAATAAGGCCCCACAACTGCCATATCCACAATTCCTGATGACTTCCAACCGTGGCAAAAGATTAATACTTTAGGATGGCTAGAAGAGTTACCATCCCCTTTAATATACCAACCAGCTAGCTTTAAGCCTCGGTCGCTTTCTATTTCTAAATATGTAGTTTCTCTTTTTTGTAAATAATCTTTTAAGTCGTATTGCGCTTTTACCATTAGTGCTACATCAGGAAAAAGCTCGCTATTATCAGAACCGACGATATTAAAATCGAGTAAGTCTTTTGATTCTTTAAAACTATTCTTTTCTCTTTTAAGCATTAAATTAAAAAAGAAAATAGCTACTGCTATGCAAAATAGAAAATAAAGGCCAACTAAACTAGCGATTACAATGATTGATATTTTTAAACCTAGTGCCATTAAGAACATATTTTTTACCTCTTAAACATTATATCAAATTATTAACAAAAATGTTATGAATTATACAATTTCATAACATTTTTAATAAATCTTTAATTTTCGTATACTTCTAACTGCTCTTCGACTCTTCTTGTGATATTTACGAGCCATGTCTTTTTAGAAACAAAGATATTAGACATAAAAATCTTTATGAAGTCAGCGATATGGGTTAAAGCGTATACAGCTACTAGCGTAATTCCAAGTTTAGATGCATTCATGCCAAAGATAACAGCAATTGGTACTGAGATTACATAAGTTGGTACTTGGTCTAAGATAAAGGCTTTGATAGCATCGCCTCCTGCCCTTAAGATAAAGAAGCATACCGAGTTATAACAATATATCGCCATACAAATCGATGTTACTCTTAAAACACTCATCAGTAGGGGATATACTTCTTCGCTTGGCGTAAACAATTTTGCGATGAGTGGGGCCAAAATAATCATCAATACCCCGACAATTAACCCCATCATAATCGCTAATCCTTTAAAATAATACGAATATTCTAAGGCGCGGTCTAGTTCGTCATTACCTAAAGCCGAGCCAATAATGATTCCGGTACCATTACCAAGTCCCGCAAATACGATAAAGAATAGCTCGGATATATTTTGCGCATATGCGTACGCGTTATACCATGTATCGTTTTTGTATGTGCAGTATCTAGCAAGTAGTACTGCCCCAATTGAGAACAATAATTCGTTAAATACTAGCGGTATTACTCTTTTGATATATTCTCTAATTAAAGCAGATGACACTCTAATTTTTTTAAAGCAACCATAAAACCATGATTTCTTTTCAAATAAAATTAAGATAACGTAACCTGCTAGCTCTGCTGCTCTTGATAAGTCTGTAGCAATCGCTGCCCCTTTTGCTCCCATCGGGCTAAAGCCTAAATGGCCAAAAATCATACACCAGTTAAAAAATACATTCACTGCAATGCCAATGATTGCGTTGAGCAAAGCAACCTTCGGCCTACCGACGCATCTAAAGGCGGTAGCTAGTGTCATCATAACTGCTGATATGACAACGCCATATCTAATATATTTTAAGTATTCGTAACCAAATGCTCTAATCTCTTCTGATTGGACGAATAGATTAACGACGCTATTACCAAATAACGATATCGCACCAAAACAAATGATACCAAAAATAAGCGATACAAATAGACCTAAGCGCACTGATTCGTTAATTTTATCTTTATTTTTAGCGCCAAAGTATTGCGCTATAAATATAGAAATACATGCTGCTAGACCGATAAAGATAAAGTTACAAACAAATATAAACCTATTGGCCGCATTAACGCCATTATAGGCATTAGCATTTCCTCCAAAACTATTTATCATTACATTATCTACATAACCGGCTAGATTCATCAGAAGCTGCTGGAGCATGATCGGTAGGATAATGATAAATACTTGTTTATAGAAGATTTTTGTTCCAAGATACTTCTTAAAAAACTTCTTCATTATAAATCTTTAATTTTATTAACCTTTCTATCATATGTAAGTAGCCCGTTAGCCTCTTCTTCCACGTCACTAAGTTGGGTATAAACATACCCACTTATTATATCTAGTAGTGGTGCTACTTGATTTTCATATAAATATTCATATGCTTTTTTATATTCTTCAATAGTTTTATAAGCGTGGTAAGCAGTATGATTACCGCTGCGGTAAACATGACCTTCTACGCTATATACATAAGCCCCAAACTCTGATATCACAATCGGACGGCTCGCTTCTTTTACCTCTAATCTTCTTAAGTAGATATGATATGAATCAACATCTGATTTGGTTTGCCAAAACCAACCCGATGTAGCATCAACGATACGCGTTGAATCAATTTTCTTAAAAGCATCGTACGCTTTATCCGCTTCAAATTGACCCCAACCTTCATTAAAGATTGTATAGTAAACAATCGATGGATGATTATATAAATATTTAGCTTCTTTTTCCATCGTCTTTAAGAAGTTAGCTCTACTCTCTTTATCCTTATGTAGGTTATGATCTTTTCTTGATTGTAATCTTAAAGTTGGAAGCAATGTATCTTTAATAAATGAGATACTAGAATTATTGATGCAATCTTGCATCACATACATTCCCATCTTATCGCATAAATAATAAAAGTAAGGTGATTCAATCTTAATATGTTTTCTTAAAGCATTATAGCCAAGTTCCTTCATCGCTAAAATATCTTTTTTATAACAATCATAACTAGCAACTGTATAAATACCATCAGGATAATATCCTTGATCTAGTACTGCTTTAAGCATGACAGGCGCGCCATTTATACATATTTTTCTATCTTTAATGCTTACTTCTCTAAACCCAAAATAAGAATACATTTTCTCACTAGTCTCTAATACTAATTCATATAAATTAGGATTATCTACATCCCATAGTCTTGGGTTATCAATTTTAAAGCTAAAATTATTATCTTTACTTTTACCGCTAGCTACTACTTTACCATTAAATAATACTTCATATTTAATCGCTTTAGCATTTGTTAGAGCTTTGATATTTACAGTACCATCATTTTTAGTATCGATCTTAAATGAGGAAATATAATCATCATTTACGGCTTCTAAATATGCTCCATGCATAATACCGCTACATGGGGTATAAAAGATACCCCCAGGGTTAGCTGATTGCTTACCATAAGGTAGCTTAATATCTAAATCATCCTTAACAACAACGATTAAATCAATGCTTTTATCTTTATCAATAAATGGAGCAATATCAACTATTATTGGTAAATAAGGATTGATAAATTTACCAACAACTTTTTTATTGACATAAATGGTTGCTTCTTGATCAATCATTATAAAGTTTAATAATAATTTATCTTTTAATTTAAATCCTTTTAAATCAATAACCTTATGATAAATTAAATATTCACCTTTTTGTAGCTTTCTCTTAACATTTGATAAAGATGATTCTACTGGATATGGTACTCTAATCTTACCTTCATATTCTAAATTATCGATAAAATCATACTCGCTAATTACATAATCCCACAAACCATTTAAGTTTAAAAAGCTATCACGTCTAGCTTGCGGATTAGGATGCTCTAAAAGAGTAGCATCATCTTTATTTAATAATTCACCTTCAATTGTAAATAAATTGTTTACTTCTCCTTTAGCCATACATTCCTCCTCTATACTATTTGCATTATAGCGTATTAAAATTTCTTTGTCATCACTTTAATAAGATATGATGATTAATAATTGTTATTCAAATAGTGCATTAAATCTTGCACTTATTATTAGCTTTAAAAACTGTTTGTGTTTATCAGTAATTATTTCTAATTCATCGATTAACTTATTTATCTCATTTAAATCAATCCTACTCTTTATTCTACTTATAGCAGCATCGCATGCTTTATATTCATGCAAATGAATGAATTCATAATAATTAATTCTTTTTCCATTCTTTAAAACTGCGGAAGTGGGATAATCATAGACACGTGCATCAAGTTCTTTTTTGTCCTTTAAACATTTTTCAATTAGTGTTTCATTAATTTGTGGATACAAGCATGATCCACAATCAAACACTGGTGCTAGTTTAATTTCATCACTATCTTGATTATACAAAAATCCCCAATTGCCATTATGTCTATCCCAGTTACCAATCAATGCATCAATTACAAATATATCCCAAAAATGACTCATTAAAACTATTGGATCAATTAGCTGTTGCTTTTCAATTGTTTCTAAAATATCTACTAGTTCTGTTCCATATCCATTTGAATTTGAGTCAATTATTTGGTTTTTTACTGATGCGAAATCTTGTAGAACAAATCCATCTTTTTCAAAATCCTTACAAGCAACTGCTATTCTTTCTTTTTCGTTGTAAACAAAAGTTCCAAGAATTGTTTCTTGTGCACTAACACCTAACATATTAAATATATGCGATCCTAAATACTCAGATACACAAGAGTTCGCATATGAAATATTAATATTCTTCGGTGCATGAGATGGAAGCTTTAGCATATATAGTTCATTATCTATGACTACACTAATCTTGTTCCCATTAGCGCCACCATATGATTTTTTTCTCAAAGGGTATTTTGAAAAATCTAAAACTTTCATAAAGCATCTCCTAATATAAATATTTCTTGCGTAAGTAGGTTGCCTGTTCCTTAGATATTAAATTCTCTACTTCACAAACATTGATACTGCTATTTGTCTCATCAAGAAAACAATCGAGTAAACTACTCTTTTTTCTCTTTGCTTTCTTTAAATTTTCAATGCTTTCTTGAAGAAACGGCGGCACTTCTTTTTCAAACACTGGGTTATAAACCGCTGGTTCTAACTTAAGCATCTCCTCAATAGAGATATTTAGTATATTTGCTAATTTAAGTAAGTTCCTAACTGTACAATCCAAAATATTGGATTTACCAGAAGCTATATCAAATATAGTAGTTTTGGCAACTCCTGATTCCTTTGATAGTTTATAAATTGTAAAATCTCTTTCTGCTAATAATTCACTAAAAGTCATATTTATACCTCGTATAAATTATATCGGTTTACCGACATATTGTCAATAGGAATTATAAAAACTCGCCCATAATTATGGGCAAGTTTAATAAAGCATTTATTTAACTAGTAAATATCAATATTGATGATATCATCAAAATTGATAATTTCCTTAACGATAGTTATTTTATGGAAAATCGAATCAATGTTTGCAACCATTCCTTCAATCTCGATATAACCATAATCTTTATAATATTTAATTTTAACTAACATTCCTCTTTTAAGCATATTGAGTTTATCTGAGATAATAGCTGCTTCTTCATCAGCTAATACTTTCTTTTTGGCTTTAATGATTTCTTGTTTTCTTACTAAATCATAATAGCCCCTAAGGGAATTAAATGGTAAAAACTGTCTAGCACGATTAGGGTTACTCTTTTTCTCCACTGTTGTGCCCTCCAATTAAAGTATTTCTTTTTTTCGTCGTTGCTTTTGGTGCTAAATCCATCGCTTTTAAAATTGAGTTTTTACCATATTTATTTTTAATATCAATGATTGCCTTCTGCATTCTTTTTTCTTTATCTAAGGCTACTTCATCAGTGAATAGATCAATTGATGCATATTCTTCACTTACCACTCCACCTAAGCCAATCCCAATCCTACGGATTGGATAGTTTTCTTTCGTAGTCCTTTTAAATAAGTTAATAAAGGCTTCCATGATTTCACTTCTAGATGCTGTAGCTCCACTTAACTTACTAGATCCACCAGTTCCTTTTGTTACATCTTTAGAATAGCCTACGCCTAGGCTAACAGAACTTGCCACTAACCCTTTTTCCACAAGTTCTAATACTAAATTATCAACCATTTCTTTTAATACTAGTAGAGCTTCATCATACTTATAATCTTCAAATAAGATTTGTGAAGTCGATAAAGAATTAGATTTTGATTTATAATTATGGATCTCTTCAATCGTGCAAGGCTCAACCCCTTTAGCATGATCGATTAAGAATTCGGCGTTAACGCCAAATTCTTTATATAATATTTCTTCATCCATTTGCGTAACGCCATATAAATCGTATACACCATATTTAGCTAGTCTATTTGCAGTGCCACGACTGATATTCCAAATATCAGTGATGGGTCTATGGTGCCAAATAGTTTTTTTAAATATATCTTCATCAAGATAGCCTATATAATCTTTACTATGTTTAGCTGTGATATCTAGGGCAATTTTAGCTAAAAATAAATTAGTACCAATCCCAGCGGTAGCTGTAATATTCGTCGTTTTGTAGACATCAGTTATAATCTTTTTGGCTAAACTAGCTGCATCCATTTGGTATAAATCTAAATATTTAGTTACATCTAAAAAGCATTCATCAATTGAATAAACATGAATATCATCTTTAGATACATATTTTAAATAAATACCATAAATCTCAGCTGATATTTCCATATACTTTTTCATCTGCGGAAGAGCCGTTATGTATTTAACATTTTTAGGTATCTCAAATATTCTACACCTATTATGAATACCTAACTCTTTCATCGGCGGAGTAATCGCTAAACATATTGCGCCATTTCCCCTCGATGGGTCTGCTACAACTAAATTAGTTTTAAGCGGATCAAGCCCTCTTAAAACACATTCTACTGAAGCATAAAAACTTTTTAAGTCAATGCACAAATATGCTTTTTCCATTTTCTCCTCCTTATAAATTTAGAATTGTGGGTTTTCAAGTAAATCTTCTATCTCACACCCTAGTACTCTTGATAATTTATAAATAGTTTGCGCTTGCGCTTTATCGATATCATTAACACGTTGTTCATACAATTGAATCGATCTTTTTGTAACACCTGATATTTCAGCTAGTTTTCTTTGTGATACGCCTCTAGCTTCACGAATCATTTTAAGTTTTGTATCTAGAACTACACTTTTATATCTATTTTCCAACTCTTCTACAAATAACACTAAATCAATTTCATGGTATGGATTGTACATTTCAATTATCATTGATAGCGGTATTCGCATAAATATATCTTTGAAAGATCTGGCGGTAAACCATTGATAATATGCTAGCGCCCATCCTGCCCAGTAGGCTGGTGTTTTGCTTTGGCTAAAAAATAAATCAGGGAGAATTATGCCTGGATTGACATCTTTAAGTATTTTTATCGTAGCTTCCTCTCCTGCCATACCTGATATAATTCTTGGGTTTCCTCTTTCCATTTCTTTTGCGATATTGCTTGATGCAAAGATGTAGCCAAATGTATCAACATCAAGCTTGCAATCCGTTATCGCATAATCGAAAGCGTGAGCCAAAAATCTTTGAGCATCAGTTACATATATATTGTTATAAGCGTGGATCATTAAAATCTTCTCCTCTCATAATATCAATAATAAAAACATCATCCTTTAATGCCTTTGCATTTTTGATGTTTTCTTTATAACTCGTTCTAGCACTTAAATCTCTATTGATGAATTTTGGATAATATTCATTTCTATTAACTTTTATGCTTCTTACAAATTTGATTCTAGCAAATGCTTTTTCAGACACTAATACAAATTGAGTGCCTAGGTCACCTAATTTTAATGCATCAGTTAAAGACCTAACCGGCATTCCATTATGCACAAATGATTGTGCATAAGAAAAATACGAATCATCTGCTCTATAGCCACAAACTATATCGTAGTCACTAACATTGATTAAGTAGTTATTCAAGATAAATTGCTTGGCAACACTACCTAGTTCATCATTAATTGGAAATATACGATTGTTCAGTAATAACGCTATCCAATTTAAAACTGTGTGCTTCCCATCCAATAAATCAAGCACTTTTAATTCACTGATATCTATTTCATATTCATTAACAAAACCATCAGAGTTTTGTTTGCACGCCCATTCTTTAGCCATTTCTAGATTGTATGTGCAATAAAACCCAGGGCCATAATCATTGTTTCTTCGGCCTTGCGAAAGAGATGGCTTTTCAATAATATTTGTACTTCCATGATAAATAACTATTTTTTCCATAATATCACCTCTGTATA
The DNA here is from genome assembly GCA_017962745.1 of Bacilli bacterium. Lineage (GTDB taxonomy): Bacteria > Bacillota_I > Bacilli_A > ML615J-28 > CAG-698 > RGIG8164. The sequence goes on along the minus strand of JAGCUR010000012.1, from coordinate 12,073 downwards.
AATTATATCGTTGCAACGATACAATTTCAACAGTTTTCGCAAATATTGGATAAAAAAAATGATACAAATCATATTGTATCATTTCAATTATTTGCCTCTTTAATCCTTTAAACAACCGATTGGAATGACTAATACTCCATCTTCTCTTTTATATCCGTATTCCGTACCGGTTATTACCATTTTTAAATCAGGGAGTCTAAGTGGTACTTGTTTTTCTTTATTATTGTATTCTTTAATTAATCTTTCAATTTCACAAAGATGTCTTGCACCATCGTCAATTTCACTAGAACCCAATTTAAATTCTAATAGAGCATATCTACCATCTTTTAAATGTAACACACCATCAGCTTCTAGACCATACCTATCATGGTAATAAGACATTTCTCCTCGCATCTTAGATGAATATACTTTTAAATCTCTAATGCATAATGACTCAAATAAGAATCCAAGTGTTTTAAAATCAGTATTAAAGTATTCAGGTGATATACCTAGTGAAGCAACTGCAATAGATGGATCAATTAGGTTTCTCTTTTTACTAGATCTTATTGATGTTTTTGATCTTATTGCGGGACACCATGCATCTACATCTTCTATAACATAAAGTTTTTCTAGTGCTTCAATATATTCGCTAAAACTTCTATCAGACATTTCATTTGTCGCTTTAACATCTTGATAAATAGTTTTATAATCACTAAGTGTACAAATGTTTCTTGAATAAGATTTTAGAATTGCATTGGCTAACTTTGGATTTCTTCTTACATTATCAACAGAAGAAATATCATTATTACATATTTGATACACTAAATCATCTGCAACACTTAACTTATTCCTACTATTACCAATTTTAAAACAAGATGGCCAACCACCTCTGCAAATTGCAAAAATAAGTTTTTCTAATGTTAAGTTTGAAATGCAACCTTTAAAAGAATTTGGATTATTAAAAAGTTCTAAAAGTGAAACTGTACCATTTGATTCTCCAGATTCGTATAAACTCAAAGGATACATTTTCATACTGCTAATACGCATAGTACCGGTATGAGCAACCTGAATATTTTTAGAGGTTGAACCAGTTAAAATATATAAACCTGTTTTTTGTTCATCATCTACTGATTTACGGACAGAACCCCAAATTTTAGGTGCATCTTGCCATTCATCAAATAGTCTTGGCTTATCACCAATTAAAAGCATTTCAGGAGCATCCCTTGCTGTGATTAAATATTGATCTCTTCTTGTTTCATCCTGAAACTCAATAATGCTTTTCGCCTGTTGTTTAGCTGTTGTTGTTTTTCCACACCCTTTTGGTCCAATAATTAAAACCGCTCCAAAAGTATCTAATTTATCTTTTAAAAACTCATCTGCAATTCTTGTTTTATATTCCATTTATTTCACCTCGAGAGAATTATAACCCGTTTAGTATTAAATTTCAAGTATTTGGGCATTTTTATTTCGTATATTTGAGGTATTTTATTTCGAATATTTGTTGTCTTTCATCTTACAGATTCTTGTTAAAAGCTATTTCGACACAAAAAATTTAAATAATATATTAGTCTTCCTCAAATATAGGGGAAAATCTATATTGAAGTAATATTAACTTTATCTAGAAAACCGAATAAACACTATAGTTGAAAAAATATGTCTTAATGCGAAAATCCTAAACCAGAATTAAATATCGGTTGCACTCTTGAAAGATTTGAACGATATTTGAACTTAGATTTTTGCATTTTTGATATGTATTAAAGTCAGAAATTCTTCCTCTTAGATATTTAAAAGAAATAAAAAGTAATAAAAAAATGATACAAATCATATTGTATCATTTCAAATATTTAAAACTGGTACACCCTCGGGGACTCGAACCCCGGACCCACTGATTAAGAGTCAGTTGCTCTACCAACTGAGCTAAGGGTGCATCTATCTAACCTTAACCATTATACTATAACAACTAAAAAATAGCAATATATTTATATAAAATAAGCAAAAGTTATCTACCAATTTGGTAGATAACTTTACTATTATTCTATTACTATTATTGTATTTTTCGTAAATAAGCCAAATGCAAATCCAAACTGATATCCAATCGGCATATGATCAAATGCTTTAAATGTTGTTCTAGATATAAATTCATCATATGTTAATTCTTCTTTATAGCCATATGGATTATTAACATATATTAATTCTTCATCCATTCCTGTTACTACTGACCAGTGTAGTGTCCAACTACCATCTAGTTTAGCAGCCCATTCAATTGCTACTGGATTGCCTGAAGCTAATGAATGATTAATAGCTAATAGCAATTCATCATTTTTTAAATACTTCTTCGCGTAACACTTTTTGTTTAATACCTTACTTGCTTCATCTACAAAGCCGGCTGTGGAAGAGGTTGTGATGCGGCCATCATTATTATTATATAGTTCTTCTTCACTTACTCTAGCACCATAAAAACTTGATAACATATCAATGATTGCGTATCCACAACTAATATCTTGTTTTATAAGCGGTACATCTTCGATTTTTACGACTTCCAATTTATCTTCTAATAATAAATATTTATAATCATTATTTATTTTATTAGATCTTATTCCTAGTATTATAAAAGGAGTTACAAGTGCAAGCACTGTAATTCCTAAAATAATAAATAAACATATTAATAATTTTTTCTTCATTTTATTTATTTATATATAGATTATATATTTGATCAGATAACTTATCTAATGTTTGATTGTTCGTATCGATTATATAATCGATATGATCAAGCAATTTTTCATTAAATCTTACCCTATCGCTTTCAATCCTTTTTTGGATGTCAGCTGGGTTATCGTGTCGCATATACATTCTATTGATTCTTTCTTCTTCAGTTGCTTCTAGATAAAATATCATGACCTTATTAGATAGTTCATTATATATTGCATTAGCCCCTTCTACTTCTACAATCAATATTTTATCATCACCAACATCAGATTTATGTGTTCCATAATAATTATCATTGTATAAAGTAGTTTCTAAGAATTCATGATTATCTTTTCTTTTAATAAATTCTTCTTTAGAAATAAAATGATAATCAATGTCTTGCTTTTCCCCAAAACGCATTGGGCGCGTAGTCGTAGTTACCATTTTCTTAAAACCATATTTTTTAATAATTAGTTTGGCAATTTCGGTTTTACCGCTTGCACTAGCTCCAACTAAAATAATCATTTTATCTCCTACTTAAGCATATCTTTCTTTAAATCATATAATTTTTGGGTTAAGTCCACATAATAATTGTGTGGGTTTTCAAAACGTTTAACTTCATCCCACAAGTTATCAACTTGTGCTAAGCAATAATCTCTAATTTGTTTTGTGGATGGAAGATCGTAGATTAGTTTACCATTTTCAAATACTTTAACAAGTAATTCTTCAGCGTAATATTCTTCTACAACTTTTCTTTTCCAAATAGCTTCAGGATCAAATAGTTCTATTGGTTTACTAAAGTCAATCGCTTCATCATGGATAGCAATTAAGTCTGCAATGGCTTTATTGTTTTCTTTATCGAATAATCTATATAATTTCTTAAAATGAGGTGTAGTGATTTTACCCGTATTTTCACTAATCTTAATCTTTGGAATAATCTTACCATCGTTTTCCACAGCGCATAGTTTATATACGCCATCAAAGACGGGATCGCTTTTTGATGTGATTAATCTTTCACCTACGCCAAAGCAATCAATCTTGGCGCCTTGAAGGAGTAAGTCACGGATAATATATTCATCTAAAGAATTCGATACAAAGATTTTACAGTCATTATAACCAGCATTATCTAACATCTTTCTTACTTTTTTAGAAAGGTATGCGATATCGCCTGAATCAATTCTTACTCCGACTGGTCTTTTACCCATTGGCTTTAGAACCTCATCAAATGCTTTAATAGCATTTGGTACCCCATCAGTTAGCACGTGGTATGTATCGATCAATAAAATTACATTGTTTGGATAACTTTCACAATATGCCTTAAATGCTTCATATTCGCTACTAAACATCTGGACCCATGAGTGCGCCATCGTACCACCAGATGGGACTCCATAATATTGGTCAGTTAAAGTGTTTGATGTGGAAGCGCATCCGGCAATGTATGCTGCTCTAGCACCGATGGTTGCAGCTTCAGCCCCATGGGCGCGTCTAGCACCAAATTCGCTAACGGCTCTACCATCAGCTGCTCTAACGATGCGGTTAGATTTTGTAGCTATAAGGGTTTGATGGTTAAATTCTGATAAAACAAATGTTTCTAAGAATTGAGCTTCAATTGCTCTTGATTTAATAATCATTACTGGTTCTTTAGGAAAGATTGGTGTTCCTTCTTTTACGGAATATAAATCCCCGGTAAAATGAAAATCTTTTAAGCTTTCTAAGAATCCTTCATCAAAGATTCCTTTCTTTCTTAAAAACTCAATATCTTCTTCATCAAAATGTAAGTTCTTAATGTACTTAACAATTTCTTCTAATCCACAAGCAATGGCATATCCACCATTATCTGGTGTTGTACGGTAAAATACATCAAAGTAACATATTTGATCAGCTTTACCGGCAAGGAAGTAACCATTAGCCATTGTTAACTCATAAAAGTCACACATTAAAGTATAATTTCTTTCGTTTATCATATTAACTCCTATTTATAAATTAATACATTAGAATAGCAAGCAATGGCAAGTCCCTTGCCAATTGCATCCATTCCTTCGTTAGTATTAGCTTTAATGTTAATTTTGTTAGCTTCTATTTTTAGTAAATCTACTAATACTTTTTTCATATCTTCTTTATATTTTAATAGTTTCGGTCTTTGGCAAATTATTGAAATATCAATATTTGCAATTTTATAACCTTCACTAGTTAAAATATTCATTACTTCTTTAAATAATATTTTAGAATCAATATCTTTATATTTAGGATCTGTATCTGGGAAATGCTCACCGATGTCTCCTTTACCAACCGCCCCTAGCAAGCTATTCATAATTGCATGCAATACAACATCCGCATCAGAATGACCAATTAAGCCAACTTCACTTTCAATTTCTACTCCACATAGTATTAACTTTCTATTTTTACCTAAGCGGTGAATATCATATCCGAATCCACTTCTATATTCCATCTTCTTATTTCCTTCTAAAATATATTTAGCGTATTCTAGATCACTATTATTAGTGATCTTTAAATTATTATTGGAAGCAATAATAATTTGCGGTTTTTTGCCTTTAATTAGTTCTAGTGGTTGCATATCATCAAGTAAGTTAGTATGTACTAATTCATTAACATAACTTACATATTCATCTTTAATTACTGCTTGCGGAGTTGAAATAGCGTATAAGCAGTTTCTATCTAGCGTCTTAACCGCTTCATCAATTTCTTTAATGGTATCACTAACTTTACTTGCAATTGTAGCCCAAGTCTTATTAGTTAATACTGCTTCATATAGTTTTAAGATATCTTCTTTTAAAATAAAAGGTCTTGCGGCATCGTGAATTAACACGATATCGGCTGTAGCGCAAGCTACACCTTCTAGCGCGCTATCTTGACGCCTAGCGCCTCCTATTACAATTTCTACCTTATATGGGTATTTTTTAATGATATCTTTTACTATCCCCGCATCATTTATGTTAACTACTAAAATGATTTTTTGGCATTCATCTATTTCACTAAATGTTTTTACTGAATGCATGAATAGTTCCATACCACCAATATTTAGTAAAGCTTTATTATAGCCAAGTTCTAGCCTTTCGCCTTTACCTGCCATAACAATTACACAATCAAACATATTTACCTCTTAATTATTATTTTCTTCATCCTCATCGTAGATTGATAAATCTTCATCTAAATCAATTCCTAAATCAGCTAAACTATAATCTAAGTTAACTGGTGTAGTTTTACTATATATTGAATAGTTCTTTGGAAAAGCCGGATCGCTTGCTTGCTTTAACATGTCAAAGGCAAGCTTTGCCATGTCTTTCGCATTAGCGTTATCAACTTCACTCGTATCCACAACCCCAACTTCAGCTTCCATTACTACGTTTAAGTTATTTAGGCTTACATCCATGTAAGTTAAAAACGAACTTGCTTCTACTAAGTCTCTTTTAATAACAGTTAGTAAGCTAATATCATTAATTACTAATGCATATTCAATAACACTAATTTTATAAACTGCACATGATCCTTTTAAAATACCATTTAGTATTTTATTAAAGTAATTAGCAACTACTAAGTCGCTCATTTCTTTACCAATGTTTGAGGTAATCTTTGGTAAAGAATATAAGTTAATCATAATAATTCCAAAGTTGGCATTAACGCTAGCTAACTTTTCAATTTCAGATATAAATCCTTTATAGTTACCATATCTTACTTTACTAGCAACAAGCGCATCTACTCTTCTAATGATTCTAAATTCATTTAAGTTATCGCTATAAATGCTTTCTTCAAACCATTCATAATCATTAACTAATCTAATACGATAATAAACTTTTAGTACTTTATTATTTAAAGCTTTAGCCGTTTTAAAGATTGCTAAGTCTTCTTTATGAATATACTTCTCTAAATCTTCTTTAGTGATTGAGTTAATTGCTCCATCTACTAAGTTTAGGCCAAGTGATGTAAAGAGATGATTAGTCAAAACATATTTTTTAACTACCCCATCAAAGTATGCTACATCGCTATCTAGCATATCTAAGTAAATGAATGTATTCTTTTTACTTACTTTATCTACAGCATCTTTATAATCAGTGCTAGCGATTATGTTTTTATCAAATAAAGCATAACCATATAATTTATCATTAATTTCTACTTCTCTTAAGCCAATGCTTAAAATGATTGTTAATCCGTTAGAGTATGTAAAGCTTACATCCTTTTCTCTTTTTGTATAAACGATTGATTTAAGGATATCTTTAAAAACACCTAGTAGTTTTTTAGTATATTCTTTATTATCTACTTTTATCGCTACAATTGACAAGCTATATTCATTTGGTACTTCATCAAACTTATCAATGATATTTTCTAGTTTTGAAGAGCACTTAAGAAGTACTCCTTTTTTATTAGCTATCGCTAATACTTTATCGTTATCAAAAGTTGATGCTACTTCAAACATCTTATTGATGTTTTTCCTCTTGTACGAATAGTAAATTAGACTTGCTAAAGCGAGTGTGCAAGCTAAGATACTAAATACAAAATAATATAAATATTTGCCAGTTGTATCGATTGATTGATAAATGTTATCAATGGCTACTATATATTTTGTTAAGAACATCGTAATTGAAAGTAATGTTAAAACGATCGCAAAAATGCCAACCTTTTTGTTAGCAATAATGTTAGCAGTTATTAATCCTAAAGAAAGGATTGTTAAATATACGGAGTAATCGAACATGTTAGCCGCCTTCTTCAATTTAGAGTATATCATATCTAGCCTTTATATACAAATAAATTGGGTGGAAAAGAAATGTCTAGCTAACATTTTAATTACCCTTTTTTTATTCTTTTTCCAAAGCACAGATTTATGTAAAATTGTTAACGCAAATTTAAAAGGTGTAGCAAATTGCTACACCGAAATAATGTAATTATTGTTTACAAGTTATTCATAAATTTTATTAACATCAATGACCTCAAAAATATTACTATCTTCATAACCTGATGTACAAATAAATGCAACTGAAGATATGTTAATTTCATTAATTTTTTTAATTTGTCCAGCCTCATTTTTCATTTCATCTGCTTTTAAAAGATTGTTCTTATAATATTTTACTTCTACAATTTTATAAGTATCATCTTTTAATCTAAGTGCTACATCAAATTCACCATTAGTTTTATCAATCGGATTATCATAATAATATGTACCAATATTAATAATATCTTTATATTCGCCATTTTTTACTGCAATAGAATAATAATCCCTAACTATTTCTTCAAATCTATGTGAAATAAAAGTAGTTAGTTTATCGCTTATGTATTCTTCATAAAATCTATTGCTACCAACTATATTTAATATACTTTTATTTGCATAAACAAAACTATAGAAAAACCTAATAGCATTATCATTTATTTCATATCTAGTTGCTTTAAAGTTTCCCAACTTATTAATTGGTTGATATTTCTTTATTAGACCCATCGCTACTAATAAATCTAACTTTTTATTTATTCCACCATTTTTAGCACTATTTAAGGCATTTTCAATTTCTGTACATGTTTTTTTACCATTCTTTAAAATGGTGCAGATTGCATTAATATTTATTGATGATGGTAAATCAGTGAATAACAAATTTTCACAATACCTAAAGCAAGAACTATCTTCATCTAAAAAATTATTAATGATATTTGTCTTTAAATCTTTGTTTGGATCAATCTTTAAGTTTAGATATGGTGATCCTCCAAAAATTGCATAGTAAGCTATTTTTGTATAGACATCTACATTCGGATAAAATTCTTGCGCATCTTTATACGTTAATTCTTTTAGATGGATGATATCATCAAATCTTCCAAACAAAGCGTTTCCTTCTTCTAGTAAAGAAGACATTACTGCTACATTAGATCCACACACTATCAATTTTACATTTGTTAAATAATTATCGATGATATTTTGAAAATCTGAATCAATTTTCTTGTTATCTTCGAATTCATATAAATACGGATATTCATCAATAACTATGTTTATTTTTTTACTTATCATATGCAGTGTGGAAAAGACTGATGAAAAAGTGCTAGCTTCATATTCTTTAGGTAGACATCCATTTTCAATTAAAGTTTTAATAAAGTTCTTAACATTATTCTCAACACTATTTTTCCCACATTCAAAGTATACAAACTCATTATTCTTGAATGATTGCTTGATAAGTTCTGTTTTGCCAACTCTTCTTTTTCCATATAATAATAGTGTATGCTTATTGCTTTCTAAAAAACTTTCTATTTTTTCTTTTTCAACTATCCTTCCTACAAACATAATTCTCACCTCTTACGCTTACATTATACATTAATATATAACTGATGTCAATTTTTCTTGAAATTTTTTTCAAGGAAAATAAATTCAAGAAAAATATCGAGTAAAGACCTTATCTAAGTTATAACTCCCTTTGTTTTCTAAATATTATTATGATTGAATTAAAATACTTAAATTGTTATAATCTCTTTTAGTAAAGGATTATAAATATGAATTTTAACGAATTAAATCTAAACCCATTATTACTAAAAGCAATTAATAGGTTGGGGCTAACTACCCTTACACCTATTCAAGAAAAAGTATTACCAGTTAGCCTAAATGATTTAGATAATAATGATATCATTGCGCAAGCTCCAACTGGTACTGGTAAAACTATTGCTTTTGGCTTACCAATTTTAAATAAACTAACTGATAAAGATTTTATCCAAGCATTAGTTTTAGCACCAACTAGGGAGCTTGCTAATCAAATCAAAGATGATTTAGGTGATTATGCATATTATCTAAGCGGTGTTAATGTTTGTGCTTTATATGGTGGTGAGGATTACGATAAACAATTTAGGTCGCTTAAAAAGCATCCGAAGATTATCGTTGCTACTCCTGGAAGACTTCTTGATCATATTAGACGCGCATCAATTGACTTAAGCCATGTAACTACTTTAGTCATCGATGAAGCTGATGAAATGTTAGATATGGGTTTTAGAGGTGATCTAAATAATATTTTATCTAGTGTATCTAATACTCATCAAACGCTTCTATTCTTCGCTACCATTTCTAAAGGTATTGAAGAGATTGCTAATAGTTATCTAAATAATCCAAAAAGATTTCAAGTAGAAGGTAAGAATGAAGCTGCTAAAACTATTAAGCAGTTTTACATCAAGTGTGAGCCTGATGATAAAATTGAAATCATCTCTAGAATTATAGATATCAATGAATATCGCCTAGTAATGATCTTCTGTAACACTAAGCTAGAAGTTGATTATGTTACATCTAACTTGATGCAAAGAGGATTTCTAGTAGAAGGCTTACATGGTGATATGAAGCAAATGCAACGCGATAACGTCATGAATAGATTTAAGTCTGGCAATATCAATATCTTAGTTGCTAGCGATGTAGCAGCTAGAGGAATTGATATTGATGGTGTAGATTGCGTAATTAATTATAGTGTACCTACTGATGAAGAAAACTATGTTCACCGAATCGGAAGAACTGGTAGAGCAAATAAGGCGGGTCTTGCCATCTTGCTAGTTACTAAAGGTGAGACTTATAGGATGAAGCAAGTAGTTAATTATTCTAAATCAAAAATTGATTTAATGGCTGTACCACCTCTAGAAGAGGTCTTAAAAGCTCGAGCTAAGAGGCTAATTAGCAAAGCACTAGATACAATTCCACCTCGTAGGGAGGAATTAATCATTGAGCAAGCAATCGAAGAAACCATCAAAAATGAGGTTGATGGCTACGATTTAATCGCAGGACTCGTTACTCTAAAGCTTCAAGAAAATATTAATCAATCCATTTCTAGTGAAGAAAATCATTCTTCAACAGAATCAAGAATTTTTATTTCTGTTGGTAAAAAAGATAATTATAAATCATCTACTTTAGTTAAATTAATTGTTAATATCTCTGATATTAATAGAGATGATATAAGTAGAGTTGATGTCCATGATTCCTTCTCATTCTTCACAATACCATCTAAATTATTAAATAAAGTTCTTACTTCATTTAATGAAGTAACAACCGATGGTAAGAGAAAAGTGATTGTGGAAGAAGCTAAAGATAAAGGTAAAAAGACTAGTAGCAAAGCTAAAGAAGTATCTAAATATGATTATGCCCATCATGGTAAAAAAGATCGTTTAGAATCAAAATCTAAAAAGAAAAAGAAATAAAGCATAAGCGAAAGCTTATGCTTTATTTATATTTTTGTTAACAATGTATTTACCAATTCTTTATCTAATTCACTTATTGAAAATATCTTCTTTCCTAAATCTTTAATTGATGCTCCTAAATGATATAGTTTTATTTTGTCTATTATTATATATCTATCATGTACTTTTAATGTATTAATAATTTTTAAATTATTATATTGTTTATTAAATGTATTAATATCTATATCATTTATTTTAGATGTATTTATATTTGTATATATAATTACTCTAACATCATTTTTTTTAACTACTAATCTATCTAAAATAGATCTATCTATATAATTATCTATAATTATTATTTCTTCTTTAGCTTTTTCAAATATACCTTGAATTAAAGCATATGCATCATAAAATTGGCCATTGAAGAATAATTTATCTAATCCATATTGTTTATCAAATACTTTATCTTCTATCTTTAATAATCTATCATTTATACTTACTACTTCATTTCTTAACTCGATATAGTTTTCATTAGATACTACTACTCTATTTTCATTAATGACATAACCATTAAGTAAGTATTGTTTAAGAATCGAATTTGCCCATCTCCTAAATGATGTGCCTCTTTTTGAATTAACACGATATCCAACAGCAATTATCATATCAAGATTATAATACTTAGTATAATAAGTTTTGCCATCGGATGCAGTATGTGCGTTTTCCGCACATACTGAAATTGGTAATTCTCTCGATTTTAAAATAAAGTCAATATGTCGCGTTATTCTTGTTCTGTCTACATCAAATAATAGCGCCATTTCTTTTTGCGTTAGCCACACAGTATCTTCATTCGGAGATACTTTAACATCTAGGCTAAAATCACCATCTTCAAATTTAATTAATTCATAACTTTTTTCTTTATTATTCATCTTTTCTCCTTTTTATAAACTCTTTAATAATCTATCATTTATACTTACTACTTCATTTCTTAACTCGATATAGTTTTCATTAGATACTACTACTCTATTTTCATTAATGACATAGCCTTTTAATAAGTATTCTTTTAAAACATTTGTTGCCCATTTTCTAAATAGAATACCTCGCTTTGATTTTACTCTATAACCAACAGATATAATAGCATCTAAGTTATAGTATTTTACGTTATATGATTTCCCATCATTGGCAGTATGTGCAAAAAATGCACATACTGAGTTTTCGTCCAACTCTCCCTCAAAAAAGATACTCTTTATATACTTTCCAATTACTGTTCTCTCTCTTT
>JAGCUR010000011.1 GCA_017962745.1 Bacilli bacterium | reverse complement strand
TCATATTTCCATGCACCTGTTGCAGTATCAACTAAATGAATACGTACTTTTTGTGAATCATTTTCAAATACTTCTACGAACTTATCGCCAACTTTAATTGTATATTCATCAGTCTTGCCTTCAACTAAAGCAACAACGAAATCAGCAGCTTTATCTGCTTTTTCAGTTGTGCCTAGGTAATCATTGCAAGTACCATCTGCATATAAATACTTGCCTAAAGTAGCTTGATATAAAGCAAACTTATATGTGCCTGCTTTAGCTTCTTCTAATGAATCAAAGCCATATACAGCAGGTGCAAGTGTTGACATGTATGCAGGGAATTGGCTAACACCAATTGTGCTCATCTTATCACCACTAATATATGATGTTCCTGAAGCACTCATTGTTGTATAGTTGCTATAAGTACCTAAATAATAAGTAGTATTATTAGTTTCTTTTGCACATCCAGTTAGTGCGTATGTGAATAATTTTAATGTAGCATCATATTTCCATGCACCTGTTGCAGTATCAACTAAATGAATACGTACTTTTTGTGAATCATTTTCAAATACTTCTACGAACTTATCGCCAACTTTAATTGTATATTCATCATCCTTGCCTTCAACTAAAGCAACAACGAAATCAGCAGCTTTATCTGCTTTTTCAGTTGTGCCTAGGTAATCATTGCAAGTACCATCTGCATATAAATATTTGCCTAAAGTAGCTTGATATAAAGCAAATTTATATGTGCCTGCTTTAGCTTCTTCTACAGCTTTTGGTACATAAATATCAGATGAAGCGCTTAATAATGTAAGTTTAAATTCTTTTGTATCAGTTGCTTCACCAGCAGTTAAAGTAGCAGTAACTGTTACTTCTACATCTGCTTCGCCTAAAGTGATAACAAGTTTACCAGTTTCAGCGTTGAATACAACTTGTTCGCTATTTGAAGCCCAAGAGATAGATACTTGATCGTTGTATCCTTTAACATCTACTACAAGTTCAGTATCTTTTTCAAACTTAACTTGTGTTAATACTAAGCTATCTTTAATAACTGCAACTGCTTCTGCATCGTTAAGTTGTGGGAATGATACATTAGATAAGCAATCTTCAGAGATTGGATAAACTTGATATGCTTTAGAATAGCAAGATACTAAACCAACGATATCAAATGTTTTTCCTGCAGCCCATTGATCAGTAATAGCTTTTCTTTGTGCTTCTGATAAGAAGTAATATGTATCATATAAATTAAATTTAGCAGTGCCATTGCCAACAGTGAAATAATAATATGCACCATCAACTTCTGCCATTGTACAACCAGTTAATTTAACTAATGCATTTTGGTAAGGAATTAATGATTCATCAGTTTGGCTCTTGGCTGCAGCCCAATCAGCAGTACCATCATTGATCTTTAATGTAGTTGCTTTTTCACCAGTCTTTTCAACTGTGCAACCTTTATTAAATTCATATTGGCCACCATAAACTGTACCAGTACCTTTAACTAGTATTTCATCACCATATTCTAATGCTGGCTTAGTAGTAGGATTATAAGCATAATATCCATGGCCATCAGCATCTTGGAAATAGATTGATCCAGCAGAGCTTGATCCTTCAGCAACTACGCAAATAACATAACCTTTAATTACTAATGCATCTTGTGAACCTTTTTTACAAGCATCTAGCCATTCTTCATAGCTTGTATACTTGAACGCAGGAACAGTATGATTAAATGATACAGATACATCTGTGCCTTTAATTGTAGCAACTAATTTATATTCAGTTGCAACAGTTGCATTTTCATTTACATCAATTATCGTTTTGCCTTCAGATTTAGTTACTTTAACATCTTCAGCTTCACCGCTAACGATTTCAACTGTCCATTCAATTTCATAAGTTGTGCCACTAACAGCAATTTGGCTAATTACTTCGTAATCTGCACCAGTTGATTTTGCATCGTTGATGTATAAGTTTTTAACGAAGTTCTTTGCATTTTCAATAGCAGCAGCTTTTTGTCTTTCTAATTCTTCTGCTTCTTTTTGTTTCTTTGTCTTACAACCAGCAGCACTGAAAACTAAAAGTGCAGCTAAAACAAGTAAGATAATTCTTTTAAATGTTTTCATTTTAAATTAACAATTTCTCCTTTAATGAATAGTAATGTCTTTTGTTGAGAAGACCTTGATTTGATATTCTCCATCAAAATAATCAACAAATCCTTTAACATCAATTGTCTTACCTTGGTAAGTATCGGCTGTTACGATTTTGTTGTCCTCATCGTATAATACGACGGTTCTTACTTTTACAGTAATGCCATTAGCTACACAAGTAAGTGTCATAGCTCCTTTTGAAGATGATGATTCATTAGTAGTAGTGTAAACAGATTTTACTTCTAAATTCTTCATTTGAATTGAAGTGTCAAGAGTAAGATATGCATAATCAAATTCTTTATCTGTCTTTTGCTCTGTTTCATCTTCTAATATTTCAATCATTTCAACTGTAACTTTGCCATTTACAAATGTATCCGGATTAGTTTCAACAAATGCACCAGTATGGCCCGATTCAATTAATTTAATATTAGTTGGATCATTTGGTCGCATTGCTTGATATTTCAAGTTAGCAACTTGGTATGTGCCACCTGTCTCATAATATTGTAAACTACCAACAAATCGAACTAAATTTCCAACGCTTACAATTTCTAACCCTTGCCCAGATAAGCTATAGCCTAAATAAATATACATGCCATAATATAGTTGAGTTTCTTCGTCGTAATTCTCAACGTATATTGCATCATTATAATTTTTAGTTACAACTGCATCAAAGGCAACAGTTGTTGCTTCGTATTTTTGAATGTTAGTTCTGATTTCCTTAAGAGTTAATACTTGGGCATCACCATAATAAAAATCAGGATCTTGCTCGTCAGAATAAACCTTAAGCTTTAACTTTTTAGCTTGATCTAATGCTTTAACACCGATATCACCATATCTTGATCTTGCAGTATTAGATGCAAGCGCTAAGCCATTTTGAAGAATTTCGATATTTAAATTTCTATACTCACTATCTTCGCTTGTACGATACCATACCCATACTAAATATCTTCCGCCTGTAGAGTCTAAGTTCCATTTGTCATCATCTGATTCAATGATGATTGACTGAGCACTCTTCAGTTTTGATTTTGTAAAATTAGATGCTGCCTTTCCCCATGGTTCTATTTGTCCAGTAGATTCAGGTGTATTAATTGCTAAATATCTAGCTTTTAATACATTATCATCTGCAATTCCATCAGGAACATTAAAATGAGTTGTATCACCATCAACATAATTCTTAACAGTAACTGTAGCTTTTTTGGTGTTAGAGTTCATATTAAGCTTTAGTTGACTGACGTAATCTTGCTCTACAAATTTTTCTTCCTGAGGATCATCTCCACTAGGATTAATTTTAACATCGCAAGCGCAAAGACTAATAACACAAGCGAATAATAATACTATAGAAAAGATTTTAAGGAATCTTTTCGTCATCAGTTTTATTCTGCCTTATATTTACATTCTTCAACTGCGTCAGCAAATGCTTTGTTAATCATTGCATCAACATCAGCTTCTTTAGAAACCATTACTTTTTGAAGTAATGCACCAACTTGACTACGAGCTTCTGAAGAACCGTTAAATGCTGGTGAAGTATAATATGCAGCTTCTTGTTCTAAGCATACTTTTGCAGATAATGAAGCAATATTTGCACCACCATCAGCTTTTGCTAAGAAAGCAGCATATACTTCGTTGCTATTAACAGATTTAATTACTGGAACATATCCAGAAACCATAGAGAATTCTGCTTGGAATTCAACGCTTGTAGTTAAGAACTTAACAAATAACCATGAAGCGATTACTTCTTGAGAATTTGATTTACCGAAAATACAAACGCTTGGTCCTTGTGAAATAACTTTTGGTTTGCTTGCATCCATTTGAGGGATTGGAGCAATGCCAACTTCGAATGGATAAACATCATCAACTGCTTTTGGACGTTGATGTGTTGCACCAGCTGAAGAACCAATTGACATATAAGATCTTTGTTTAGGAGTTCCATCATCGTTAACGCCTGTTTCAACAAACAATCCAGATGTGTAAGAACCATAAATTGATTGAGTTGTTACTAAACCAGCTTGATGCCATTCTCTAAATGTCTTAACAAAGCCTTTATTTGTGTCATTGTTAAATAAGAAATGTTCGCCTGTAGCAGATGTGTAAGGAGAACCTAATTGTTCACACATAGTGATAAACCAGTTAGCTTCTGAGTCATATCCTAGAGGGAAGCTTGTAGGATCAAGAGTCTTGATCTTCTTCATTACATATTCTAATGATGTATCATCATCTTCACTTGCTGCGAACCAATGAGTTGGAACTTTAATGTTGTTAGCTTCGAAGAATGTTTTGTTGTAGTACAATACTTCAGTTGATTTACTGAATGGCATTGTATACATGTGTCCATCACCGAATTGTAAACCTTCATTGTAGTAACCTTGAATGAAGTCAGCTTTTTGTTCTGCTGTTAAACCTAATTGTCCATTAGCACCATCTGATTCAGTAGAATCAATTAAACTGTCTAATTGAACTACAGCACCAGCTAAGTTATATAGTGCTACGTGGTCAGGATAACAATAAGCAATGTTTGGTTGACCACCAACTGTGATTTCTTTAGATACTTGATCTCTTACGTCATCGTATCCACCAACTGCTTCATGATTTACATGAATGTTTGGATAAATTTTATTAAATTCTTTAATGTAAGTTTCTAAAACTGGTTGAAGGTTTTGTGCACTCATTGTGTGATAGAATTTAATAGTTACTTCGCTTCCATCGTATCCACCTTCTGGAACAGTGAAGTTTGCTGAATTTCCACCATTAGTGCCTGCACAGCCAATTAGACCAAATGCTAATAAAGCGAACACTACGATGAAAACGAGTCTTTTAATTTTTTTCATCTTTTTCCTCCTATATGAAAAATAATTAATTAATTTTTTTTAGCCCTTAATACCGCTTCTACTAACACCCTTCATAATATATTTTCTTAAGAAAATAAATACTAAGAATAGTGGTAGTGAAACCAATGCTACAGCGGCCATTTGAAC
Source organism: Bacilli bacterium (assembly GCA_017962745.1). Classification (GTDB taxonomy): domain Bacteria; phylum Bacillota_I; class Bacilli_A; order ML615J-28; family CAG-698; genus RGIG8164. Next base: position 35,610 of record JAGCUR010000011.1, on the reverse strand, counting down.
TGGATAATCGATATCTCCAGCTGTATCTGTAAACGCATTTCTTAAGCCATTTGTAATTAAACTATGTGCTCCATCATTAGCAACAAGTCTTGGCCAAATATATGAGTTCCATGCACCCATCATCTTTAAAATTGTAATTGAAATTAAAGTTGGAAGTGACAATGGAATCATTACCTTCCACAAATACTTAATATCGCTTGTGCCATCAACCTTGGCAGCAAGATATAATTCATTTGGTATTTGTAAGAAGTTTTGTCTAAGTAAATAAATATAAAATACACTTACTAAGAATGGAACAATCAATACGATAAATGTATTTGTCCATCCAAAGCGATAAACTGTTGTATAGTTTGTGATTGTGAATAATTCACCAGGAATCATCATTGTTGCAAGTAAGCCGGCAAATAAAATGTTTTTGCCTTTGAATTCTAATCTTGCAAATGCAAATGCTGATAATACTGTAACAACTAATGATAAAATTGTTGATACAATACCAACATATGCAGTATTAACAAATAATTGTCCAAGTGATACTGATAAACTTTCTGCTTTAAATGCAGTTACATAGTTAACAAATCTTAATTTATGTGGGAATAAAGAAGGAATACTCCATCTATATTCTTCTAAAGATTTCAAAGATGAATTTAACATCCAATAGAATGGGAATAATACAATTAAGGCCATTAAAATTAAGAATGCATAAACTAATACTAAACTAATGATACGAATTACTCGTTGCTTAGCAGTTACTTTTTGCATATCTTTTTCCATCATAGTTTCGTTTGCCATAATCTTCTCCTTTCTAGTAGTGTACTCTCTTCTTACTTACATATAAGTTAAGAAGTGTAACTACTAAGATAATTCCAAATAAGATTAAGGCTGCAGCACCTGCACGGCCTTGATGTAATTCAATTGAATCGTAAATGAATCCGACCATTGTGTTTAGTGGTTTGTCAGCTCCAGATCCAACTGGGCCCATATTTTCCCCAAACAAACCAATGATACTTGTATATTCTTTAAATCCACCGATAAAGCCTGTAATAACAACATATGCAATCATTGGAGAAAGTAGTGGAACGGTAATTCTAAAGAACACTCTAACTTTACTTGTTCCATCAACTTTAGCTGCATCATAATATTGTTTGTTAACGCTTTGTAATCCACCAAGAAGAATTAAGATCTTGAATGGTAAAGCGTTCCATACAATATATATTGTCATAACAGCAATGTTAGCGCCATATGATGAACCTTGGTTCATCCAGTTAACTGGGCCAGCGCCAAACACAGCCAAGATGTTATTTACAATACCTAACGATGTCGATTGTTCAATGCCTTCAACGCTAAAACCAACGATTTTAAACATTGCAGCAAATACCATACCAATAGCAATTGAGTTAGTTACATATGGTAAGAAATAAATAGTTTGAAGTAATCTATTCAAAGGCTTAATTGAATTTAAGCATACCGCAATTAATAATGCTAAGAATGTAGAGATTGGAACTGTTAACACGCAAAGAAGCATTGTGTTCTTTAAACATGTGGCAAAACCTCTATATTCTACAACCTTTTTGAAGTTTCCAAAGCCAAACTTGAAATGTGCGCCATTTACAGCAGACATTGCATTGTATCCTTCTAAAAAGGAAATTCTAACAGTATTGATAATAGGCCATACTGTAAAGATTAGCAAAAGAACAATTGCAGGAGCTAAGTATAACCAAGCCTTCCATTGTTGTTTGCTATCAACCATTATTTATCTGCCTCCACTTTTTCTTTTTCATTCCCAACATAGATTCTTTCTTCTGTATCTTTATTGAAAATAAATACTTTGTGAGGTTTTAATGCGAAGTGAACACTTTCTTGTGCAACTTCTTTTAAGTTGTCCGCATCAACTATTGATCTAATGATTGGGTTAACGCTATCTTCGTGACTTGAAACGATTGATACATCACGACCCATAACTTCAACGTTTAATAGTTTACATTCAAGTGGTCCTTGTTTATCAATAATAAATGCTTCAGGTCTGATACCTACAAATACTTCTTGATCGCTAACGCCTTTTACATCAAGTACTGCATTTCCGCCAATAAGTAATTTTTCATTTTCAACTTTACCATTAAATACATTAATTGGTGGAGTTCCTAAGAACTTAGCAACGAATAAGTTAAGTGGAGAATCATAAACATCTTGAGGTTTTCCGATTTGTTGAACAACACCACTCTTCATAACTACAATCATATCAGAAATTGACATTGCTTCTTCTTGGTCGTGTGTTACGAATACTGTTGTGATACCAGTTTCTTGTTGAATACGTTTAATTTCTTCACGAGTTTGAAGTCTTAGACGTGCATCAAGATTTGATAATGGTTCATCAAGCAATAATACTCTTGGCATCTTAACAAGTGCTCTAGCAATAGCAACACGTTGTTGTTGACCGCCTGATAATTCTGATGGCTTTCTATCCATCAATTCATCAATTTGCACTAATTTTGCTGCTTCATATGCTCTTTCAAGCATCGCATCTTTGCTCATCTTATCAGCGCCTTTTAGGTTTTGAAGAGGGAACAAGATGTTTTGTTTAACTGTCATATGAGGATATAGTGCATAATTTTGGAACACAAGTCCAACTCCTCTATTCTCTGGAGTAAGTTCTGTTACATCATCTTCTCCAAAGAAAATTTTACCGCTTGATGGTTTTTGTAAACCACAAATCATGTAAAGCGTAGTTGATTTACCGCAACCAGAAGGTCCTAGTAAACCAATAAGTTTTCCATCAGGTATTTCGAATGTGAAGTCATTAACAGCTATAACTTCTTTTCCACCTTTTGTACGACTTGGGAAAATTTTTGTTAAATTTTCAAGAACAACTTTCATACCATTTTTTCCTTTCCTTATTTAGTAAGTGTGTGTCTTAGCAACTTCTTCGCTATGGACTTTTTCTTTGTACTTGATCAATTCATCTTCCGATGCAAATAATTTTTGTGTTTGCTTATCACATACCACACAAAATGAAATCGCATCGTGAATCACAGTGTGATTTTTTGTAGCTACTAGCAATATCATTTGAAGTAGGGTTAATCCTATTAAAAAGAATACCCAAAATCTTCCAGCAGTTCCAAAAAACATAGCAACAATAATATAAATTGGTATCATCAATTCGATTAAAAATTTTCCGAAGATTGTACGCACAAACAATTGTACATTGCTAATCTTTACTGAGTTTGATTTAGCAACGATAATTGAAAAGATTTTTTTACCAATTGTTTGTCCATTTTTAAATATTAAAGGAATGACAAATTCTAAAATCAATACCGCAAATAGCACCCCTAATACAATTGTTATTAATGTTAAATTGATAACCAAATTGTATTCTTTAATCAACTCTTCATCATGTTGAATAATATCTTCTACTTCTTCATAATGTGCTTTTTCTTCTTCACTCAAAGCGTCTATTTCTTCTTGAGTTAAGTTAAATTTCACATTATATGTTTCTTCATAATATGTATACTTATCTTGCAATACTTGTTGGTGATTATCAACTTTTAAAATTATTGAAACAAGATATGCAATCCCAACAGCAATTGTTGCTAGAAGTATTATATCGAGAATAAAGGCAGATATTCTTTTTAAGATGCTAGCAGGCTGAATATCATATATCACGTATTTCCTCCACTAGTCATCAATGCCATAAATTAGATTTAAAACTACTCCGCAGCCTTGGAATGCGATTCCTACAAATCCAAGTATTGAAGATACTAGACTTACTAACGAAACTATAGAATTTACTTTAGCAGTTGTGAATCCTTTAATTTTTACTACGCTATCTACATCGCAATGACCTTTATAAGCAAAAGCAACAACAACAAATAATATAGCAACTGCAATAGCAATTCCTTTAACTACATAGAACCATGTATGTTTGTGTCTCAAACCTTCAGAAAGTAAACATGCAAGACCAGCTCCAAATGCGCAAACTGATCCATAAAATAGCCATTGAGAACTATTTAATAAATATAAGTCACTAACCAAAAGGTAAAATAATCCACCTGCAATTACTGCAAGTCCACCTACTGCACAAGCAATTCCTTTAAGCAAAGATTGCTTTTCAGCTAATTTTTCTTTGAAGTTTCTTTCACTCATATAAGTCTCCTTTTTATAATTTAACCATACATATTTATTTTACAAAAAACAGTGCAATTAGTAAAGCGAAAATCTCTTTTTTTTGAAAAGGTTTTCGCCTATTTTCGCGTGTACGAAAAATATGCTATTGACTTGTAAAAAAAGAAATCTTTTAGTACAATTTATATAGGTGAAAATTATGTTACTATCGCAAAATATTATTAAAGATGACAATCCAGATTTAAGAAGAGTATCAGTTCCAGTCGAACTTCCTTTAAGCGAAGAAGATCGAAATACACTTCTTTCAATGTATGAGTATTTAGAAAATGGATACGATCCAGAATTCGTAAAGAAATACAAAATTAGACCTGGCGTTGGTATGGCTGCTCCGCAAATTGATGTTTTAAAACAAATGTTTGCCATCCTTGCTTACGATGAAAAAAAGGAAGAGCACTCATATCTAGTAATCAATCCAAAGATTACTTCTACTTCTGAACAACTAACTTTCTTAAAAACGGGTGAGGGATGCTTGTCAGTTGATAAAGAATGTAAAGGATATATCCACCGTGCAGCAAGGCTATCTGCTAGGTGTCATTTACTAGACCCTGAGACGCTTGAAGTAAAAGAGACTACTCTAAGGCTAAAAGGATATATCGCTATTGTATTCCAACACGAATATGATCATTTATTTGGTAGATTATTCTATGATCATATCAATAAAGAAAATCCTTTTTATATTCCTTACAACTCTTCTCCTGTAGTATTCAAGGAGGAAGAAGATGAGTAATGTAAAGGTATTTGCTCTAGGTGGCTTAGGCGAAGTCGGTAAAAATATGTATGCAATTGAAATCGGTAACAGGATCGTAGTTATCGATTCTGGCATTTTATTTCCTGATAGCGCTTATGGAATTAATTATATCTTTCCTGATGTCACTTATTTAAAAGAAAACGAAGATAAAATCGTTGGTATATTTATTACCCATGGACACGAAGATCATATTGGTGGTCTTCCTTTCTTGTTTCAATACTTATCAAAACCAAAAGTATATGCAACCGGCCTTGCTTTAGGTTTAATTAAAAACAAGATTGCGGAATTAACTAACCTAACTATTGAACTAGAAGAATATAGTAGCGATTCGATATTCAAATTTGAAGAATTTGAAGTAAGTTTTTTTAGAACAACGCACTCAATTCCTGATTCATTTGGTATCGCCTTTAAAACAAAGATTGGCTATATTCTACATACCGGTGATTTTAAATTTGACTTAACCCCAATTGGTCCTGGTACTGAATTTGATAAATTATCAAAATATGCATCTAGTGGCGTAGCCTTACTTCTATCTGATAGTACTAATGCTACTGTTAATCACTTATCACCATCAGAAAAGTTAATCGGTGAAAACATCTCGATGATGTTTAGTCAAATCAAAGGCCGTATCATCATCTCCACATTTGCATCTAACGTTTACCGTGTTGATCAAATCGTAAAAGCATGTATTGAAAGCGGTAGGAAATTAGTAATCATCGGCCGTTCAATGGTTAAAAATATTAATGTAGCAAAAGAAATGGGCTACATCACAGCTAGCGAAGATACATTTGTGGATATTAAAGATTTCACATTCTTACCTGATGATAAGATTGCAATTTTATGTACTGGTTCACAAGGTGAACCTTTAGCAGCCTTATCTAGAATTGCTCAAGGCAATCACCCTTACATTAAAGTAACAAAAGGTGATACTATCATCTTCTCTTCTTCAATCATTCCTGGTAACCAAGCAAGTATCAATAAAATTGTTAACAACCTTTACAAAGCAGGTGCTAATGTAATTGCTAATAGCCCGCTTTTAGATACACATACATCAGGCCATGCCAGCAGAGAAGAGCTAAAGTTAATGTTACAGATTGTTAAACCTAAATTCTTTATGCCAATCCATGGTGAATATGCAATGCTTAAAACGCATGTAGATATTGCGGTTGAAACGGGAATTCCTAAAGAAAACTGCTTCATAATGGAAAATGGTGATGTTTTAGAATTAACTAAAACGAAAGCTAAAATTAGTGGTAAAGTATACGCCGATAACTTATTCATCGATAATAACGATGAAATAGTAAATGGTGCTACGATCAAAGAACGTAGAATGTTATCTGAAGAAGGTATGATATCAATTGTCTTCATGTTAAACAAAGATAAAGAATTTGACCTACCTATTCTAAATACGATTGGCTTTGTATATGCAAAAGATTCAAGTTTTATTTTATCGAAAGTTAAATTTAAAGCAGCTGATAAATTAAAACAATATATCGCATCTACTAAAGAATATAATAAAGCTTATGCTCAAGGCTTAATCAACAACGAGATCATCAATTTCTTAGATGAAGAAATCGATCGTCGCCCAATGATAATTACAACTATTTTAGATATTTAGCTAAATAAAAAAAGTCCGATTTTACTCGGACTTTTTTAATTTTTTAAAGATTTTGATCGTTATTGATTCTTTCTTTAAAAATATCAAATATTCTCTTAGCGATTACTGCGTCTTCCATTGCATCATGTGCTTGTTCTTGCTCTTCACCACCAGTTAATTCTTGGTATGTAGCAAACAAACCCATTTCTTTTTTATAGTTATAATAGTTTTTCATAACTTGCATTAAGTTAATATATCTATGTCTTATATCAAGTGGATGCAAATGATTAATCTTAAATGACTTTTCTAAAGTGATAACATCATTTCTTCCCCAAGCAATAATCTTTGGGTCATATTTATTGATTAATCTTTCCATCAATTGATAAAACTCCACATATGGACACGCATTATCAAAATCACTATATTCGTGATGAAGAAACTCTAAAGTACCTTTATTTAAAGAAGTATTTCTAAGTGGTCTTACTAAAGATGATCCTTCTTCTACCACATTACCATCTTTATCTTCAATAACAAAACCATATTGAAGGATTTCAGCTGGCATATGGCTATATGGAATTGGCCAACTAAATTCTAAATCTAAGAACATTTTGTAATTAAGTGAGTTTACTAAAGATTTAATTTCATTTTTGATGTCATTAATATCAAAGTATACTTTTGTATACTTACCACTTGGTACCATTATTTTAATAAAGTAATCAAGGGTTAAGCATGATATGTTTTCAATAACTACTTTTTCATCTGTAGCTTCTAAAATGACATATGTCTTTTTAGTTAAGTATGGTTTAAATTCTTTTAAGACTTTATTAGTCATATGAACATAAACTAACTTACCATCTACAATCACGCCAATGATTCTATCTTTTACACTCAATTTTTGAATTCTTCCGTAAACTCTCATTTTAATTACCTGTTCTTAAATATATTTTTTACTTCCTCAATTTGTTCTTCATTTAAATGAAGAGCCTTCAAATCCTCTTCAAATGTGTTTGATCCTACTAAATATAGTATCTTTTCTCTTTTAACTTTACCAATACCTTTAATGTTTTCTAGTTTAGAATAAATCATATTCTTAGTATGGGCAGAGTGGAAATAGCTAATTGCATAACGATGCACTTCTTCTTGAATCTCATATAATAATTTAAATGTATATGAATTCTTATCGATTACGATTTCTTTTCCTTCGTAATATAGTGCTCTAGTTTGATGTTTATCATCTTTAACTAATCCTAAAACAGGAATCGTTCTACCAAGTTTGCCTAAAGCGCTAAGGCAACTATTAACTTGGATTGCTCCACCATCCATAATTATTAAATTAGGATTGTTTTCTAAATCTTTGTAGCGTCTAGAGACTACTTCAAACATCGTAGCCGCATCGTTTGCCCCTTCTACCGTTTTAACTTTAAACCTACGATATAGCTTATTTGCTTTCTTTCCGTCCACAAATGCTACCATCGCACTAACGGGGCTTGCTCCACTAATATTTGAGTTATCAAATGCTTCGATTACTTTTAGGTAAGGTAAGCCTAAAAGATTACTTAATTCTTCTACTGCTCCCCCACTCTTTTTATATTCGATATCGCGCTTTTTAATAATTTCTTCAATCTTATTCTTAGCGTTTTCGCAAACTAAGTTCATTAGTTCTTTATACTTACCTTTTTTAGGAATGATAACGCTATGTTTGATTAAGTCAGAGATATCCTCAGCTTCTCCATCTAAAATATAAATATTCTTAGGTAGCGGGTTATTTAAATCTAAATAAAACTTAACAACGAAATCATTAAAGATTTCTTTGCCATCACCAATCTTATCGTATAAGTAACCATTTCTTTCTAAGATTTTACCTTCACGCAAATGGAATACTTGAATCGATACGAATTCTTCATTCTCGTAATAGCCAAAGATATCGCTATCTTCTAAGTAGCCTTCCATATTTTGTTTTTGAATAACCACATTTACATCATCAAGTAAGTTTCTTAACTCAATCGCTTTTTCAAAATCTAAAGCTTCACTCGCTTCATTCATTTGCTTCGTTAAATAACTTATCTCTTCTTTGGCTTTGCCGCTAAGTAAGTTATCGATATGCATCTTGTATTCTTCATAAATAGATGTATCTATATCTTTAATACATGGGCCAAGGCATTGGTGTAAATGATAATATAAACATTCTTTTTTAGGAATAAGTCTACATTTTCTTAATGGATATAACTTATTAAGTTTTTCGCATACCATTTTACAAGAATAGGCATTGGGATATGGTCCATAATATTTACCTAACTTTTTATTAACGCTTCTCGTATAGATTAATCTAGGGTGCGCTTCATTTGTTAAACAAATATATGGATAAGTTTTATCATCAGTAGCTAGAATATTATATTTAGGATCATATTTTTTAATTAGATTATTTTCTAAGATGAAAGCTTCAAGTTCACTTGAAGTGATGATGTATTCAAAATCATCAATCAAACTAACCATCTTAGTAGTTTTATAATCATGAGAACCGATAAAATAACTACTAACACGATTATGTAAATTTTTAGCTTTACCAACATAAATGATTACGCCATCTTTATCCTTCATCTGGTAACAACCAGGCTTATTAGGAACAGTAGCTAATTTATCTTTAAACTTCTCATTCATTTTATTTATCATTTAATCCTTTTAAAATATCTTCAATACGATTACCTTGTTCAAATGATTCATCATATTTGAATCTTAGTTCAGGTACTTTTTTAACTTCAATTCTATGGCCTAAATTTAAGCGAATAAAGCCTTTAGCATCTTCTAATGACTTACTAGTTTCCATTCTTACATCTTCATTTCCATAAACAGTAAAGAAGATTGTAGCGATAGATAAGTCACCACTCAAGTTAACATTAGTAATAGTTACTAGTTTTAATCTTTGGTCTTTTACTTCGCTAAATAAGATTTGGCTAGTTTCGCGAGCAATTATCTTTTCTAATCTTTCTTTCTTAAATGCCATATCTTACTCCTATAGTTGTACCTTTTCTAAGATATATGTCTCTACAATATCGCCAACTTTAATATCGTTATAGTTTTCGATTGTAAGACCGCATTCATATCCTTTATTAGCTTCTTTAATATCATCTTGATAATGCTTTAAAGATGCGATTGTAGAAGTGAAGACTACAATACCATCTCTTACAAGACGACAGTTAGCACCTCTTGTGATAACACCATTGTTAACATAGCATCCAGCAATTGTACCAACTTTAGATGCATGGAATGTCGATCTAACTTCAGCTTCACCAACAACTTTTTCTTCATAAACTGGATCAAGTAATCCTTTTAAGGCAGCTTCGATATCTTCAATTAGTTTATAGATAACATTGTATAATCTAATTTCAATACCTTTTTGTTTAGCGTTATCGCTAATTTGACTAGTAGGTCTTACATTAAATCCAATAATAACTGCTTTAGATGGAATAGCTAGTGCGATATCGTTATCTGTAACTGAACCAACACCGGTTCCAATAACGTTAACTTTTGTGCCTTCAATATTAAGTTTTTCTAGTGAACCAGTAATTGCTTCAATAGAACCTTGAACATCAGCCTTAACGATTAAGTTAAGTTCTTTAGTTCCACCTTCTAAATCATCAAACATTGTAGCAAGGCTGACAGCTTTAACGCCTGCCTTAGCGGCTTGAGCTGCACGCATTGCTCTTTGTTCAGCTACTAATCTAGTAGTTCTTTCATCTTCGAATACCATGAAATGGTCACCAGCGCTAGGAATATCAACTAGACCAGTAATTTCTACTGCTTTAGAAGGTAGAGCAACTTTTAAGTTAACTCTATTTTCATCTTGCATTGCTCTAATCTTACCGTATGTATTACCAGCTACAATTGGGTCACCAACTTTAACTGAACCATTTCTTACTAGGATACTAGCAACAACTCCTCTACCCTTTTCAAGGCGAGATTCTAAGACATAACCACTACCAAGTCGATTTGGATTAGCTTTGTATTCGTTCATTTCGGCTACTAGTAAAATCATTTCTAGTAAATCATCAATTCCCGTTCCTACTTTTGCACTGATTGGAACAAAAATAGTTTTTCCACCCCAGTCTTCTGCAAGTAAATCATGAGCTGCTAATTCTTGTTTTACGCGATCAGGATTAGCACCAGTCTTATCCATCTTGTTAATTGCTACAATGATCGGAACATTAGCTGCTTTAGCATGTTGAATAGCCTCAATTGTTTGAGGCATTACACCATCGTCTGCTGCTACAACTAATACTACGATATCAGTTACTTGCGCACCACGTGCTCTCATTTCTGTAAATGCGGCATGACCTGGAGTATCGATAAAGGTAATTAGTTTACCATTATGTGTTACTTGGTATGCACCAATTGCTTGTGTGATTCCACCAGCTTCACCTAAAGCTACATGGCTCTTACGAATCTTATCAAGTAGTGAAGTTTTACCATGGTCAACGTGACCCATAATAGTAACGATAGCTGGTCTTTCTTCAAGTAAGTCTTCGCTATCTTCAAAATCCATTTGTTCAAATTTAGTGATATCTGTTTCGATTTCATCTTTAACTTCAAAACCAGCTTCAACTGCAAGTAGTTCAACTGTTTCTCTATCAATTACTTCTGATAAAGATGCCATAATACCAAGTGATACTAATTGGCTTACGATTTGGCCTTGACCTAATCCTAAGACGCTAGCAACTTTACCTACTGTCATACCTTCAGAGAAGTATAAGATCTTAGCATCTTTTTCTTTCTTAATAGGTACGTTAGCTTGACGATTCTTAACACCTTTAGCTTTATTCTTCTTAACGTTCTTTAAACGTGTATATTCTTTCTTAGGTGCTTCATATTCTTCATATGTATCATCATATACTCTAGATAGTTCAACTTCAGCCTCTTTTGCTTTTGGTTCTTCTTTCTTAGGCGCAGGTTTTGCTTCTTCTTTCTTTGGCTCCTCTTTAGCTTCCTTTTTAACTTCAGGTTTAGCTTCTACCTTTTCTTCCTTCTTAGGTTCTTCTTTAACTTCTTTTTTAGGTTCTGGCTTAACTTCAACTTTTGGTTCTTCTTTAACTTCAGGAGCAACAACTGGTTCTGGAGCAGGTTCAGTTTCTTTCTTAGGTTTAGATACTTTAATTTCAGTCTTATAGAACTTACCTAGTTTCTTAAGAATGTCTGCTTCAATTTCTGTTTCTAAATCAGCTTCTACGCCAACATTGTCCAATAAATCTAGTAGATTATCACAAGCAATATGTTTTTCGTTTAATATTTCAATTATTTGCTTTACTTTCATTTGGACTCCTCCATTATTTTTTTGATGGCATTACAAAATCCAACATCTGCAATCCCAACAATTTTTCTACATCTTCCGATAGCTTTTGTTAATTCATCAGTTGTGAATGTGTTAACTACTTCCACATGATAATAAAAACACTTACGTGAAAAATCATCAATCGTGTTAGCACTCGCATCACTTGCTACAAAAACCATCTTTACATTTCCTTTCTGTAATCCTTTAATGACACTATCTTCTCCAGAAATAATCGCACCCGCTTTGTTAGCAATACCTAACATATTTAAAATGCGAGTTTTCATTTTTCTAGCCTAGCTTTTTTAATAACTCGTCATATATTTCTTCACCAACTGCAACTTCTAATTGCTTATCTAATAACTTCTTAGACTTAGCAATCATAATCGCTTCTTTAGTTTTAGAAAGATATGCTCCCCTTCCATTTGCTTTTCCTGTGTCATCAATAATTACAGCACCATCTGGAGTACGTACTATACGAAACATTTCCTTCTTTGGAAATGGTTGATTCGTTGCTAAGCAGCGACGAATAGGAACTTTCTTAACTTGAGCCATTTGCTTACCTCTTAGTGACTTACGTTATATTTAAAGTCAATTCCTTCTTCGCTTGCTTCACTTAATTTCTTGAAGTCAATTTTCCAACCTGTTGCTAAAACTGCAAGTCTTGCATTTTGGCCTTTAGCACCAATTGCTAGAGAATACTGGTCATCGTTAACTATAACGATGGCTTTCTTTTCTTCAGTATTTGCCATAACGCTAATGCATTTAGCAGGTGAAATTGCTTCAGCTATTAATTCAACCGGATCTGATTTCCATACGAATACATCGATCTTTTCGCCATTTAATGCGGCATTGATAGATTTAATTCTAAGTCCACCAGCACCAACGCATGCGCCTTTAGGGTCTACATCACCATTAACGCTTAAAACACCGATCTTACTTCTCTTGCCTGGATCTCTTGCTACGCTCATGATTTCGATTTGACCATTAGCGATTTCTGGAATATTCATTTCAAATAATTTACGAACGAATTCTTTAGAACTTCTTGAAATAAATACTTTAGGTCCACGACCAGTTTTTTCAACTTTTGAAATATATACTTTTAATTGATCATCTACTGTATAGTTTTCACCAGGTAATTGGTCTTTTTCACTCATTGTAGCCACAACACCTTTACCTAAATCAAAACCAATATATTGTTCTTTGATTTCACAAACTCTAGCTGTAATAATTTCTCCAACTTTATCGCTAAAGAAATTATAAGCTTCATCTCTTTCAAGTGACTTTAATTCATTTAAGAAGTTTTGTTTAAACATTGAAGCTGCTTTTCTAGAGAATAGTTTTAAATCAACTTTAGTTTTAATACTTTGACCAGCTTTAGCTTTAGGTTTAATTAACTTAGCATCTTCAACTAAAATTTGTCCACGAGGACCTTCTGGATCAATTTCATTAACTACATATTGATAGTTGATGAATTTAACCAATTTACGATCTAAATCATATTCCATTTTAATTGTTCCTTTGTATGGAACTGATTCGCTGTTTTTACATGCTACTTGCATAGCAATTTCAACTTTACTTAAAACGTCTTCAACGTTTAAGCCTCTTTCGTATGCGATCTCTTCTAAAGATTCAAAAAATTTAGCGTTCATAATTTCCTCCTAAAACTTAATAGCTAACCTTATCTTACTTATTTCTTTTTTATTAAAAGTAAAACTCTTGTTTCTGCCTTTAATATTTGCTTCTATCATAATCTCATCATTTTCAAATGATCTTAAGTATCCTTCAATTTCTTTAAACCCATCTTTTTTAGCATACAAGCTAATATGGACATATTCACCGATTGAAGAAGTTATATCTTTATCAGTTTTTAATTCTCTTTCAACCCCTGGGCTCGATACTTCTAACATATATTCTTCTTTAATAAAATCTTCTTTATCGAGTAGTGGTGATAATTCTTCCGATACAACTGTAGCATCATCGACTGTGATACCACCCTCTTTATCAATAATGATTCTTAAGAAAAATGTATTGTATTCTTTTACCCAACTTACTTCTACTAAATCTAAATTATGCTTTGCACAAATAGGGCTTGCAAGTAGAAAAGTCTTCTCTTCGTAATTATTCATTTTGACCTCTTTCAATTATTAAAGGAGTGAGACAACTCACTCCTGAATAATTTAATATTCCTCTATAAGCATTATATAATAACTAGCCATTATTGTCAATTATTATATTTGCCAGTCAATTGGGCTTTTACCATTCGCCATTAAAAACTCATTGATCTTTCTAAAATGGCCACAACCAAAGAACCCATTATAAGCCGAAAGTGGTGATGGGTGTGCACTAGTTAATGCTAAATGAATGGGATTAGTAACTAGTTGCATTTTGGCTTTGGCGTTGTTTCCCCAAAAGACAAAGATGACAGGTTCTTTCCTCACATTTAATAATCTAATTACTTCATCAGTAAATATTTCCCACCCTTGATTGCGGTGCGAATTAGCAAGTCCTGCTCTTACCGTTAAGACATTGTTTAAAAGTAAGACGCCTTGTTTTGCCCATTTAGTTAAATTACCTGATCTATTCATTCTAATGCCAAACTCATCTTCAATCTCTTTATAAATATTTTTTAAAGATGGAGGTAGGGCAATTCCATCTTGGACAGAAAATGCTAACCCATGGGCTTGACCAGGTTCGTGGTAAGGATCTTGGCCAACTATTACTACTTTAGTATCAGCGTATGATGTTAACTTTAATGCATTAAAGATATCATACATCGATGGATAAATCGTATAGTGTTGATATTCATCGATTAAAAACTGCCTTAACTTTAAGTAGTATGGTGCATCAAATTGATAAGCTATTAAGTTGTCCCAATCATTACCAAATTTAACCATGTTTATTTCCTTTTATTATTAAGTGTATAAATGCATACAGCGGTAGCAATCGCTACATTTAATGATTCTACATCCGCACTCATTTGTATTCTAATTAATTTATCAGCGCATCGAATAGCATCACTACTTACGCCTTTTGCTTCATTACCTACAATTAGTGCATATTTATTAATATCGCTAATTAGTTCAATATCAGTAGCGCCTTTTAAAGCAGTTGTTAAGATGGTATAACCTTTATCTTTTAATTTGTTAATAGCATCAATTAAATCCATCTTAACAATTGGCATTTTAAAGATTGCCCCTTGTGTAGCTCTAACTACTTTTTCATTATAAATATCAATTCCTTCACAAACCACAATGCTTGCTACGCCAAATGCTTTCGCACTTCTTACGATTGTACCAAAGTTCCCAGGATCGCTTACACCATCAAGAATTAAAACAGTATCACCATATATTATTTGTTTTTCTTCGATTTTAGCTAAACCTAAGATATCTTGGGGAGTAGAAGTTGTGGATAACTTTTTAATAATTTCACTAGTTACTAGTATGTTAGTTATTCCATCTAGATAATCTTTTTCATCAACGATTAGTACTTCTTTTAAAATGCCTAAGTCGTATGCTTCTTTTACTAGATGAGCACCTTCTACTAATACTTCGCCTCTTTTTTGTCTTTCTTTACTATCTGCTAACTTAGCTAATTCTTTAATATGATTATTAGTTAGCGATGTAATTTTAGTAATATCTTTCATTATGACCAACTTTGAATCATCAACACGATTTGGTAAATTAATAAACCAAGTTCAAATACACCATTGCCGATGATAAATCCTATATATGTTTTTTTATACTTAGGGTTAATATCTTTTTTATTTTTACCAATAATTAGGACAATTACTAACCATGTAATTAATACTAATATTAACGAAAACCACATAACTCCTAAATATGTATAAACTAAAGCCATTTTGCCATTATCATATAGTTTATTTAATCCATCTGAAAATAGATCATATAACCAACTATATGGATAATACCAAATAGGTATAACTGACCAAGATAATAGTGGAAATGCTAGTATTAAATTAAAGAAGCTAATTACCTTTACTCTAAGAGGTAAAGTAGTCCACCAAGTAACAGGTTTATTTTCTTTTTTAAACTGTTTATATTCTTTTCTTAAATCTTCATAATTAGCCTTAGCATCTTTATAAGCTTTAATAGCAGCCTCATCTTCTGGATTAGCTAAAGCAACGTTTTCGCATATTTCAATATTAACGAATGCTTCTTCTAAGCGATATTCGTATTCTGCTACTTTTGCATCATATTCGCTTAATTCTTCGCTAACTTCTTCAGTTACTTCTGTTTCTTCTTTAACTTCAGTTTGTTCTTCTAAAACATTATCTTTTTCTTCCATAATTTACCTACTCAAATACATTAATATTGCTATCAATACTAATCGTATATTTTTTAATATTTTGATAAGCAGCTTCAACTAATGGTTCTAAATTACATTTAGCTTCTTCATACTTTACATCTTCAAGCCGTGGTTTAATGATTGGGTGTTCAGGTACAAACACTGTGCAACAATCTTCATATGGTCTAATCGATATATCATATGTATTAATTTTTGAAGCAATGCCAATAATATCTAATTTATCCATCGCACAAAGCGGTCTTAAAATTGGAATATTAGTTACATCATTAACTACCATCATACTCTCTAGTGTTTGGCTAGCTACTTGGCCAATTGATTCACCGTTTACTAAAGCGCTAATTTCAAGATCACGGGCTAACTTTGTAGCGATCGTATACATCATGCGGCGCATGATAGTTACTAAATAAATTTGATTTGCCTTTTCGTGAATGGCTGTTTGCACATCTGTAAATGGCACAACATATAAATCTATTTCGCCACTTCCTTGATACTTAGCAAGTACTTTTAGTAAATCAATTACTTTTTGTAAAGCCATTGGGGAAGTGTAAGGAGGCGATGCATAGTGGATCGCACTAATCTTAACACCTTTTTTAATTGTCAAGAAACCAGCAACTGGTGAATCAATTCCCCCACTCATCATAAGTAAGGCTTCGCCACCGATGCCACTAGGGTATCCACCCAATCCTTTAATAGTATTAGTATAAATATAAGCACCTTCGCTTCTTAAGTCGATATGTAAAGTTACATCTGGGTTATGCACATCAACACTCATCTTTTCAATCTTTGGTAAAACTAGGCCAGCAACTTTACTAGATATTTCTAAAGATGTTAAAGGAAATCTTTTATCACCTCTATGCGTTTCTACTTTAAACGTAAAGTTAGAAGTAATATTAGCTTCATTAATATAATCATTAATGATTTCAATACCCCACTTAGCAATATCTTCAATATCCTTATTAACTTCTTTACATAAACTATATGAATATAGTCCTACTACTTCGCCTAATTTATCGATTACTAAATTATAGTCTTGGCCATTTAAATAAATGTAAGCTCTATAATCAGTATTAACAAATTTAATATTAGGAATATCTTTAATTTTATCTTTGATGTTATCGTTAATGGCTTTTAAAAACTGTTTATAGTTTTTCTTTTTTAAAGTCATTTCCCCATAACGAATTAAAATCATATCATACATATATTTCACCATATTTTCTTAATGCGTTAATTAAAGTATCGATTTCTTCTTTCGTAGTTAGGTAGCTAATCGATATTCTAACTGCCGCATAACTTCTATCCATATCTTTTGTTAAGGCTAGGACTGTTGCTTCTGGTTTAGCTAGTTTACTAGAGCAACTTGATCCAATTGATACATATATGTCGCTTTGTTCTAAATAATGAAGAACTGTTTCACTCTTAACAAATTTACCTTTATTAAATATCGATATATTTAAACAGTTAAAACTATTATATTTAAGTGGACTATTGATTACGACTTCTTTGATACTAGATAAGCCATTATATAAATACATATATAATTCTTTAGTATATTTATAGTGGCTATCAAGATTTGCCATACATTTCTTAATAGCTAAGCCCGTTGAGCTAACTAGGGCTAGGTCAAATGTTCCTGGACGTAGGTTATGTTGAGCATGGGAACCTTGAATGTATTTTAATAGTTCAATCCCTTTTTTCTTAATTAAGCATCCGGATCCTTTTGGTCCATATATTTTATGAGTTGAAAAAGTAAACATATCCA
Organism: Bacilli bacterium; assembly: GCA_017962745.1. Classification (GTDB taxonomy): domain Bacteria; phylum Bacillota_I; class Bacilli_A; order ML615J-28; family CAG-698; genus RGIG8164. Next base: position 17,681 of record JAGCUR010000011.1, on the reverse strand, counting down.
CATCTGCTAAATTAAAATCAGGTCTGATTTTACCAATCCCTTGTGTTGCATCCACAAGTAGTTTAGCTTTTGGATAATCTTTCATTACTTTAATAACATCTTTGATTGGTTGAATTGTACCTATGACATTGTTTACCCACATAATTGATACAAGGATTGTATCTTTACTAATCACTTTCTTTAACTCTTCAATATCAATAATGCCATCAGCGTTAATATCTAAATAAATAACATTAAATCTAGATTCTAGTGATTGCATTACTTCGGCTACTGATGGATGTTCTACTTTTGTAGTGATGATTGTGCCACCGCTATATTTATTAGCAATACCAAATAAACCAATATTATTAGCTTCGGTTGCTCCACTTGTGTAAATTACTTCATGATCTGGTAAGCCAAGTGTTTTTAAAATATCTTGGCTAATTTGTTCATACATATAGTTAGATTTTTGTCCTAACATATGCATAGATGTTATATTTGCAAAATACTTGCTCTCTACATTACAGTAATTAGCAAGTATTTCTTCATCTACCGGCGTTGATGCCGCATAATCTAAATAAATCATATTTTGTTCTCCTGGCTGTTAAATCTATTAACTATATTCATTATACATTTATTGCCTTATCAAATCAATAAAATAAAGCATTACGCTTGATTTGAAAAAACAATTTATATAAAATCTAACTAGAGGTGGAAATTATGCAACATTACGTTTATTATCCTCAAGGTGTATGTTCAAGACAAATTGATTTCGACTTAGATGAAAAAGGTTCAATCCACAATTTAGTATTTACAGGTGGCTGCAATGGTAACCTTAAAGCAATCGGAAAGCTTTGTGAAGGTAAAACAGCTGAAGAAATATCAAGCCTACTTTCAGGCAATACTTGTGGACCTCGTCCTACTAGTTGTGCTGATCAATTATCTAGAGCATTAATTCAAGCATTAAATCAAAAAAGATAGACTAAAGTCTATCTTTTTTTATACGAATAAATTAGCAATTCTTTCAATCACTTCTACAAAAGCACTAGCGAATAAAAATGCTATGCCAATGCTAATTATTAAAAGTAATGCTTTTAATTCACCTACTCTACCTTTTAATAATATTTTAGAATAATCAAATATTTTAAGTAGTGTATACACTAAATATACCATTGGTAGAAAGGTAATAAAGAACCAAAGTGTACTAACCCAACTAGCCATTATTTAGTTCCAAAGATTCTATCGCCACAATCACCTAGTCCTGGTACGATATAACCATTTTCGTTTAGATGATCATCTAGAGCTGCTAAGTAGATATCTACATCTGGATGATTTTTTTGAATGCGGGCAACACCTTCAGGTGCACCAACTAAACCAACATATCTAATGTCTTTAATGCCTCTTTCTTTAAGTAAGCCGATAGTGAAATCAACGCTACCACCTGTTGCTAACATTGGGTCTACAACAAGTACTGTAGATTCAGTGATAGTCTTAGGGAATTTAGCATAATATAGATGTGGTTCTAAAGTTTCTTCATCTCTATACATTCCAACATGACCAACTTTAGCTGTAGGGATTAAAGCCATAATTCCTTCAACCATGCCTAGACCTGCTCTTAGAATTGGAACAAGCACAACATCTTTAGCTAGTGTGCGTGTGTGCGCAATTCCACAAGGTGTCTTAACATCAATGTTAAGTGTTGGTAAATCTCTTGTTACTTCGTATGCCATTAACATACCGATTTCTGAAACTGTTTCACGGAACTGTTTAGTTCCGGTGTTTTCATCTCTAATTAAAGCTAATTTATGGCTAATTAGAGGATGATCAAAAACAACTACTTTTCCGCTCATTTATTTATCCTCCGTTTTCTTAATCATATCTACTCTTATTTGGTGTCTTCCACCAGCAAATGGGGTATTTAAAAATGTATCGATAATTTCTTTAGCCTCTTCAATATTAGTGTATTTAGCACCTAAGCATAAAACATTAGCATCGTTGTGGCTCCTTGTTAAGAATGCTTCATCAGTGCATCTAACAGTTGCGCTCCTAATGCCTTTATGTTTATTTGCACACATACACATCCCAAAGCCAGTTGTACATATTAAAATGCCGTAGTCACAATTACCTTTTTGTAAATCTTCACATACTAAATTAGCATATATTGGATAATGTACAGACTCAACCGAGTCACATCCTTTATCAACTACATCATAGCCTTTGCTAATTAGATAGTTAATTACATCTTGTTTTAAATTAAAACCACCGTGATCTGATCCAATACTAATTCTCATCTTTCACCTCTTAATTTCTAATAACTTTGATGTAATCACCGCTTACATCGATAATTCTAGATGGCGCACCTTTTATTTCTTCTTTATCGATTACTAAGTAATCGATATATTTACTAAACTTATCTTCAATTTCGGCTAAATTGTTAATTGGTGCTTCACCACTTAAATTAACTGATGTTGTAGCAAGAGGGCCGAAGTGCTCTAAAATCTTTAAAGCTATTTCGCTATTTGGCATTCTAAAAGCTACTGTATCTAAGCCGCTTGTTATATCATAACCAACAATGCCGCTCTTCTTAAAGATTAAGGTTAATGCTCCTGGCCAACCATCCCTCATAAGTTTATAGCATTCGCTATTTGTATAAACAACATATTTATTGATATTTTTATCCGGAGTTAAAATTGCAAGTGGTTTAGAATAATCTCTTTTCTTCATCGCATAAATTTTATCGATTGCAATACTATCCCCTACTATTGCTCCTACTCCATATACTGTATCAGTTGGAAAACATATAACTTTACCAGTTATATCTTTTTTTAATAACTCAGCTACGCTTACTTTTTCCATAGATCTACGATTTCATGTTGATACTCGTCATTATTAATGATGCCTTGTTCACGCATCATCATGAGTTCAACCATTACTTTATTTTTATCTTCCACGCTCATGTTTAAATAATCAGTATTAAAACCTCTACTATTTAAAACACTTTTAACGCTTGGACGATTTTCATCAATTTCATCATCATAATCTCTAGTACGTTCGTATACTTGTTCGTGACTTATATCTTCTTGGTAATCTTCTTTAGGAATAGAATATTCATCTTCTTCACTAAACTCAGTATTTACATAAGTTTGTTCTAAATGATGTAATTCTTCTAAACCTTCTTTTCTTGTATCATCATTAAACATACCTTTTTTATTTACTTTAAGTAAAATGATAATGATGGCACAAATTACAATGATACCAATTCCAACTATATAAACCAGTACAAACCCTTGTGATACGATTCTTCCAGGACCTGAAAAATTAATACCTGCGTTATTTCCAGCTTCCCCTGCAAAGCTAGCAACTGTTATTCTATTAACTTTAACGCTTTGCACAAGTTCATCATCACAGTTATAAATATTAACAGCTAAGTTAATTGTATAACTCATAGCTGGATAATATGCTTCTTTATTTTTATCTAATGATAATTCTTTTTCGCTAGATCCATCATTAATTATACAAACATATTCCCCATCGCATACGCTATGGAAATAGATGCCAAGGCTCGCTTTATTTTTATTAACTCCTCTTACAACACATAAAGTATAATTATCATCATCTATATCAGTTAAAACTTCATAATTTTTATAACCATTTTTAACTTCTGATAAAAACTTATCTTTATTAGTAGTTTGAATTGTTGTTAATAAAAAGAAACTTAAAAATAATATCAATATATTTTTCATAATATCACCATTAACTAATAATCATCACACGGTCATTATTTGCTAAGTCTTTTTCAATTTGAATATTTTTAAAATACATTAAAGCAATTGATCTAATTTCATTTGCTTTGTCATATGGTATTTCAAAAATGATACTTCCACCAGGTTTTAAGTAATCCTTTGCATCTTTTAAGATAGCACGGTAAAAATCTAGACCATCAATTCCGCCAAATAAAGCTAGGTGTGGTTCGTGGTCTAAAACCATCTTATCAACATCTTTAGCATTATTTTCGATATATGGTGGATTTGATATCAGTATATCATACTTTTCTTTAACATTCCTTAATAAATCGCTTTCAAAGAATCTTATTTTTACGTCATTTTCTTTGGCATTAATTCTAGCTATCTTTAAAGCATTTTTAGAAATATCAAGGGCATCTACTGCGCTTATTCCATTCTTTGCTAAAGCGATAGCGATAGCTCCACTTCCAGTACAAATATCTAATACTTTTGGTTCTTTATAAAACGATGCTACTTTTAAAGCCTGTTCTACAACTACTTCAGTATCAAATCTTGGAATTAATACATCTTCGCATACTTTTAATTTAAGTCCGTAAAAGTAAGTGTAACCTAAGATGTATTGAGCAGGGTAACCTGTAATATATTTTTCTAAGCTACTAATTATCTTATCAACTAATAGAGGAGATACTTCATCATTATAATGTAGATACACTTCGGTCTGCGTCATATCGGAAAGCTCTGCTACGATTAGTTTTACGGCTTCTTCCTCAAGGCCGCGATATTTTGCAATAGTTGTATATTTATTTAATAACTCTAAGTAGCGCATGATCTCCTCCTAAAAAAATATGCCTAATTAAAGATTAGGCATAATTTATCATTTAAAACTTAGACTCTTCACCTGAAAGTTTTTGTTTTTGATCTTCTTGAATTAAAGCTTCAATGATTGGATCAAGTTTACCTTCCATGATGCGATCTAACTGTTGAAGAGTGAAACCAATACGATGATCAGTTACACGGTTTTGTGGATAATTATATGTTCTAATCTTTTCACTACGGTCGCCACGTCCAATTTTACTTAAACGTTCTTTTCCTTCAGCTTCTAACTTATCTTGTAAAATCTTATCATAAAGTCTTGCTTGTAATACCCTTAGGGCATTTGCTTTATTATCGTGTTGGTTCTTTCCGTCCTGACAAGAAACAACGATTCCTGTTGGGATGTGAGTTACACGAATAGCTGATTTTGTAGTATTAACGCATTGTCCACCAGGACCAGAGGCGCAAAAGATATCAATTCGAACATCGTTCATATCAAGATGTGCATCAATTTCATCGGCTTCAGGCATTACTAATACTGTAGCAGTTGATGTTTGAATTCTACCATTAGCTTCAGTAACTGGTACTCTTTGAACACGATGAGCACCTGATTCATATTTTAAGAATGAATATGCTGCTTCTCCTGATACCATAAATTCAATAATTGAGAATCCACCAAGGCCAGTTGGTTGTGAGTTAGTAATTTCAATTTTCCAACCTTTTGATTCCGCATATTTTTGATACATTCTAAATAAATCAGCAGCAAAGATATTTGCTTCATCACCACCAGCTGCTCCTCTAATTTCAACGATTACGTTTTTATCATCGTTAGGATCTCTAGGGATTAGTAATATCTTTAATTCTTCAATAATGCTAGCACTTCTTGCTTTATTTTCATCTAGTTCCATTTCCGCCATTTCACGGATTTCTGGATCACTATCTTTAGATAGTTCTTTTAATTCTTCAATTGATGATTGTAATTGCTTATATTCTCTATATTTCTCTACAATCTTTTCAATTGATTTACGTTCCTTCATTATAGCAGTGTATTTCTTGATATCACTAGCTAATGCAGGATCTTGTAATTCTTCTTCTAATTGAAGATATCTTTTTTCAGTAATATCAAGCCTTTCAAACATAGCTATTTCTCCTATTCTTTAATTTCAGTTTCTTTTGGTTCTTCTTTATCGGCATCATTCATTTCTCTGAATGTGAATTGAGGACCTCTAAAGATTAAATCAATTTTAGTTTGTTCACCTTGACGGTTCTTAGCGATAATTAATACTGTACGATGGTTCGTAGCTTTTCTAACTTCACTATCGCTTTGTTTAGATTTTGGACGATGAAGGAATAATACAACATCGGCATCTTGTTCGATACTTCCTGATTCACGAAGGTCAGACAAGCCTGGTTCATGATCTTCAGCAGTAGCTGATGCTGCTAAGTTTCTCTTTTCTACATCACGAGAAAGTTGTGACAAAGCTAAAACTGGGCAGTTAAAATCACGAGCCATCTTCTTAAGTCCACGTGATACTCTACTTACTTCTTCTTGACGTGATCCACCACCTCTTGTATCAGTTACAAGTTGTAAGTAGTCAACAACGATTAAGTCAAGTTTATCTTCACGTTTAAGTTTTGTACACTTTGCTCTAATATCATCTAAGTTAGTATTACATTCTACATCTAGATATAAGTTAAGCTTATTAACTTCAGCTTGCGCACCAGTAAGTTGTAGCATTTCTTTACTAGTGATCTTACCATCTCTAATTTTCTTAAAGCCAATGCCAGAGAAACTACTTAAGATTCTGGCAGCAAGTTGTTCATTAGACATTTCTAATGAGAAATATGCTACGTTTGCTTTAGTGTTTCTAGCAGTGTATGTAGCGATATTCATCGCTAAAGCACTCTTACCAATACCAGGACGAGCAGCAAGGATGATTAATTCACCTTTTTGGAAACCAGATGTAGCTCTATTTAACTCTACAAATCCTGTATCTAAGCCAAGTAGTTGGCTTTCATTAAGCTTTGCACCTTCAGCCATTTCAATAACTTTTTCAGTGAAATGCTTAATACGTTGAACATTAATTACTTTTCTTCTTTCAATGATCTTTTGTAATTGCTCATCAGCGTTTAAACTTAAATCTTTAAAGTTTTTCTTACCAGCTAATATTTCACGTTTTGTATTATCGCAGAAATTCATTAATCTTCTGATTAATGAGTTTTCTTCAATAATCTCTACATAACTTGTGATGTTAGCAACACTTGGTACACTTTCTAGAATTGAAGCGATATATTCAGGACCACCAACTTGGTTTTCTTTTTTAAGCTTCTTTAATTCTTCCCAAACCTTAGCGTATTCTACAACTTCATCGCGTTCATAGATTTGTTCCATCGCTGTCATGATTGCTTTATGACGTGGGTCATAAAAATCATCATGATCGATTCTATGCATTACTTCTACAACAGCATCGCTATCAAGTAATACGCAGCCTAAAACATATCTTTCAGCTTCAAGTGAATAATTATGGCCACGTTCGCTTGTTTCTTCTTCAACTGGTGGAATGATAGGCATATCAAAAGTATCTTCCATAACTTACTCCTTTTCTACGATGTATACTGTAAGGCTTGCTATTACTTCTTTGTGTAAGTAAATAGGAATCTTATAAGTACCTAATGCATTAATCATATCGCTCTTATTTAACATTACTTGGTGTTTACCAAGTTCAATATTATATTGAGCTTTTAATTCTTCACAAATTTGTTTACTAGTTACGCTACCGTATAACTTACCTTGCGTACCAACTTTAACTTTGATTGATACAGTTATTGAATTAATCTTTTCTTTTAATTCCTTTGCTTCATCAATCTTTTTGTCGTTAGCAATTTGTTCTGCTGCTAAGTCTTGTTCTAGTTTCTTTAAGTTATCAGGAGTTGCTTCAATCGCTTGGGCATTACGTAATAAGTAATTACCATACCCAGTAGTTACATCGATTACATCATGAACTTTACCTTTACCTTTAACGTCTTTTACTAAGATTACTTTCATAGTTCCATTGTCTCCTTGATATAAATTGTCAATTACTTGAATTAGTCTACTCTTTGCTTCTTCAATGGTAATACCTTGAATTTGAGTAGCGGCATTATTAAAGTGGCCACCACCACCAAGTCTTTCCATTGCAACTTGGGCATTAGATTCATCTAAGCTTCGCGCACTAATAGCAACTAAATCTTCAGCTATCTTACCGATACAGAAGGCTAGTTTAACTCCTTCTACAAGTACTAAGTCATCGGCAATCTTAGCGATGAAAGCACGTGAATATATCTCTTCATCACAAGTTACGATTGCATAATGTTCATTGATTAAATCAATATTGCTTAAGAATAAGTTACGCTTAATAAATTCATTATATTCATCACGTAAGTATCTATTAGCCGTAGCAGTTGATGCTCCATATGTTTGAAGTTTTGCAAGTACGTTAAATGTTCTACTACTTGTACGATAAGCAAAGTTATTTGTATCTACCGCAATACCAATTAACATCCATGTTGCTTCGATATCTGATACATCTAATTCTTCAGCTTCTTTTTCTTCTAGGTAGTCATACATTTCTACAACCAACTCAACAGAAGATGATGCTGATGATTGAATGTATAAGTAATCATAGTTATGAATTGTATTAGCATTACTTCTATGATGATCAATAACAGCTATATGTTTAGCCTTCTTATAAATCTTTTCATCGATTAAAATATTTTGGAACTGACAGTCTACAATAATTAAAAGTGAATTTGGTGTTAATGCTTTAGTAGCATCTTTAACGCTCATAAAGTATTCTAGCGCATTAGTATGTTCATTTTTAATTGAAGAATAAATTGTTTCTACTGTCTTATCAATCTTCTTTTCATCAATCGCAATGTATACTTCTTTTTTATAAGCTTTAACCATTTTGTATAAAGCTAAAGCGCCACCGAAGGCATCGGCATCCATTGCTGAGTGACCAACGATAAATACTTTTTCACTACGTTTAATTAAATCACCAAGTTCTTGGGCTTTAACACGAATTTGAATTGATGTTCTACCTTCAAGAACCATTGACTTAGCACCATAGTATGATGTCTCGCCATCGATTGATACCGCTGTTTGGTCACCACCTCTATCTAGGGCAAGTCTTAACTGACTTGATGCTTGTTCAAATAGTTTATCCGCATCAACGTCGCTACATGCAATACCAATACTTGCGGTAATTCTAATGAACTGTTCGCTACAATATTCTCTAATCTTATCAAGGATATCAAAGTTCTCTTTGATAACTTCTTGCAAAATGACATAGTCGAATACTAATAAATATCTTTCATCAGAATAACTTAGTGTACAAATATTATATTTTTCGCACCATTCAGTAATGATACCAATTAAACTTGTGATATGACTTGATCTTTCTTTGGCATCTAGTGAACCTAAGGCATTGTTTAAGTTATCTAAGTGCAAGATACCAATGGCAAGAGTTCTGTCACGATATCTAGCTAAATATTCAATTCTTTCAGTTACATCTCTTAAATATAAAATGTTACTTTCCTTAATAACACTACATTCATATGTCTTACCATATAAAACGATATTGAAGTTCATCGTATTTGATTGAAGGAAACCAGCAAGTTTAGGGTCTACATTGTGAATGTTTCTTTCCACTAACTGACTTCTAAATGCTTCCTTCGCATATGCGTTAGCCCATTCAATTTCAAGTGAGTTGTTATAAACTAAAATACCAACTGGCATTTTATTGAATGCTGTCTCACCAGCGCCTTTAACGCGGTATGAAATTGAATTCCATAAACCTAATCTATTTTCTAGATAAGTCATCTTCTTAACTCTTCTACGCGAGATAAAAGATACAATGACTACGCATAATACTGCTCCAAAACCAGCAAACATGGCATCTACCAAGAATTCTGGCATATCTTTGAACAGCAAAAATACTACTAACATCATTATGATATATGCGAGTAGGATTATTTCGGATATAAGTTGTAATCTAGATTGTTTCTTCATAGTTACCCACCTTATCTATAAGATTATATCACACATACTACTAAAAAGGCAAATTAGAAAAACTAATTTAAGATAATAAATAAACTAGATTACAAATGATGTAATCTAGTTTATTTTTAAATTATACTAATTAATTTGGCATAAACTCTTTAGTATCTAAGTCAATTACGATTTTAGTTCCATAATTTTTGTCATAGAACATGTTCATAACGTTAACATCTTCCCCTTTACCATTGATGTATCTACATGTTTCTTTTTTATTTGTTAAGTCTACATCAATAAATAAACCGATATGGCTCTTTGTTTTAGAAAGTGGTTGATCATCACTAAATGTAAATCCTTGCTTACTAATCATTAAGCATGGGAAGTTGAAATCTGTTAAATAACCATTGTATGTGCCACTCTTGAAATTAGGGTTATAGTTTAATTTAGTGTTAGGTGTAATTAGACCTGGTTCAAAAATCATGATTTCGTGTTGATGTCCGCATAAAAACATATCGATATCCATTTGATTAAGTAGGTTAGTAAGTCTTGCTTTAATATCTTCGTGGTTGTGACGGTAATTAACAAATACTGGTGGAATATGGCATACTGCTAAATGATATGCGAAGTGGTCATATTCGTGTTTTGCGATTTCTTCTTCTAAGAAAGCAACTTGCTTATCACGATATTCATCGTAATGGCTAGTTCCATAATATTCCCACCAATCATCATCGTGGTCTTCACCAATATCTAATACAATTCCGTAGATATCATCAAAGTAGAAGTTATAGTAGAAGTCTTCGCCTTTAGCACCAACGAATTTATGAAGAACTTCTGCGTATCTGCCTTTAACGTCATGATTACCTCTAGCATATACTACTGGGATTTCACCATTTGTAATAGTGTATGCAACTAAGTTATTAAAGTTGGCATCATCAAATGTCTCTACATCCGAAATGATATCGCCAGCTAAAACTAGGAAGTCATACTTTTCAATAAAACTTGCTGTCTTGGCTGCTTGGCGGACATTCATATGAATATCACTAAATGATAAATATTGAATGCCGTCGCTTGTATCAACTGGTTTAAAGTTAGAAGTTAGTGATATATCTTTACCTAAGAAGCCACCAAATGGTCCGCAATATATTGATCTTTGCGTATGAACTGTATATTTTTTAGCGGCATCTAGAACTGCCATCGGTAGTTCTATTTTGTGGATCTTACTAAATTTCTTAGTTGATCCGTTATATGTATCGTAGTAGTTTACCCCATCTACTTCTACCCAAGCAGTAGCTTCCGAGTTTGTAGAAAAGATGATTTGATATTTATCTTCTACCGCATATACAACTGGTTTATAAGTTATTCTATTGATTGAAAAGTTTAATGCAATTAAAATCATCAATAAACTTGCTAAACCAATTAGGCAATATTTATATAGTTTACTATCTTTTAAAATACTCTTTGGATAAATAAATACTAAGCAGTATAGGGCAAGTACAATTGCTAATAATCCTAATGCTTCAAAGAACTTTGGCCAAATGAAACGCATATAGTCAATAGCCCCAAGTTTAATAATCACCATTATTACTACAAAGAATACAAAGCTAACTGCTAAATAAGTAATATGTAACCAGTTTTTATTAAATAACTTCTTTAATACTATATCGCTTATCGCGATTAAGAAGAATAATATACAAATTAGGATTGGTAAATAGTAAAGTATCGCTTTACCATTTTGACCATAACCAATCGTAGAACTTATTCCGCTCCAACAAGGTCTCATCGCAAAAAACATTAATAAGTTAAAGAAAGCAAGTACTGTGCCTAAATATTTTATAACTTTAAAAACAATATTTTTCATATTTTCCCCTTTATCTATACATTCATTATATCACGGCATTAAACTTACACAAACAAAAAGACGCTAATTAACTTAGCGTCTTTTGAGTTTCAGCTTCTGTTTTCTTTACTAATCTAGTTCTATATATTTGAATAATTAAGTTAGCTATACCAAAGGCAGTAGATAATACTCCAAAAAAGAGATAAATATCATTATGATTATCAATACCAACTCTTAAAGTAATAGTAGTTTCTGGTAAGCATACAGCAGATACAACTATTAAAAATACACAAGCTTTTGGTTTTTTAAATAAGCATAACGCAACAATAATTAGTATAAGCATACTAAGTAAGCTAAAAAATACAATAGGAGCAAATATTCTTACCACCAAAAACGCTAAAGCAACTGTTGCTCTTCCTTCGTCTTCTGGAAGTTCTTGAAACGTATCAAAGAATGCTTTAGCAATTTGATACATATAAATAATATATATTATCGCTAATATTATGATACAGACTAAACTAACTATATCAATAATCCTTCTTTTCTTATCTATCATCCTGCCTTCCTCCTACTAGTTAATTACATTATAATCTATATCTTAAAATTTATAAATATCTTTATACTTATTATTTAAATACTCTAAGAAGTCTTTAGCTGATAATTCTTTATTAGTAATCTGTTTAATCCAATCCTTTGGATCTAAATGATTAGCATCTTTAAAGACGTGCTCTTTAAGCCATGAATTAATTGTCTTAAAGTCACCTTTTTCAATTAATTCTTCAAAATTATATTCTTTTCTTAGTTCTTTTAAATACATAGCGTTATAGGCATTTCCAATTGCATAGCTTGGGAAATATCCAAATCCGCCAGTCCAATGAACATCTTGAAGAATACCCTCGGAGTCATCTTTAGGTTTAACACCTAAATATTCTTTATAAAGTCTATTCCATTCTTTAGGTGCATCTTTTACTTTTAACTCGCCACTTGCTAGTTTCTTTTCCATTTCATATCTAATTACAATATGTAATCCATATGTTACTTCATCAGCTTCAGTTCTAATTAAACTTGGCTCTACGATATTAATAGCTTCATATAATTCTTGTTCACTAATATCGCTAAATTCTTCAAATGTTTCGATAAACTTTGGATAAATCAAATGAACATATGCTTTTGATCTACCAATAACATTTTCGAAAAATCTAGAAACTGATTCATGCATACCATTAGTTACATTATCATTAATGAAATGTTCATAATCAACCTCTGGTTCATTTTGCATTAAAATGGCATGTCCACCTTCATGAATAATTGAATAGATATTAGATAAAACCATATCTTCATGATAATGAGTTGTAACTCTTGCATCGTCTTTGGCAATTGAAGATGTAAATGGATGTTCAGTTGTAGTTAGGTAGCCTCTATTAAAATCATATCCATTTAATTCAAGTAAGTATTTAGAGAATGCTTCTTGTTTATAAATTGGTACTATTCTACTTAAGAAATCTTTTCTAATCTTTTTCTTAGATTTTTTAATCTTACCAATTAATTCAATTAAACCATTCTTTAAATCATTAAAGAATACATCAAGTTCTTTTTGAAGTAATCCTTTTTCACAATCATTAAGCATATTATCATATAGATCATCTAATCTATTTTCTCTTAACTCTATTTGCTTTTTAGAGATATCGATTACTTTTTTAAATGAAGGAACAAATAATTTATAATTCTTCTCATTCTTTGCTTTTAACCAATCAATATATGCTTGGTTGTAAACTTTAGACATCGCTAGTTCCATCTTTGGTGTAATGTTTTTAGCTTTTTGATAATCTTCATATAAATCTTTTACTAATATTTGATCTAGATAATCAAGGCTATTTATATCTTTATATAAATCAATAACTAACTCTTCAAATGCTTTACTCTTTTTAATCTTAAATGCTTGATTAGAAAAGAAAGACATTGTGTCGCCTTCATTTTCCATCGCATCTTTGGGAACGCATGTTTCAAAATCAAAATACATGATTCCTTCTGCGTGTTCATAATATCTAATAAGTTTTAGTTTTTCGTATAGTTTCTTTAAATTAGCATTCATCGTTTTTCTCCTTTATGATATTAGTTTTTCATATGCTATCCTTTTAGGATCTTTTTCTTTGCGCTTAATATAAATTATTCCACAATCAATATATCCATTATTTATGCATAGCATTTGCATCGGTATATTTTTAATATGTGTATCAATCTTGATTGACTTAAGATTATTATCTTTTGCATATACTTCGGCGTATTTGACTAATGCATCTCCTATCTTTTGATTATGATAACCATCTTTTACAGCAATGCGGTGAATCACTAAATCGTTATCATCGTGTTCACTTAGCCACTTACCTTCAATATAGTCATAATCAACATTAAATCCTTTTACATAGGCCGCTATTCCTACTAAAGTAAGATTGATGTATGCACCAAACAAATTACCATTCTTGATATCACCTATTAAGGTATCTTTATTTGGGTAGCCTTCTTGCCACTGGCCTGATAATCTACTAAGTAATCTTTTCGCATCATCAATTATTTCCATAACAGCATATATTTCTTCTAGTTTTACTCTTTTTATTTCCATAGTAGCACCTCGTAAGTATCATTTAAAAATAATAATGTGCCTGGTTCGTCTATTATAATTTTAAAATAGCACTTATTTCGTCTTCATCATGATAGTATGGTGCAAATTCAGTCGGCTCATAAAAACCAAACGAAAAATATAATTTCCTAGCAACTTCGTTAGTCCTCTCATACGATAAAGTAATATATTCCGCTTTCCCACAAGGTTCCGTTTTTAAAAATTCAATGGCCTTTCTAAGTGCTTCTTTGCCGTAACCTTTTCCTTGATATTTTTTATCAATCATAAAACGCCAAATGAAATAATATTTCTTGCCATCCCATTTTTTAAAAACATCGCTTTCTAGCCAGTCTTTTCTTTCTTCGCCACTCCAGTCATCATCATATCCCATTTGGATAAAACCAACTGGAGTATCATCATTATAAATAGCAAAAGCAAAAACTGGCTCTCCTTCAGACATGGCTAAAAAAGCGTGAATTAAGCTTGCATCGTTATCTGCTACAAAATCTTCTTGTTCTTTAGTAACGTGAAGTTTAATAACATCTTCATAATTATCCCAATCTACTTTTTTTAGTTGAATCATAATAATTACCTCTTATTTATATTTATTAAAAATCATTTGTAGTAGCGCTATATATGGCAATACTTACTGCAATTGGTAGATTTAAGCTATCAATTGTTTTCGCATGAGGTATTATAACGCTATCATATTCTAAAAACGAATCAGGTAGCCCAGTTGCCTCATTACCAAAGATTAAGCTAAATGGGGATACAAATTTAGTATCTTTTAGCTTAGCTTTTGCTTTCAACATAAATGGATAGAAATGATGATTATTATCTTTTGCATAATCTTCAAAGCTATCAAACAAGCTAAAGTTGATATTAAAGATTGCTCCCATTGATGCTCTAATCGTCTTTGGATCAAAAATATCAACCGCTGGCTTAATTATTACTAAGTTGTCTAAATTAAATCCACAACTAGTTCTAATAATTGTACCTAAGTTACCAGCATTAGATGGATTTACTAAAACGATGTGGTTAGCATCTTTTTCCACAGTTGAATCAAACTTCTTAAATACCCCGATACAATATACATTTTCTTTAGAAGCGAAGATATTGAAGATTTTATCATTATCAATTGGTTCAATCCCAATCTTTCTACAGATACTATCTACGATATCTTTACCTTCCCCATTGAAACTAGAGTGATAATATATATCTAAGACATCTTCTGGATGTTTCTTTAATAACTCAATTGTTAGCGTTATTCCTAGAGTATATGAATAAGGTAAACTTGACTTATATTTTTCGTATTTCATTTTTTTCCTCTTTTAATATAAATTCATATTTAGATTATAACATAGTTTAAAAGTCTTAAAAATAAAAAACTATTAATAAACACTAATGTACTTTTAGTGTCTACTAATAGTTTATCATTTCAATTTTGCATAATCTTAATATTCATTCAGTCTATTGCTTATTTCTACAAGATCATCATGATTTATTATTCCTTCTTCTAATGCTTTTTCTAAAGAGTATAATCCGCCTCCTATTAAATAGATTCGGTTACCATTAGAGTACTTAAAATTAACTCCATCAATAGTCTCTTCCTCTTCGCATTCGGTATAATAAAGGCCACATCCATCAACTATTACAGCATACCAGCCATTAAATCTACCTAATGATTTTCTTATAAAGCCACTAAATTTAGTACCTTTTTCATAATATTCACTCAAAGGACTTTTATTATCAATAAATGTTTTTACAATTGACTCTTGCATATATTCATCAATTGAATAGTTGCCAGTATAATATTGTGTACAAGCAGGAGTTTCACACCACCAATGATTAGATGGCATTCCCATTTTACAAAAAGCAGTTAAAGTTTTGTACTGTTTTGGTTTATATGCTTTGAACTCGTATTTTGCCACAATTTCATCATTTTCTTTTACAAAATACTGTAAATAAATATTAGATTCAGTTGTAAGAGTGAGGCTTAACGATCTATCACCTGCTAGTTGAATAGAAACTTGCATATCTTGATATTTCGCTACAGGATCTCTATTTTCATTTGTTAGCACTTCATTATAATCAATTGATAGGCTTAAGTCCAAAACATATTTTAGTAAATCTTGATTTGTTGAATGAAATATATATGAGCTAATCGCTGAATGAAAACCACTCATAGCAACCAAATCATCTTGACTAATATTCTTTATTTCATCAGGTAATGTAATTATATCAATATCATCATTTCTAACTAAGACTGGATAATATTCTAAAATACCATCAATACTAAATATAATTTGGGCATTACCTTCACTAATGAAGGATGCTTTGCACGTATTATCTATTGTTACTATACTTTCATCACTTGATTTAATATAAACATTTTTATAGACATAGTCCGTTGGAAAAACATCGAAACTGATATTCAATTCATTTCCAACTTTTGCATAAATAACTCCAGATGAAAAAGCAGGATGCAATAAAATGCCCTCTAACTCACTAGAGATATTAAGTCCAAGTTTATTAGCAACTTCTGTTCTCTTTGTTAGTTTATCATCAACAATATTTTTATATTTTAAATCATCATAATTTACTTTTTTATCAACAATATGAATAATGATGTAATGCAAATCATCTTCTGCGTATGTCTTAAATACTTCTTTCATTTCATCTATTGTTAAACTATGATTGTCAAGTAAGTCTTGAATGCTTTCTAATAATGCATTTATAGTTGTTCCATAGCTTTCTTCTATTATTTTTTTATGAGAGAACAACACACATTTATCAGTGCCATTATCATTATAGACAAATAAATCAAGGCCGCAACTACTATCGATGTTTATGAATTTATTATAATCTGAAGTATCATCTTTGGTTTCTTTTGCGCCGCAATATATACAATGACCATTTTCATATTTGTGGTCATTACATTTTTTTGTGGTTTAGTATAACCATTTATTGTTGTTTGAAGAATAGCATCATGATTAGGCATAGTAAATACAAACGATTCATATTCATAAGCTTCAATAGACGTCAATTCTAACTCTTTTTCATCCAAATATACTTGAGCACGAAGACCACTAAAGAATTGAATTTTAACTTCTACTTCTTCTCCAGCTTTATAACTACCACTAAGTTTATTTTTTATTATCCCAAAGTCATCATTAACTATAAGTTTAAATTCATTTACATTACAACCGACAAAGAACAATGCTGAAAAAAATAACAAAATTATTAATAATATCTTTTTCATGAGCCTTACCTCCTTATGCTAGTAAAACAAATTAGCAAAGTAATTTTCTAATGTAATTATATCATATTATCTTTTATGTCTAGCACTCCCTTTGCTAATAATTTGCAAAATATTGAAAAAAGCAGCTTCTATCAGCTGCTTTATGTTATCATGATTGGATTTTCATACATTTAACACCCTCAATTTCAAAATAACCATCTTCAAATTTTACAATTGCGTTTCCGTCTCTACGTCCAAAGACATTATCTCTTATAGGATAAAATTTAAAAGTGAAATTATTACGCACTTCATTTGAAGCTTTGCCATATAAATCTCCATCTTTCATCCATACTTCTTTTAATTTGAAGTTTTTAAAATTAGTTTCATACTTTCCACAATAAGATTCCCATTTACTC